>NZ_CAJMZF010000022.1:0-123177 GCF_905220245.1 Paraburkholderia sp. J63 | reverse complement strand
CTGAACAGGTCGGGGTCGATATTCTCCAGGGTGCTGACGGCTCGCTTGAACATGGTCATTCCAGATTGAGTGAAAAATGGGGGGGGGGCTGTGGCCAGCCGGAGCCGATCCGCAAAGCCCGAACGAAGATTGCCGGTCAGTCGAGACTCAGCAGTGTCGATGCGGGCCGCGAGGCGCGCGCCGACGCCGCAAAGTAGTAGAGCACGCCCGGAACGAGCAGACTGGGGATCCAGCTCACATCGGCGCCAATGAGCCTGGCAAAATAACTGTGATAGAACGAGACATCCATGAACGGAATCGTGCTCGCGATGCCCGCGCAATAGATGGCGATCGTCTTCAGGTTGAACGTTCCGTACTGGCCGCGCGCGTCGTAGATGTCTTCGACGCTATAGCGGCCGTGGCGCACCAGATAGAAGTCCACCAGATTGATCGAGCTCCAGGGCACCAGCACGTAGATCTGCGCGTTCAGGATATCGGCGAAGTAGTCGTTGAAGTGGTATTGGGTGGCGATGGCAATCCAGGTGGACACGAGGAAAAGCGCGAGCAGCACGAGGAATTTCGTCGATTGGCGAATCTGCGTCATCTTGCGGAAGCCGCTGAAGATGGTGACCGACGACATATAGGCGCTATAGAGGCTCAGCACGTTGAACACCAGTACGCCGAGCACGATCACGATCAGCGCGGGACGCGACCACGCGCCGAACAGCGAGGCGATCGCGGTGCCCGGATCGTTGACGACCGAGGTGGTGACCGTCGCGAGCACCGCGCCCAGCGCCATCACGGCCAGCGACCCCAGCAAGCCGCCGAGATAGGTGTACCAGAAGGTGTCGCGGGTGCGCACGTTCTCGGGAAGGTAGCGCGAATAGTCGGCCACGTAGGGCCCAAAGCCGAGCGTCCACGACGCCGCCTGCGCCACGACCAGATTGAACGCACCGACCTGGAAGCCGTGCTTTGCCGCAAACAGCGGCACGTGCACGTTGTGGGAGCCGAACACGAGTGCCGCGGCCGCGACGAACACCACGAACGAGAGCACGGTCATCGCCGCGCCCAGACGGTGAATCAGCTCGTAGCCGATATAGCTGATGATGAACGTGAGGGCGCCGAACACGATGATGGCCTCGTTGTCCGTCATCGGGTAGATCGCCTTCATCGATTCGCGCATCACGACGCCATCGGCGGCCACGAACAGCACATACGCGAGCGTCACGATCACGAGCGGCAGCGCGGCCCCATAAACGCCAAACTGGGCGCGGCTTTGAATCATTTGCGGAATGCCCAGATGCGGGCCTTGCGCCGAATGGGCCGCCATGAAGATCGTGCCGATCACGTTGCCGATCACGAGCGCGACCATGGTCCAGAACAGACTCATGCCGGCGACGATGCCGAGCGTCCCCACGACGAGCGCGGTGACCTGCATGTTCGCGCTGAACCAGATGGTGAACAGCCGCTTCGGCGTACCGTAGCGTTCGCTGTGCGGAATGAATTCGATGCTGCGATTTTCGACGTCCATGGCGGCTTCTTCCTGAAGGTTGGCCGGCGCTGCTGCGCGGGCGGCTCGGATGAGGTGCCCACTCTAGGCTGCCGTTTTTTTCTCCACTATCGGATATCGGCAACTAAGGGTCTCCCCCGAGGCGTCAGAGCGCGGAAAAGCCGTTGTCGACGAACAGATGGGTGCCGTTGACGAAGCTCGATTCGTCGGAGGCGAGAAAGAGCGCCGCCGCCGCCACCTCAGAGGGTTCGCACAGGCGGCCTTGCTGCTGGGCGATGGCCGGTTCGGAAATATCCACGCCCATGGCCTGCAGGTCGTTGATTTCGCGAATGCCGTGCTGGGTGCGAATGAAGCCCGGCGCAATGGCATTGCAGCGGATGCCGCGATCGCGATACTCGATCGCAATGGCGCGCGCGAACATGTGGCACGCGCCTTTCGTGGTGTCGTAGAGCACTTCGCCGGGCGTTGCGCACACGGCCGAAATCGACGAGGTGCAGACGATGCTGCCCGCGCCTTTGGCGAGCATCTGGGGCAGCACGGCTTGCGTCATCAGGTACATGCTCTTGACGTTGACGGCCATGAGCCAGTCCCATTCGTCTTCCTCGATCTCGAGGAACGGCTTCACGATCAGCGTGCCGGCATGATTGAACAGCACGTCGGTGGGGCCGAACCGCTTTTCGGCGGCGGCGACGGCTTTCGCAACCTCGGCCTTTTTGGCCACGTCGGCGCCAAAGCCTGCCGCCTGCAGTCCCTCGTCGCGCAACTGCGCGGCAAGCGATTCGGCCGCGTAGCCGTCGCGGTCGACGATGGCGACCCGAGCGCCCTGGCGCGCGAACAGCTCCGACGCTGCGGCGCCGCATCCGCCCGCGCCACCGCTGACGATCGCAACCTTGCCTGCCAGACGGCCTTCGTTTCGTGAAGTCATGATTTCGTAATCCTCTTTTCGGTGGATCGCCAAGGCGCCATGAGTGAGTGCTCGGGATCGCCGCTGGGGGCGTGCGCCTCGGTGAGCATCTTGTGGCGTGCACCATTTCGGCGCGCCGCAGCGAAGGGTAGATGCGGCGGCGGGGTGCGCGCTATCGGATTTCGGCAAAGGGGCGGTCCGCAGCGCGGATTGGCGATATTTTTTGCGTTTTCGGGGTTTCCGCTAGAATTTGCGAGTGATTCAAAGGAGTGACCCAGCGGAATAACCCAGCGGTTGCGCACGGATGATGGCCCCCTCGTTTTTTGACTTCGAATCGGACACGAGCGCCCATGAGGCGGCTGGCGTGGTCGCGTATTGCGCCTTCACCGATGTCGACCAGCAGGCGCGCGTATTCGAAGACTGGCATCTCGACTACACGCAGATATCCAGTGGGAGCTTTCACGGCTCGTCGTCCATCGCCACGTTCGGCGGCGTCCGTATTCTGGTCGAGCGGCTCGACAAGGTCATTCTGCAGCGCGGCGCGGTGCCTGCGGGCAGGATTGCCGTGGCGGTGCCGCTGGAGCTCGAAGGCCACGCACGGATGTGCGGCGAGAAAAGCGGGCGTGACAGCCTGCACGTTTTTTCGAGCGGCCCGGATTTCGAATTCTTCTCTCCCGAGCAACATCTGCTGGTGAACGTCGAGATCGACGTGAGCCGTCTGCCGACGGAATCGCTGCGCGCTTTCGCGGGCTCGTTGCACGAGAGCCGCATGACGCCCGTGGTGCCCATGACGGCGCTTACCGCCGAGCGCCTGCGCAAGGTGCTCGGCCATGCGCTGAGCCTGTCGATGGGCGGCCCCGCGGGAGCCAGCGCGGGCCCGTTGCAGGGCGCGATTCTCTCGGTGCTGGCGGAGGCGGTGGAGACCACGCCGGTGGAACTGCTGCCGCGCACCGCCGCGCCAACGAGCCACTACGCGCTCGTGACCGAAGTGCAACGGCGGCTCGAGGCGGCCGAGACCTGTCCGCTCTCGATTGCCGAGCTATGCGGGCAGCTTGGCGTCAGCCGCCGCACGATCCAGTACGCGTTCCAGAACGCGCTCAATCTGAATCCCGTGGCTTACCTGCGCGCGGTCCGGCTCAATCACGTGCGCCGCGAGCTGCGGCTGGGCGAATCGGTGACGGCGGCCGCGATCAAATGGGGCTTCCTGCACCTCGGCGGATTTGCTCAGGACTACAAGAGAATGTTCGGCGAGCTGCCATCGGAGACGGCGAGGAAATACAGGCGCGCGTGATCTTCGCGAAGCCCACCCCCCATCCTCATTCGAGCGGAAACCCGCCCTCGAACGATTCCCGCAGAAACTCGATGAAACGCGTGACGGCGCGCGGAACGTGCACGCCATACGGGCGTACCACGTGCAATTGCGAGGCGAACGCGCCCACGGGCCGCCAGTCGGCCAGCAGCACGACGAGCTTGCGCGCCTGCAACGCCGAATGGGCGCTGAAGTCGGGCAACAGCGCGATGCCGAGATGCTCGAGCGCGGCATCGCGCAAGGCCTCGCTGTTGTTGGCCGCGAGCGGGCCGTTCACGGTCACGCTCACGCGCGACTGCGCGGCGCGGCGGCCCGTCTTCTCGAACGACCAGACGCCCGAGCCCGTCGTGCGCGGGTAGTAAAGGCAGTCGTGCGCCGCGAGGTCGGCCGGCGTCTTCGGTGTGCCGTGCTTCTTCAGATACGCGGGCGTCGCGGCAATCACCGAGCGGATGTCGCAAAGCTTCCACGCCACGTGCGTTTCCGGCACCTGCGCGCTATGGCGGATCGCGAGGTCGAAGCCTTCGCTCGCGATCGAGGTGAGCCGGTCCGAGAGTTCGAGCTGCACGCGGACCTCGGGGTTCGCGCGCGCGAATTGCGCGAGACGCGGCACGAGCTGCTGGCGCGCGAAGGCGACGGGCGCCGTGACGCGCACGGTGCCGCGCGGGACCTCGGCCATCTCGCGCACGCTCGCGAAGCTCGTGGCGATGCGCTCGAATTCCTCGCGCGTCTGCTCCACGAGCCGCTGGCCTGCTTCGGTGAAGCGCACGCTGCGCGTGGTGCGTTGCACGAGCGCGACGCCGGCCACGCGCTCGAGCTCGGCAATGCGCTGGCTCATGGCCGCCTTGCTCACGCCCAGGCGCGCCGCAGCCGCCGTGTAGCTGCCCTGCGCCGCGAGCACATTGAGCCAGTGCAGATGCATCCAGAGCGCCTCGACCTTCTGCGTATCCATGCAAGCGAATCCTGTCGTTCAAACCGGGAAATGACGCCGATGATAGCATCGCGCGCCGCCATTATTCAGCCGTGGTCCTGAGGATTGTTCGGCAATCCAAACAATGGGAAGGCGCGGGCGTGAAGTCCGCCCGAGGCGTGCATGGCAGGCCAGGACAGAAGGTGCACACGAACGGTGCAGGTGGGCGGCGCGTGGACTCAACGATCGTCACCGTCTGGTACTAACGCGCCCGATTTTTGTATGTCGATACTCATTTCACGCCGTGCCTGGCGATTCGAAAAGAATCCGTCTGATGATGCACGATCCGCGTGCACATCCATAGCGGCGCCCTGGATCTGGAGACCACAATGACTCGCATCGGATTGCATCAATGGCCGTACCGGCTAGCCCGCGCGTTGCGCTGCGCCACGGCGTTCGCACTGGCCGCGCTAGGCTGTGCCGTGTTCCAGCCTGCCCAGGCACAGGACAAGGAAGTGACCATTGCCTACCAGCAGATCGTGGATCCATGGGTTGTCGCCATTGCCGATGGCTCGATCGAAAAGGCCACGGGCTACAAGATCCACTGGCGGCAATTCGAATCGGGCGCGAAAGTGGCCACCGCGATGGCCTCGGGCGACGTGAAGATCGGCGTGATCGGCTCGAGCCCGCTGGCGGCCGCGGTGAGCCAGGGCGTGGACCTGCAGCTGTTCTGGATTCTCGACAACATCAATAACGCCGAGGCAATGGTCGTGCGCAACGGCTCGGGCATCGCCAGGCCGGCCGACCTCAAGGGCAAGACGATCGGCGTGCCCTTCGTCTCGACCACGCACTACCACACGATGTTCGCACTGCAGCATTGGGGCATCGACCCGTCCAGCGTGAAGATCCTCAACATGCAGCCGAACCAGATCGTGGCGGCCTGGGACCGCGGCGACATCGACGCCGCCTATGTCTGGGACCCCGCGCTCGCGGAGCTCAAGAAGAGCGGCAAGGTGCTCATCACCTCGGGCGACCTCTCGAAGCTCGGCAAGCCCACGTTCGACGGCATTGCCGTGGATCGCCAGTGGGGCGAGGCGCATAAGGACTTCATGGCGAAGCTCGTGCGGGCGATTGCCGACGCCGACGCCCAGTACCGCGCACACGCGGCGCAGTGGACCGCGGCCTCGCCGCAGGCGGCCGCGATCGCGAAGATGATCGGCGGCACGCCCGCCGACGTGCCGGGCTCGCTCTCGCTCTACGCGTTCCCGACCATTCAGGAACAGGCCTCGGCGCAATGGCTCGGCGGCGGCGAGACGAGCCGCGCGGCGTTCGCGCTCAAGGATACGTCAGCATTCCTGAAGAATCAGAAGCAGATCGGCGACACACTGCCCGACTATGCGAAGTTCGTGACCCCCGCTTATGCCGAAGCCGCCATGAAGCTCCGATAAACCCGACGCGGGCCGCCGCCCGTGCGTCGGTGCGGCGGCACTTCAATGAAGAGAGCGAGGAGAGAACATGGAAACCATGACCGTCAAGGACGTGAGCGTGATGTTTCCGGGCCGCACGCGCGGGCAGACCGTGCATGCGCTCGACCGTATCAACCTGACCATTCATTCGGGCGATTTCGTCGTGGCGCTCGGCGCCTCGGGCTGCGGAAAGACCACGCTGCTCTCGCTAATGGCGGGCTTCATCGCCCCCAGTGAAGGCGAGTTGCTGCTAGGCGGCGCGCCGATCGCGGGCCCCGGATCGGACCGCGGCGTCGTGTTCCAGAAGCACGCGCTGCTGCCCTGGCTGAACGTGATCGACAACGTGGAGTTCGGGCTGAAGCTGCAGGGCGTTGGCAAGGCTAAGCGCCACGAAATCGCCGTGCGCAATCTCGCGCTCGTGGGCTTGCAGGACTTCCAGAAGCACATGATCTACCAGCTCTCGGGCGGTATGCAGCAGCGCGTGGGCATTGCCCGCGCGCTCACCTGCGATCCGGCCATGCTGCTGATGGACGAGCCCATGGCCGCGCTCGACGCGCTCACGCGCGAGACCATCCAGGAGCTGCTGCTCGACGTCTGGCGCAACACCAGCAAGATGTTCTTCTTCATTACCCACAGCGTGGAGGAGGCGCTGTTCCTCGCGAGCCGGCTGATCGTCATGTCGCCGCGCCCGGGCCGCATCACGCATACCTACGAGCTGGATTTCAACCGGCGCTTTCTCGCCACGCGCGACGCGCGCGCGATCAAGTCCAGCCCCGATTTCATCGAGATGCGCGAGCGCGTGCTCAGCATCATTTACGGCGACGAGAGAATGCACGACGCCGAAGCCGAGGTCTCTCATGGCTAGTCTGAAATCGCTTCACGTCATGCACGCCCAGTCGGGAGAAGCGGGCGACACGTACCAGCCGCCGCGCAAACCGGGGCGCCGGCCGCGCCTGCTCGCCAAGCGCCCCGTGCGGCCCGGCGACACATTCGGCGTGCCGGGCCACGGCAGCAGTGCGCTGACGAGCCTCGTGACCATCGCGGCGCTGCTCGGCCTCTGGTTCGCGGCCACGTACTGGCATTGGGTCAAGCCGTTGTTCCTGCCTTCGCCGCTGGCCGTCTACAACAAGTTCATTCTGGTCGCGACCGAGGGCTTCGCGAATTCGACGCTCGCGCAGCATACGGGCATCAGCTTGCTGCGCGTGTTCGGCGCGTTCGCGCTCGCCTGCGTGACCGCGATTCCGGTGGGCGTGATGATGGGCGTCTCGCGCTTCGCGCGCGGCATATTCGATCCGCCCATCGAGTTCTATCGTCCGCTGCCGCCGCTCGCGTATCTGCCGCTCATCATCATCTGGTTCGGCATCGGCGAGTTCTCGAAGATCCTGCTGATCTATCTGGCGATCTTCGCGCCGCTCGCGATTGCCGCGCGCGCCGGCGTGCGCTCGGTCTCGATCGAGCAGATTCACGCGGCCTACTCGATGGGCGCCACGCGCACCCAGGTGGTCTGGCACGTGATCCTGAAGTCGGCGATGCCGGAAATCTTCACGGGAATGCGCATCGGCATCGGCGTGGGCTGGACGACGCTGGTGGCCGCGGAAATGGTCGCGTCCACGAGCGGCCTCGGCTTCATGGTGCTCAACGCCGCCGAGTTCCTGTCGAGCGACGTCGTCATCATGGGCATCATCGTGATCGGGTTCTTCGCGCTGTGCTTCGACATGCTGATGCGCTATATCGAGCGAGTGGCTGTGCCGTGGAAAGGGCGGGTTTGATTTGCGAATGAAGCGATGAGCTCGGTGGCTGCGGCGGCGTACGAAACATCCAAAGTGCGCCGCCGCAGCGTTATTGCTTCGCGGGCGCCTTCACGTGCTGAACGTTTTTGCGGTTTCCTCGGCCGCGTGCCGCAGATCGGGCACGAACGCGAGCAGGTCGTCGAGCGTGACGCGCCCGACCGGCGCCTGCACGGCGATCGCCGCGCACGCGCGGTTGCGGTCGAGCATCACCGGCACCGCAATCGCGATCAAGCCCTGTAAGTGCTCCTGATTATTGATCGCGAGCTGGCGGCGGCGCGTGGCCGCGAGTTCCTTGCGCAGTGCGTCACGGTCTGTGATCGTGCGCTCCGAATGCGCGCGCAGCGGCAGCGTCTCGATCATGCGCTCGCGGCGCTCCTTGGGCAGAAAGCTCAGCAGCAGCTTGCCGCTCGCGGAGCAGTGCAGCGGCACGTGCGAGCCCGGCTGCAGATGCATGCGCAGCGGCCATTCGGTCTCCACGCGGTCCACGTAGACCACGTCGTTGCCCGCGAGCATCGTGAGATTGCAGGTCTCGCCGATCTTCTCGACGAGCGCTTCGAGCAGCACGTGCCGCGCCGCCGCGGGCCCGGCGTGCATCAGCACGTTCACGGCCATCATGCGCACGCGCGCCGAGCATTCGTAGAGCTTGTCGTTGGCGCCGCGCGTGACGAGCCAGGCGTCGGTGAGCTGCGCGAGGATCCGGTGCACGGTCTGCTTGGGCAGATCGAGCGCCTGGACGAGATCCATCATCGATAAAGGCTGGCCCGCCTGGGCAAGCGTCTCCAGCACGCGAAACGCGCGCACGGCGGCGGCATTCGATTGATTCGAGGTCGACACGCAAACTCCCATCCCATGCAAGTCGGCAGGCGCGAGGTGCGCCGAATGATTTGCAGTACTGCGTGCCGCTATTGTGCATCGCGCGACGCATTTTTCGGGACTATGGAAAGTCCCGAAATTTGCATTTTCCGCTGCGCCATTGGCGGGAGTTCGCGAATGCGCGGGAAACGGGACTCGCAGGCGCGCGCCGCTGCATAGATTGGCACAACAGCCAAATTTTCAGACCGGGAGTGCAGCCGATGAATGTCAGGGACACCATAGCCGCCGGCGCCGCGCGCGAATCCGCAGCGCCGGAGGCCGAGGCGCAGATCGCGAGCCTCGTCGCGCGCTCGCGCGCCGCGCAGCAGGCGTTCGAGTTCGCGGGCCAGGAGACGCTAGACACCGCCGCGGCCGCCGCCGCGTGGGCGATCATGGAGCCCACGCGCAATCGGCAGCTCGCGGAGCAGGCGGTGCGCGACACGGGCCTCGGCAACGCCGACGACAAGTTCCGCAAAAATTACCGCAAGACGCTGGGGCTGCTGCGCGACCTGCACGGCCAGAAGACTTGCGGCGTGATCGCGCGCGACGAGTCCCGAGGGATCGTCGAGATCGCGCGCGCGGTGGGCGTGGTGGCGGCCATCACGCCCTCGACGAATCCGGCCGCCACGCCGGCCAACAAGATCGTCAACGCGCTCAAATGCGGCAATGCGGTGATCGTCGCGCCCTCGCCGAAGGGCTATGACTCCTGCGCGCTCCTGATCGAATTCATCCACGCGCAGTTCGCGAAGGCGGGGCTCGACCCGGCGCTCGTGCAGATGCTGCCCGCGCCGGTGAGCAAGGCCGCGACGGCCGCGCTCATGCGCGAGGCCGATCTGGTGGTCGCCACGGGCTCGCAGGCGAATGTGCGCATGGCCTACACGAGCGGCACGCCGGCCTTCGGCGTGGGCGCGGGCAACGTGGCGTCGATCGTCACGCGCACGGCGAACCTTCGCGATGCGGCGCACAAGATCGCGGCGTCCAAGACTTTCGACAACGCGACGAGCTGTTCGTCGGAGAACAGCGTCGTGATCGAGGACGCGGTCTACGACGCCATGCTGCGCGAGCTGGCCGCCTGCGGCGGCGTGCTGCTCGACGCGCGGCAGAAGGCGCAATTGCAGGCGGCGATGTGGAGCGACGGCAAGCTCGCCGCGCGCTGCACTGCAAAATCGGCTGCGCAGATCGCGAGCATCGCGGGCCTTGATGACGTAGCGGCGGACGAGCCCGCATTCCTGATGGTCGAGGAAAGCGGCTTCGGCGCGAGCCATCCGTTTTCGGGCGAAAAGCTCTCGCCCGTGCTCACGGTCTACCGCGCGCGCGATCTGGACGCTGCCGCGGCCATCGTGCGCAAGCTCTATGCGTACATGGGCGCGGGCCACTCTGTGGGACTGCACACGGGCGCGCGAGGCGAGCACGACGAGGCCGTGACGCTGGGCTCGACGCTGCCGGTGGCGCGCGTGATCGTCAATCAGGCGCACTGCTTCGCGACGGGCGGCAACTTCGACAACGGCCTGCCGTTCTCGCTCTCGATGGGCTGCGGGACGTGGGGGCGCAACAACTTTTCGGACAACCTCGGTTTTCGCCAGTATTTGAACATCACGCGCGTGGCGTATCCGATCGAGGAGCGCGTGCCCGAGGTCGACGCGCTGCTCGGCGACTATTTCCGGAGGTTCGGCCAATGAGCGTGCCCGAGACGATCCGCGCGCTGATCGAGACGCGCGCCGCGCAATACCCCGACAAGCCCTTCCTGCTCGCGGCGCCCGACGAAGGCGATGAGGGTGGCAACGCAGACACCGCGAACGCCACGCTCACGTTCGGCGAGTTGCTCAAGCGCTGCCGCGTGCTCGAAACCCGCTTTCGCGACGCGGGCCTGAAACCCGGTGACGTGGTGTCGGTCATGATGGGCAACGGCATCCAGACGGCCACGCTGCTGCTCGGCGCGATGTATAGCGGCTTGATCGCGCATCCGCTGAACCTGCTGTGCCAGCCATCCCAGCTCGCCTATATCGTCGAGCACTCGGATTCGCGGATGATCTTCGCGAGCGCGCAGACGAGCGGCGCGCTTTCGGCGGCGATCGCCGCCCTGCGCGAGCAGGGCATGACGCGCGATATCGCGCTCGTGGGCACGGAGCCGGACGCCATCGCGCTGCCCCAGTTGCCTTCGTTGCCCGGGTCGCCGGTACTGCCCGCGCTGGAAGCGGTGGCGGCGGCTGCGGGCGTCGCGTCTGCATGGTCTGGCGCGGGCCAGGACGCCGAGGAAGCACCCGCGCGGGCCGAAGTGACCGCCGAAGTCACCGCAGCAGTCACCGACATCGCGCTGCTGATGTACACGTCCGGCACGACCGGCGCGCCCAAGGGCGTACTGCTGAGCCACGGGAACCTCTACGCGAACGCGCGCAACATCAGCGCCGAGCATCGCCTGGGCGCCGAGGACCGCGTGCTCGCTTCGTTGCCGCTCTATCACATCAACGGCCTCGTGGTGACCTTGCTCGCGCCGCTCTTTCATGCGGGCTCGGTCGTGCTGACGCCGCGCTTCTCGGCCAGCACGTTCTGGCGCGACGCAGCACGGTACGGCTGCACGTGGATCAACGTAGTGCCGACGATCGTCGCCTATCTGCTCAACGGCGACGAGCCGAACGGGCTCGATCTCTCCGCGCTCAAGTTCTGCCGCAGCGCATCGGCCGCGCTGCCCGCCGACCACCACCGCGCGTTCGAGGCGCGCTTCGGGATCGGCGTGATCGAGACCATGGGGATGACCGAGACCGCCGCGCCAGTATTCAGTAATCCCTACGATATGTCGCGGCGCAGGGTCGGCAGCATCGGCTTGCCTTCGGGCAGCGAGGCGCGCGTGATCGACCGTGACGGGCGCGAGTGCGCGCCGAACCAGTGCGGCGAGATCGTGCTGCGCGGCAGCCAGATCATGCGCGGCTACTACAAGCGCCACGACGACACCGCGAAAGCGTTCACCGCCGATGGCTGGCTGCGCACGGGCGACCTCGGCTATTGCGACGACGAGGGCTATTTCTACATCAACGGCCGCTCGAAGGAACTGATCATCAAGGGCGGCGAGAACATCGCGCCGCGCGAGATCGACGAGGCGCTGCTGCGCCATCCGGGCGTGCTCGACGCGGCGGCCGTTGGCGTACCCGACCCCGCCTACGGCCAGGAGATCGTCGCGTTCGTGGTGCCGCGCGAGGACCACTGGCCAGGTGAGCCCGATGCGGCCGAGCTGCGCGCGCATTGCCTGCGCGAGCTGGGCCGCTACAAGACGCCGAGGGAATTCCGCTTCGTGAGCGAGCTGCCGCGCGGTCCCTCGGGCAAGGTTCAGCGGCTCAAGCTCGTGGCGCCCGCGAGCGGATGAGGGGCGTCGTCGTTCCGTGGTGGCAGCTTGCCCCGGCAAAGCCGCCGGGGTTGTGAAATGGGTTGTGAAGCGAGTTGCAAAGCACACAAAAGACATTGGATGGAGACAACATGAAACAGCACGCACAGCGCGTGAAGACGCGCCATATCATTCTGGCGGTCATGTGTCTGATGTATTTCATCTCGTACATCGATCGCGTGAACATCGCCGTCGCCGGGCCGCTGATCCGCCACGAAATGGGCCTCACCACGGTGCAGCTCGGCCTCGTGTTTTCGGCGTTCGCGTATCCGTACGCGGCCATGCAGATCATCGGCGGCTGGCTCTCGGACAAGTACGGTCCCAAGCTCGTGCTCACCGTGCTCTCGCTGATCTGGGGCGCGGCGACGCTCGCGACGGGCTTTGCGGGCGGCGTCGGCATGCTGGTGCTGCTGCGCTTCGCGCTGGGCGTGGGCGAGGGCGGGGCGTTCCCCACCGCGACGCGCGCCTTCACCTACTGGATGCCCGTGGGCGAGCGCGGCTTCGCGCAGGGCATCACGCACAGCTTCGCGCGTCTGGGCGGCGCCGTTACGCCGCCGCTCGTGCTTGCCGTGGTGGTCGCGGGCGGCTGGCGCGACGCGTTCATCCTGCTCGGCATCGCGAGCCTCGCGTGGACGGTGCTCTATCTGTGCATATTCACTAATTCGCCCGAGCAGAACCGGCGCGTCACGCCCGAGGAGACCGCCGAGATCGGCTACCGGCGCGGCGACTGCGAACGCGCGAAGCGCATGCCCACGCCGTGGCGCAAGCTCGTGCGGCGCATGTGGCTCGTCACCTTCGTCGACTTCTGCTATGGCTGGCTGCTGTGGGTCTATCTGACCTGGCTGCCTTCGTATCTCAAGGAGTCGCGCGGCTTCGACCTCAAGCACCTCGCGCTGTTCACGGCGCTGCCGCTGCTCGCGGGCGTGGTGGGCGACACGCTGGGCGGCGTGGTCTCGGACCGGCTCTTCAAGTGGACGGGCCGCCTGCGCTTTGCGCGCTGCTCGGTGCTCGTGACGGGCATGGGCGGCTCGCTCGCGTTCCTGCTGCCGATGGTGTCCGCCACCAACCCGATCAACGCGGTGATCTTTCTCTCCGCCTCGTTCTTCTTCCTCGAGATCACGAATCCGGTGCTCTGGACGCTGCCGCTCGACATCGCAGGCAAGTACGCGGGCACGGCGGGCGGCATGATGAACACGGGCTTCGGCATCGCGGGCATGGTCTCGCCTGTCGTGTTCGGCTACCTGATCGAGCGCACCGGCAGCTATAACGTGCCGTTCACGATCTCGGCGGGGCTGCTCGCGCTCGGTATCGTCGCGGCGCTCTTCATCGATACGAGCCGCACGGTCGAAGCCGACGAGGAGCGCGAGCGGCGCATGGGCACGGCCGATGCCGGCGCCTTCGCGTTCCTCGATTCGATGCCCACGGTGCGGCTCGAGCGGCATACCTTGCGGCGGCCGCTGCGGTGGTGGCGCTGAGGGTTATGAACCGCCGTCGAGCTTGCGCAGGCGCCAGATCAGGCTCGACGTATCGAAGCGGCTGCCGCCGAGGCGCTGCACGTCGCCATAGAACTGGTCGATGAGCGCCGTGACCGGCAGCGCCGCGCCGTTGCGCTTCGCCTCGTCCAGACAGAAGCCGAGGTCCTTGCGCATCCAGTCCACGGCGAAACCGTAGTCGAACTTGCCGGCCATCATCGTCTGGCCGCGGTTGTCCATCTGCCAGCTCGCCGCGGCGCCCTTGCCGATCACGTCGAGCACGACCGCCATGTCGAGGCCCGCGCGCTCGCCGAAGTTGATCGCCTCGGCCAAGCCCTGAACCACGCCGGCGACGGCGATCTGGTTGACCATCTTCGCGAGCTGGCCCGCGCCCGCCGCGCCGATCAGCGTGACGGCCGCCGCGTAGTGGGCGAGCGTGGCCTCGGCGCGCGCAAAGCTCGCGGCGTCGCCGCCGCACATGATCGTGAGCTTGCCGTTCTGGGCGCCCGACTGGCCGCCCGAGACCGGCGCGTCGATGAAGTGCAGGCCGAGCGGCGCGGCGCTTGCCGAGAGCTCGCGTGCGACGTTGGCCGAGGCGGTCGTGTGGTCGACGAACACCGTGTCGCGCGCCATGCCCGCGAAGGCGCCGTCCGGGCCGAGCGCGATGCTGCGCAGGTCGTCGTCGTTGCCGACGCACGCGAGCACCAGCTCGGCGCCCTGGGCCGCTTCGCGCGGCGTCGGCGCCGAGCGTCCACCGTATTCGGCGACCCATTGCGCGGCCTTGGCGGCGGTGCGGTTGTAGACGGTCACGTCGAGCCCGGCCTTCGCGAGATGGCCGGCCATCGGATAGCCCATCACGCCGAGACCCAGAAACGCGACGCGGCGTACCGGATTGGGTGTGGACGAGGTTGCGGATTGGCTCACAGTGGCTCCTTGGGGTGGGGAGGGGTGGGCTTCATTATGTCAGCTATCGCCCGGGAAGCTGTGCAGGGGCCGAATCGCCAATCGGGAAGTGGGAATTGGACTCAACGAATGTGCGCATCTGGTACTAACCCCGTGTGCTTTTGTCCGCCGATACTCGATTCGACCAATAAGACGATCGCGGTGCGTGGCTGGCGTACGAGGCCCCGCCGCCGGCAGTCAATCGAAAACATCGGCTTTGCATGGGACAGGAGACAGCGATGCTCAAATATCTGATCGGAATCGGCCTGCCTTATCTGGGCGTCGTCGGCATGCTGCCCTGGGTGGCCGCGCAGAACAGCTATGTCTTCGGCGTGCCCTTCATCTACGCGTGGATCTTCGCGTGGTTCCTGCTGACCTCCGCTTGCCTCTTCGTCTGCTGGCACTGCTTCGACCGGCACCGCTACGCGAACGAGGCTTGACCAGCCGGCTTTAGCCCGAACCCGCGCCGAACCGCGCGGTGGCGCAGCCGCTCGCGTACCGCCGCCTGTCCTCGTCGTCTGCATTGTGGAGCGCCGCGAATGTCCACTCTCGTCTTCTCGCTGCTGATCGCGCTTTCGCTGTACCTGGCCATCCGCTCCCGGCGCGGCCACGGCAAGCAGAGCATGCACGACTTCTTCGTGGCCTCGCGCCAGTTCGGCGTCGCGCTCGTGTTCTTCCTCACGGCGGGGGAGATCTACAGCATCGGCACGATGGTCGGCTTTCCGGGCGCGATCTATGCGAAAGGGCCCACGTATGGCGTGTGGTTTCTCGGCTATATCCTGCTGGCCTATCCCATCGGCTATTTCATCGGCCCGCGCATCTGGGAAGCGGGCAAGCAGCATAACGCGATCACGCAGGCGGACCTGTTCAAGGGCCACTACCACAGCCGCGCGCTCGAGCTGATCGTTGCGGGCTCAGCCATCCTGTTCCTGATCCCTTGGGGCGAACTGCAGTTCACGGGACTCGCCGCGGCGCTCAAGGGCCTCGGCTGGCACGTCGATCCGGTCTGGCTGATCGTCGTGTGCGCGGCGCTCGCCTTCACCTATATCGCCATTTCGGGCGTGCGCGCTTCGGCCTGGATCGCCGTGCTCAAGGACATCCTGATGCTGCTCGCCATCGTCATCACCGGTGTGGCGGCCGCGTGGAAGGCGGGCGGTGCGCACGAGGTGTTTCAGGCCGCGAGCCATCACGTGAGCAACGCCATGACGTCCTCGCAACTGCGTTTCTCCATGAGCACGATCGTGTTCCAGTCGCTCGGCTTCCATATGATGCCGTTCGCCGCGCAGGGCTTCTTCACCGCGCGTGGGCCGAACACGATCCGCCGCACGCAGATCGCGATGCCGCTCTATATGCTGATGTACCCGTTTCTCGTGGTGGCCGCGTACTACGCGATCAGCGCGAACCTGAAGCTCGCCTCGCCCAACGACGCGTTCTTCGCGGCGGCCGTTCATTTGCTGCCCGACTGGCTGCTCGGTCTCGTCGCCGCGGGCGCCGCGCTCTCGGGGCTGCTCGTGCTCGCGGGCATCTGCCTCGCAATCGGGCCGATCGTCACGCGCAACCTCATGCCGAACCTGCCCGAGTCGCGCCAGAAGCGTACCGCCAAGTTCGTGATCGTCGCGTATCTGCTGGTGTCGATCCTCACCACGCTGCTCACGCCGAACTTGATGCTCTCGCTCATCAACACGACGCTCTACGGCGTCACGCAGTTCCTGCCCGGCATGCTGATCCTGCTCGCGCGGCGCCGCGTGCGCGGGGGCGTGGTGGCGGCCGGCATCGTCTGCGGACAGGGGCTCGCGATCGCGTGCTATGCCCAGCATATCGATTTCGGCGGCATCAATCTGGGGCTCGTGTGCCTCGGCGTCAACGTGCTCGTGGTATTCGCGGGGCACATCCTGATGCGGCCTTCGGGGCGGCGCTATGTCATGTCCTGACCGCTATCTGCCGTTCCAGGGCGGGGCGAGCCGGCCGCCCGCGCAAACCGGCGGTGACCGGCGCGGCGGCCCGGCCGCTTGCCATCATCGCGTCGCCCATTTCATCGTCGCCCTTGCGGAGAGCCGCGCATGTCCACTCTCGTCTTCTCGCTGCTGATCGCGTTTTCGCTGTACCTGGCCATCCGTTCGCGGCGCGGCCACGGCAAGCAGAGCGTGCACGACTTCTTCGTGGCCTCGCGCCAGTTCGGCGTCGCGCTCGTGTTCTTCCTCACGGCCGGGGAGATCTACAGCATCGGCACGATGGTCGGCTTTCCGGGCGGCATCTATGCGAAGGGGCCGACCTACGGGGTCTGGTTCCTCGGCTATATCCTGCTTGCCTATCCGCTGGGCTATTTCATCGGCCCGCGCATCTGGGAAGCGGGCAAGCTGCATAACGCCATCACGCAGGCGGATCTCTTCAAGGGCCACTACCGCAGCCGCGCGCTCGAACTGATCGTTGCGGGCTCATCGATCCTGTTCCTGATTCCCTGGGGCGAGCTGCAGTTCACGGGCCTCGCCGCCGCGCTCAAGGGCCTCGGCTGGCATGTTCAGCCCGTCTGGCTGATCCTCGTGTGCGCGGCGCTCGCCTTCACCTATATCGCCATTTCGGGCGTGCGCGCCTCGGCGTGGATCGCCGTGCTCAAGGACATCCTGATGCTGCTCGCGATCGTCATCACCGGTGTGGCGGCCGCGTGGATGGCGGGCGGCGCGAACGAGGTGTTCCAGACTGCGAGTCATCACGTGAGCAACGCCATGACGGCCCCGCAACTGCGCTTCTCCATGAGCACGATGCTGTTCCAGTCGCTAGGCTTCTACATGATGCCGTTCGCCGCGCAAGGCTTCTTCACCGCGCGCGGGCCTAACACGATCCGCCGCACGCAGATCGCGATGCCGCTTTATATGCTGATGTATCCGTTTCTCGTGGTGGCCTCGTACTATGCGATCAGCGCGAACCTGAAGCTCGCCTCGCCCAACGACGCGTTCTTCGCGGCGGCCGTTCATTTGCTGCCCGACTGGCTGCTCGGTCTCGTGGCCGCCGGCGCCGCGCTCTCGGGGCTGCTCGTGCTCGCGGGCATCTGCCTCGCGATCGGGCCGATCGTCACGCGCAACCTCTTGCCGAACCTGCCCGAGTCGCGCCAGAAGCGCACCGCCAAGTTCGTGATCGTCGCGTACCTCATGGTGTCGATCGTCACCACGCTGCTCACGCCCAATCTCATGCTCTCGCTCATCAACACGACGTACTATGGCGTCACGCAGTTCCTGCCCGGCATGCTGATCCTGCTCGCGCGGCGCCGCGTGCGTGGGGGCGTGGTGGCGGCCGGCATCGTCTGCGGCCAGGGCCTCGCGATCGTATGCTATGCGCTGCATATCGGCTTTGGCGGCATCAATCTGGGGCTCGTGTGTCTCGGCGTCAACGTGCTCGTGGTGTTCATGGGGCACATCCTGACGCGCCCGTCCGGGCGGCGCTACGGCATGCACGACCCCGTTCACCATTCGTAAGGAGTTGAGCCTCTCAATGAATCCGCACGCACCGTCCTCGTCATCTTCCGCGTCGTCATCGTCGATTCCGTCTGGCCAGCCCGGAGGCAGCGCTGGTCCAGTCACGGTTTTCGCGGCGCGCCGCATCCTCACGATGAACCCGAGCCAGCCGCACGCGACGCACGTGGCCATGCGCGACGGCCGCATTCTCGCAGTGGGCACGGACGAGGACGCCGCGCAGTGGAAGGCGCAACTCGGTGCATATGCACTGGACGAGACGCTGCGCGACAAGGTGCTGATGCCGGGGCTCGTGGAAGCGCACTGCCACCTGATGGAAGGCGCCGTCTGGGACGCGGCTTACGTGGGCTACTACGACCGGCGCGGCCCGGACGGCACGCTATGGCCCGGCCTGCGCACGCTCGGCGCGGTGCTGGCACGCCTCGCCGAAGCCGAACGCGCGATGACCGACGACGGCCCGCTGCTCGCCTGGGGCTTCGACCCGATCTACTTCGGCGCGTCGCGCCTTACGACGCGCGAGCTCGACACGGTCTCGGCGAGCCGCCCCATCGCGATCCTGCATGCGAGCGTGCACTTGATGAACGTGAACAGCGCGATGCTCGCACTGGCCGGCATCGACGAGGACACCGACATCGACGGCATCGCGCGCGACGCGCAAGGCCAGCCGACGGGCGAGCTTCAGGAGTTCGCGGCGATGTTCCCGATTTATCAGGTGATCGGCGGCAAGCTCGCGATTGCCGCGAGCGAGAAGCCGCACGCGGTCTGGAATTTCGGCCGCGTCGCGCAGCTCGCGGGCGTGACGACGGCCACCGATCTCGTGAACGACCTCTCGCCCGCAGGCAACCAGACCTTGCACAGCGTGACCGCCGACCCCGACTATCCGGTGCGCATCGTCCCCGCGTTCGCGCCGCAGCGCAATCCCGCGCAGCGCGCACAAGGCGTGCTGGAGGCGATGGCGGGCAACACCGACAAGCTGCGCTTTGGCCCGGTGAAATTCATCGTCGACGGATCGATCCAGGGCTTCACGGCGCGCGTGCGCTGGCCCGGCTACGCGGGCGGCCAACCCAACGGCCTGTGGCTGATCCCGCCGGGGCAACTGGTCGAGGTGTTCGAGCCGTACCATTGCGCGGGGCTCCAACTGCATATCCACACCAATGGCGACGAAGCGACCGAAGTCGTACTCGATGCGCTCGCAACGATCCTCGCGCGGCATCCGCGCCCCGATCACCGGCATACGCTGCAGCACTGCCAGATGGCGGACGCGGCGCAGTTGCGGCGCATTCGCGCGCTAGGCCTGTGCGTGAACTTCTTCGCGAATCACATTTACTACTGGGGCGATGCGCATTATGGCCAGACCATGGGCCCGGATCGCGCGAACCGCATGGACCCGGCCGGCTCGGCGCAGCGCCTCGGCATTCCCTACGCGCTGCATTCGGATGCGCCCATCACGGCGCTGAGCCCGCTCTTCACGGCATGGTGCGCGGTGCGGCGCGAGACGGCCTCTGGGCGCGTGCTCGGCGAAGCCGAGCGGCTCAGCGTGGACGAGGCGCTTTATGCGATCACGCTGGGCGCGGCGTATACGCTGCGACTCGATCATCTGATCGGCAGCATCGAGGTAGGCAAGTTCGCCGATTTCGCGGTGCTCGACGAAGACCCGAGCACCTGTGCGCCCGAGCGCCTGAAGGACGTGCCCGTATGGGGCACGGTGCTCGGCGGACGCGTGCTGCGCGCGCCGCGATGAAAGCCGCCGCCGCGCCATCGCCGAATCGCGCGCCTATCGACCTCGCCGTGGTCGGCGGCTATCTCGGCGCGGGCAAGACCACGGTGGTCAACCGCCTGCTGGAAGCGCCGCACGGCAAGCGCATTGCGGTGCTCGTCAACGACTTCGGCGCCGTGAACGTCGACGCGCGGCTCGTGCGCGCGCGCAGCGACGACGTGATCGAGCTCGACAACGGCTGCATCTGCTGCACCATTGGCGGCGCGCTCGTCGATGCGCTCTCGCGCGTCGCCTCGCGCGAGGAGCGGCCGGACCTGCTGCTGATCGAGGCGAGCGGCGTCTCGGACCCGGCGAAGATCGCGCAGGTGGGCTTGCTCAACGGCGCGTTCCGCCTGACCGCGGTGCTCGTGATCGCCGACGCGCTCGAACTCGTGCATACGCTCGCCGATCCGCTCGTGGGCGCGATGGCGCAGCAGCAGATCGACAGCGCGAGCGCGGTGATCGTCACCAAGCTCGACCTGATCGAAGCCGACGCGCGCGAGCGGGCCGTCGCGGACGTGCGCGCGCTCGCGCCCACCGACATCGTCGTGGCCGCCGATCACGGACGCGTGCCGCTCGCGCTGCTGTTCGACGCCAGCGTGCCGGAGCAGCGCGCGCTCGCCGATGCGGGGCGCTGGCAGCGCCGGCCCCTGGGGCTGACGATGCCGGCATTTCCCGCGTTCGCGAGCGTGGCGATTGCGGTGCCCGAAGTGCTGGACAAGGCGCGCTTGCGCGCGTGGCTGAAGGCGCTGCCGCGCACGGTTTTGCGCGCGAAGGGGTTCGTGCGGGTTGCCGACGCCGAGGGCTGGGTTAGCACGCGTGTGTGTCAGGTGGCGGCGCGGAGGTTGCGCATGACGGCGGTGACGAGCGGCGAGCACGGGGACGAGATGCACGATGGCGTGCTCGTATTCGTCGGATTTATCGATATGGAGACCGAAGTGAAATTGAGGGAGGGGCTACAGGGGTGCCTTTTGGTTGCGCAGGATTGAGCGCGCCTGTGCAACCGCGAGCTTTGAATCCGCGCTGGCGCACGGATTGATCACTCACAAGAATCGACGTTTAATCATCTGATAATATCGGCCCGGTTTGCATCTCCCGAACAACCGTATGAGGATGATGATGGCTTGTGGCGACTTTGCTAAGGCATTTACTGACAATATGAGTGCGCTCGGACTTCCTGCACCGAACAGCCTCTTCGGCAGCGTCCAAGCCGCGCTGGGTAATCTTGCAACGATGCTCAACGCATTGAAGGCAGTCGGTGCGAGAGCCACCGTTGTGGAGATGATGGGTGCTACGACCGGGCTGGAGCAGTTGGGAATCGTCGGCGCGCTGTCGGCTTCGTTTTACGTCGGAGCAGTGATCGGAAGTTTGATAGTTGCGGCTGATGCCGCAATGATCTGCACGGACGAAGATAAATCGCCCGCAAAACTGAGCTCTTCAAAAGTTCGGACTTGGGCGGCACGTCGACACATCGATATTCCCCCGCAAATGTATGTCTTCCTGGATCTTCACCCCGAAGTGGTGGTGGATCTCCCGCGCCGTCGGGGCTATGCTGCGTTGGCCGCCCAGAGGATGGCGGCATGAGCACGGTTCTCGACAAAGCCTCGTTGCTGCTCGCAGCGATCGCTTGTGCGGCAGCGGCCTGGGCCGTTCTGCATTACTCGGGCGAATGGTTTTTCCCCGCGGTGACGCTCATCGCACTGATTTCCCTCTACCTCGACAACAGGCGGCTACGTTCCATCCTGAAGGAACACGGCATTTCCCCGAGCAAGAAGTGAGAAAGCACCGCATATGCGGTGCTTTTGCGCGAGTCACGCCATATTTGCCGGCACCTCTGCCGGTACCTGTTATCGCACCCCACCCATCGCCACACGCCGCGCGCCCTGCTTGCGCCCCACCCACGCCGCCGAAAGCGCGCTGATGAGACCCGCGCACAGTGTATAGACACAGATGAGCCACGGATCGCCGCCGTTGCGCTGCAAAAGCCAGGTGGCCATGATCGGGCTGATGCCGCTCGCGAAGATCCCCGAGAACTGATACACGAACGAAATCCCCGAATAGCGCACATTGGCGTCGAACAGCTCCGCGAAGAGCGCCGCCTCGGGCCCATACACCGACGCATAGACGATACCGAGCGGAATGATCACCGCGATCCAGACGAGCAGCGGTTCGCCGCCGCTATGCTTCATGAGCCAGAAGCCGAAGAACGACGAGAAGCCCGTGAGCAGCGATCCCCAGAAGTAAATGCGCGCGCGGCCGATGCGATCCGAGAGCCGGCCAAAAAACGGAATCGCGAAGATCATCACGAAAGCGGCGGCCATGACCGCGAGCAGCGCGTCGGTACGCGGGATCTTGAGCGTCTGCGTGAGGTAGGCGATCGTGAAGACCGCGAACACGTTGAAGAACACGCCGTCGATGAAGCGCGCGCCCATGCCCGCGAGCACGTTGCCGGGATAGCGGGTGAGCACCTCGGCAATCGGCACGCGGATCTCGGCGCCGGCCTGCTTCACGCGCTCGAACTCGGGCGTCTCCATCACGCGCAGGCGAATGTACATGCCGATGGCCACGAGCGCGAACGAGAGGAAGAACGCGACGCGCCAGCCCCAGGCGAGAAACTGCGCATTGCTGAGCGTGGAGGAGAGCCCGGCGACCACGCCCGACGCGAGGCACAGCCCGATCGCGAGGCCGATCTGCGGAATGCTCGCAAAGAATCCGCGCTTGCCCTCGGGCGCGTACTCGAACGCCATGAGCACGGCGCCGCCCCATTCGCCGCCGAGGCCGAGGCCCTGCGCGATGCGCAGGACGAGCAGCAGCGTGGGCGCCCACAGGCCGATCTGCGCATAGGTGGGCACGGCGCCGATCAGCACGGTGGCGACGCCCATGATCGAGAGCGTCATCACCAGCATGCTCTTGCGGCCGAGCCGGTCGCCGAAGTGGCCGAAGATCATCCCGCCGAGCGGGCGGCTCAGAAAGCCCACGGCGAAGGTGCCGTAGGCGAGCATCGTCGAGATGAGCGGATCGCCGCTCGGGAAATAGAGCTTGTTGAATACGATGCCGGCGACCACGCCGTAGAGAAAGAAGTCATACCACTCGATGGTCGCGCCGATCAGGCTCGCAACGACCACGCGTCTCATCTGCCGGGCGTCGGCCCGTGGCAATGCGTTCATGGCTGTCTCCAGAATTCCGGAATAATAGTTAGATATCCTTCATGTGATGCAGGGCCGTGCGTGTCAAACGGATCAAACGTGTGCTTCCGCGTACTCTTTTTGCTGCGTGGCGAGGGCCGGACGGTCCTCGAGAATCATGTCGGCTGCTTTCTCGGCGATCATGATGACGGGCGCGTTGGTGTTGCCCGAAACCAGCTCCGGCATGATCGATGCATCCACCACGCGCAGGCCGCCGAGGCCGTGCACGCGCAGCCGTTCGTCGACGACGGCCAGCGCGTCGCCGCCCATCTTGCAGGTGCCCGCGGGATGGTAGATCGACTGGCTGTAGCGGCGCGCGGCCTCCAGCAGCTCGGCGTCGGTCTGGTACTGCGCGCCCGGCATGAACTCGGAGACGATGTGCGGCGCCAGCGAGGGCGCCTGGGCGATGCGGCGCGCCACCCGGATGCCGCCGATCACGACCGGATGGTCGCGCGCATCGGACAGGTAGTTCGCCTGGATGGCCGGATAGGCGAGCGGGTCGGTCGAGCGGATCTCGACGCTGCCACGGCTGTACGGCCGCAACTGGCAGACCGACGCCGTAAAGGCCGAGAACGGATGCGCGCCTTTGCCGGGCTTGTCGGCGCTCAGCGGCTGCATGTGGAACTGGATGTCCGGGCGCTCGACGTCGGGCCGTGAGCGCGTGAAGATCGCCACCTGGCTCGCGGCCAGCGTGAGCGGCCCGGTGCGCCAGAGCGCGTATTGGAGCCCGATCCACGCCTTGCGCAGCGGGTGATTGACTTCGTCGTTGAGGGTGCGCTCGCGCGTGCGGAAGACGAGCCGCACCTGCAGATGGTCCTGGAGGTTCTGGCCGACGCCGGGCAGATCGTGCAGCACGTTCACGCCGGCGTTGCGCAATACCTGCGCGGGGCCCACGCCCGAATGCTGAAGAATCTGCGGCGAGCCGATCGCGCCCGAAGCGAGTATCACCTCGATGCGTGCGCGCGCCCGCTTGCGCTCGCCGTCCTGCATGTACTCGACGCCCACGGCGCGGCGCCCTTCGAAGAGCACGCGGCAGGCCTGCGCGCGCGTTGCCACGGTCAGGTTGCTGCGATGGCGCGCGGGCTTGAGAAAGCCCTTCGCGGTGCTCCAGCGAAAGCCCTTATACGCCGTCTGCTGAAAATAGCCGACGCCTTCCTGGGTCGCGCCGTTGTAGTCGGGATTGAGCGGAATGCCGATGTCCTGCGCGGCCGCGATGAAGTGATCGGCGATAGGGCGGCGCAGCCGCAGGTCCGAGACTTTCAGCGGGCCGCCCACGCCGTGCCACTCGCTCGCGCCGCGCTCCTGGTCTTCGGACTTCCTGAAGTAGGGGAGCACGTCGGCGTAGCTCCAGCCGCGGTTGCCGAGCGCGGCCCATCTGTCGTAGTCCTCACGTTGTCCGCGTACATAGAGCAGGCCGTTGAGCGAGCTCGATCCGCCCAGCACCTTGCCGCGCGGCCAGTCGATCTGGCGGCCGGCCACGCCTTCATCGGGCTCGGTGCGATAGCACCAGTCGAGCGCGGGGTCGTGCATGGTCTTGAAGTAGCCAACCGGGACGTGGATCCACGGGTTGGAGTCTTCGCCGCCCGCTTCGAGCAGCAGTACGGTGTTGTGCGCATCGGCGCTCAGGCGGTTGGCGAGTACGCAGCCCGCCGACCCGGCGCCGACGATCAGGTAATCGACTTCGTGTTCCATGAATCCCGTCTCCTCGAAATCCTGGCGCGGCGCGGCGTGCCTTGCCGGTACGCCTTGTGCCGCGTTTTTTGAATCAATGTCGTGGATGGGGCGGGCGACGGCAAGCGCGAATCGTGCGCGCAGGCCGAAAGTGAAACGGAAACTGCGCAAACGGAATCAGAAGTCCGTGGCGCGGCGCGCGTGCTGCGCTGCCGAATGGGTTGAGGACGGGTTGAAGACGCGTGGAAAGTTGGGGAAAAACGTGGAAGAAAGCGTGGAGAAAAAGCGCCGGCGCTCGTTTCGCTCTACGAGAGTCCCTGAAGCAGCGGCGCGAGCCGGCTCGCCGTTTCCCGCATGCGGCCCACGGCCTCCAGCAGCTCGTTGAGCGTGGTGCGCGCCGTGGGCGCATGCACGGCGAGCGCGGCGAGCACGCGCTTGCTGGCGGGGTCCATCACCGGCACGGCGATCGCCACCATGCCGCGCACGAACTCCTCGTTGTCGATGCCGATGCCGCGCACCGCGAGCCGCTCCAGCTCGGTGGCGAGCACGTGAGGATCGGTGAGGGTGCGATAGGTCATCTTCGTGAGCACGAGGCGTTCGAGCAGCGCGTTGCGCTCGAGCGCCGTCATCTGCGAAAGAAACAGCTTGCCGCTCGCGGTGCAGTGCAGCGGTACGTGCATGCCCGGACGCATTTCCATGCGCAGCGGCTCCGTGGTCTCGACGCGCTCGATGTAGAGCACGCGGTCGCCGTCGAGCGCCGTGAGGTTGCAGGTTTCTCCGAGCGTTTCCACGAGCGCGCGCAGCAGCACGCGGCACGAGCGCGTGAAGGTGTTGTTGGCGAGCGTGGCCAGCGCGAGCTGTGTCGCGCGCGGGCCCAGCGCGATGCTGCGGTCGTAGCCGCGGGAATCGGGCATGTGGATCACGTAGCCGCGCGCTTCGAGCGAGTCGATGAGCCTCAGCAGCGTCGCCTTGGGAATGTGCAGCCGCGCGGACAACTGGGACAGCGTGTACGGCTGGCCTGCCGCGGCCAGGTGCTCCAGCACGACGAGCGCGCGCAGCACGCGTGCATCGTCCGTCGACGCTTCGTCGCGCGGCGCTGGGGCGGTGTCTCGCATGGGGTCTCCTCCGGAATGGGTCGGGGTTTTCCCCGGGTTTTCCTTAAGTCCGCTTTATTCGCCGCCAAAAGAGAATGTGCAGCGAGAATATGCAGCGCGCGGAAAATGGAACAAATTGTTCGAGTTTTCTAGCACATTTTGGAAATGACGCAAAGATTTTCAAGTTACGTAGCGGATTACCCTGATACGCGGCCCGCTGTACCAGGCGATAGCAGGCCACTGGTCCTACCTGCGCGGGTTGGGTCTGCCTAGAATTTTTTCAACGGAACGCAAAAGCCACGCGAGACGTGCAGGGCCGAATCGAAGAAAAAGCAGTTTTGTATCGGCGCCTTCATCGGATCAGAGACAAGCATCGGATGGGAGACAGGCATGACGAAAAAGCAGTCGGCAGCAATCGCGCTTCGAGTACGGGTATCCATAAGGCCGACGGAGCATTGATCATGGGATACAGCACCATTGAACCGAACGCCACGGGCTTTATCGGCGGCAATCCCGGCAACGGCTCCACGAAGTACGACCCCACCTACGACCCGCTCGTGTCCCCCGGTCCCGGGATCGGCAAGGACTACGCGCCCACTTACTGGGTCGCGACGGCGGGCACGCCGCCGGCTGACGACGGCCCCGTCACGAAGGACATCGATGTCGACGTCGCGATCATCGGCGGCGGCTATACGGGCCTTGCCACGGCGCTGTGCCTCGCACGCGAGCACGGCATCAAGGCCGTGGTGCTCGAAGCGAACCGCACGAGCTGGGGCTGCAGCAGCCGCAACGGCGGGCAGGGGCAGAACGCCTCGGGGCGCCTCTCGCGCTCGCAATGGATCGAGCGCTGGGGCAAGGACGTCGCGCTGAAGATGCACGACGAAATCCAGCAAGGCTTCAACCACTTCAAGGAATTCGTGGCCGAGATCGATTGCGATCCGCAGCCGGGCGGCCACTTCCTGATCGCGCATCGTCCGCGCATCATGGCCAGGCTCGCCGCCGAAGCGAAGGTCTGGAAGGACGTGTTCGGCTATCCGTCCGAGCTGATCGACGCGAAGACGTTCCGCCGCGAATTCCTCGACGATCACGAGGCCTGCGGCGCGCTGCACGAGCCCGAGGGCATCGGCGTCCATGCGCTGAAGCTCGCGTTCGGCTATCTGCGCCTCGCGCGCGAGGCCGGTGCGAAGGTGCATACGGCGAGCCCGGTGATGGGCTGGGAAACCATCAACGGCGTTCATCATTTGCGCACGCCGGGCGGGATCGTGCGCGCGCGCGCCGTGGGCATCGCGACCGGCGCGTACACGGCGCAGACGCTGCATCCGTCGCTGCGCAGCAAGATCATGCCGATCCTCTCGAACTCGATGGTCACGCGCCCGCTCACCGACGCCGAGATCGCCGCGTGCAACTTCCGCACGACCCAGGTGCTCACGGATACGCGCACGCTGCGCTTCTACTATCGCTTCCTGCCCGACCGTCGCCTGCAGATCGGCAGCCGCAGCGCGATCACGGGCCAGGACGCGCCGAACCCGCGCCACCTCGATCTGCTCAAGGAAGGCATGGCGCGCAAGTTCCCGGCGCTGCGCGGCGTGCAGATCGACTACTCGTGGTGGGGCTGGGTGGACGTGAGCCACGACATGATGCCGCGCGTGTGCCAGCCCGATCCGCGCCAGTCGGTCTATTACGCGCTCGGCTACGGCGGCAATGGCGTTTCGTATTCGCAGCAGGCCGGCCGGCGCCTGGCCGAGCGCATCGCCGGCAAGGGCGCGCAGCAGACGCTGCCGATCTTCACTTCGCCGCTGCCCGGCCATCCGTTCGCGCCGTTCCGGCGCATCGGGCAGCGCATGCTCTATCTGCAGTACTTCAGGCAGGACGAAAAGCCCTGACGATGTTTCGTGCCGCCGGCCCATGGTTTTGCGATCGGGCCGGCGGCATGGATACGCGCTGCAACACGTTCGAACAACGAATCAAATAACCACGAATAGCACCCATCCGGGCGACGCGAGTGCGCCTGTGTACTGGCTTACCCGTCGCGGATGGCGCGCGTGCGGGACGCGCTTGGCGAAGTACCGCGAACGCGTCCGCACAGAGACAACCCGGATAGGAATCTGGAGGAGATGAGATGCAACCATCGATGGACAACAGTCAGTTGAAGTGCGGGCTCAAGCAGCGCCACATGACGATGATCGCGCTAGGCGGCGTGATCGGCGCCGGTCTTTTCGTCGGCAGTGGCGTCGTGATCCAGCAGACAGGACCGGCCGCGGTGCTGTCGTTTCTCATCACCGGCGGGCTCGTGGTGCTCGTGATGCGCATGCTCGGCGAAATGGCCTGCGCGATGCCGGCAGTCGGTTCGTTTTACGAATATGCGCGGCTCGCGTTCGCGAGCTGGCGCGGACCTGGCAGGCTCGCGGGCTTCATGACGGGCTGGATGTACTGGTACTTCTGGGTGATTGTGGTGGCCGTGGAAGCGGTGGCGGGCGCCAAGCTCGTGCAGTTCTGGCTACCCGACGCGCCCGCGTGGGCAATCAGTCTCGTGCTGCTCGTGCTCCTGAGCGCCACGAACCTGATCTCGGTCGGCAGCTATGGCGAGTTCGAGTTCTGGTTCTCGTCGATCAAGGTGGCGGCCATCATGGTGTTCCTGTTCCTCGGCGGCCTCTACGTGTTGGGGCTGTGGCCTTCGTCGCTGCACACGACTTCGGTGCTGCCGACGCTGCTCGGTCACGGCGGGCTCATGCCGAAGGGGATCGGGCCTGTGCTCAGCGGTGCGGTGGCTGCTACGGGTTTCTACTTCGGCGCGGAGATCGTTACGATCGCGGCGGCCGAGGCGCGCGAACCTGCGAAGGCCGTTGCGAAGGCAACCAACTCGGTGATTACGCGCGTGCTGGTGTTCTACGTGGGTTCGGTGCTGCTCGTGGTCGCGCTCGTGCCGTGGAATTCGCCGCAGATGGCGACGCCCTATGTGAGTGCGCTCGAAGTGATGGGTCTGCCTGCCGCCGCCAACATCATGAACGCGATCGTGCTGACTGCGGTGCTCTCGGCGCTGAATTCGGGGCTTTATGCGGCCTCGCGTATGCTGTTCGCGCTGACGCGCCATGGTGATGCGCCCAAGGCGCTCGCGAAGGTGAGCCGCCGCGGTGTGCCGGTTCGTGCGATTCTGTTGGGTACCGTGTTCGGGTATGTATCGGTTGTGATGTCGTATGTTTCGCCTGATACCGTGTTTGCGTTTCTCGTTAATTCTTATGGCACGGTCGCGATCTTTGTTTATCTGCTGATTGCCCTTTCGCAATTGCGTTTGCGTAAGCGGCTCGATGCTACCGCCGTTAGCGAGTTGCGGGTGAAGATGTGGGGCTTTCCTTATCTTACCTGGCTCTCGATTGGTGGGATGGTCAGTATTCTTGTGGCGATGGCGTTTATTCCTGAGCAGCGTAAACCGCTTTGGCTTGGTGTTGTGAGTCTCGCTGTGTTGCTGGTTGCTTATGCCTGGGTGCATCGTCGTAGCCGGGCGCGTGGGGAAGAGCAGACGTTTGTTAGCTGGCCTAATGGGTCTATGGATCAGTATGCCGCCGATACCGGGGCGGGGCAGTTTCATGGGCATCTTGGGGAGTGATGTTTTAGGTGGTTGGTGATGGGTGGTATCGAGGGGCTCCTGGTGTTTTTGCGCGTTTTCTTGTGGTCGCGGTGGTTTGCCAGGGTTGCCCCTGTGCGGGGCGGCACCTACTTTTCTTTGCAGCGGCAAAGAAAAGTAGGCAAAAGAAAGCCGCTCACACCGCTAGTGTGACGAAGTCCGCAAACTGCCGTTTAGGGGGAAAGGTATAGGAGCATCCGTCACTTCGCACCACAAAACAAAGTGACAAGGCGCTCGCACATCCGGCGGCGCTACGCGCGCCGTGGGGCATAACCCCAAACCAGTGGGGTGCATGCGCCTTCGCTGGTTTGTGCAGCACGTCTGGTTTCCCATGCAGACCCGACCGCTGCGCGCGTAGCGAGCAGCGGGATGAATGAGCCCTTTGTCACTGAGTGGTATGGTGCGAGATGGCAGACGCGCCTATACCATTCCCCTTAAACGGCTGTTTGTGGACTTCGTCACACTAGCGGTTTGAGCCGCTTTCTTTTGCCTACTTTTCTTTGCGGCTGCAAAGAAAAGTAGGTGCCGCCCCGCACAGGGGCAACGCTAGCAAACCGACACGAAAACAAGGAAACGCGAAAAAAACCCCAAAAAAAAGAACCACAATCCCGATTCAACCCGCACGGGAAAATACCGGAAAAATGAAAGACCCAACGATGGACCAGCTAGCGCCCACCAGCAACGACCACGAGGAGCCCGCCGTGACCTCTGATACCACGATGGAAAAACCCGATCTCATGGTCCCGGTGCGCGAGCATTTCGGCATCGACTCGAACCTGATGGTGCCGGCATTCAGCGCACGCGAAGCGCACGTCCCCGACATAGACGAGGCCTACCGCTTCAACCCGGAAGTCACGCTCGCGATCCTCGCAGGCTTCACGCGCAACCGGCGCGTGATGGTCCAGGGGCTGCACGGCACGGGCAAATCCACCCATATCGAGCAGGTGGCCGCGCGCCTGAACTGGCCCTGCGTACGTGTGAATCTCGACGGTCATATCAGCCGGCTCGATCTCGTCGGCAAGGACGCCATCGTGGTGCGCGATGGCCGCCAGGTCACCGAGTTCCAGGAGGGCATCGTGCCGTGGGCGCTCCAGCGTCCGGTGGCGCTGATCTTCGACGAATACGATGCGGGCCGCCCCGACGTGATGTTCGTGATCCAGCGCATTCTCGAACGCGACGGCAGCTTCACGCTGCTCGACCAGAACCGCGTGATCCGTCCGCACGCGTATTTCCGCCTGTTCGCGACCACCAACACGATCGGGCTCGGCAATCTCAACGGCCTCTATCACGGCACGCAGATGCTCAACCACGCGCAGATGGATCGCTGGAACGTGGTCGCGACGCTCAACTATCTGCCGCGCGAGGAGGAGGCCGGGATCGTGCTCGCGCGCGTGCCCGAGATGGGCGATGCCGCGGGCCGTGCGCTCGTCGACTCGATGGTCAGCATGGCCGCGCTTACGCGCAAGGGGTTTGCGAGCGGCGATCTGTCGACGCTGATGTCGCCGCGCACCGTCATCAACTGGGCCGAGAACTGCGAGATCTTCCGCGATCCCGCGCTGGCCTTCCGGCTCACGTTCCTGAACAAATGCGACGAGGCCGAGCGGCCCATCGTCGCCGAGTATTATCAGCGCTGCTTCGGTGTCGATCTCGATGCCGCGTCGGCCGGTGGCGATGGTGACGCACCGTCTGGGGCTGAGCCGGAGCCGCGCGCATGACGTCTGCATCGCCCACGTTATCCACGTCGGCCACGCCGCCCACGCGCGAAGCCGTGCGCGCCGCGCTGCGCCGCGAGGCGCTGTGCGCGGCGGCCGTGCGCGCGCTCACGGGCGATCCTGCGCTGCACTATCGCGGCGGACGCCTGTGCCGGCAATTGCGGCCGTTGCCGCTGTACGCACCGCATCTGCGCAGCAACGCTTATGAAGACGATTTCGCTTCGCTGCGCGGCGCCGCCGACGGGGCCGCGCAGCGCCTCCTGCATTCCGATGCGGCGCTGCATCGGCGGCTATGCCCCGAGGCGCCCGTCGAGCGTCTGCTGTTCGAGCTCTTCGAGCAGGTGCGCTGCGAGGCGCTGACGCCGTCCGGCATGCCGGGACTCGCGCGCAACTTGCGCCATCGCTTCGATGCCTGGTCGCGCGCGTATTGCCGCGCGGGCTTGAGCGAAGGCCATCTCGGCATCCTGCTCTATACGGTGGCGCAGATCGTGTGGTCGCGCGTGACGGGCTGGCCCGTGCTCGACGAGACCGAAGACCTGATCGAGGCGACGCGCGCCGGCATCGTGCCCGCGATCGGCATGCAACTCGCCGGCCTGCGCCGGCATCGCTTCGATCAGCGCGCCTACGCGCAGCACGCGCTCGAACTCGCGCGCAGCGTTGCGGCAATGCTCGACGACGCGCGCGCCGCGAGCCGTGCCCAGGACGACGCCGACGACGCGCGCGAGCCCGACGACGCGCTCACCTCGTTCTCGCTCTGGGTGGACTTCGACGAGTCGGACGCCGACCTGCCCGCGCTCGCGCTGACCGGCGAGAGCCGCGTGCTGGGCGCGGCGCCCGAGGGCTATCGCGCGTACACGACGCAGTACGACCGCGAGATCCGCCCGGCCACGCTCGTGCGCGAAGCGCTGCTGCGCGAGTATCGCGAGCGCCTCGACGAGCGCATTGCCGCGCGCGGCATCAACGTGGCGCGGCTCGCGCGTGTGCTGCAGGCGGCGCTCGCGGTGCCGCAGCGCGACGGCTGGCTGTTCGGCGAGGAGGAGGGCTGCATCGACGGCCGGCGGCTCGCCCAGGTCGTGAGCTCGCCCGCCGAGCGCCGCGTATTCACGCGCGAACGGCAGCAGCCGCGCGGCGATTGCGTGGTGGGTTTCCTGATCGATTGCTCGGGCTCGATGAAGGCGCATATCGAGCCGGTGGCGATGATGGTCGATCTGCTCGCGCGCGCGTGCGAGCAGGCGGGACTCGCGAGCGAGGTGCTCGGCTTCACGACGCTCGCCTGGAACGGCGGCCGCGCGCGCGCCGAATGGCTCGCACGCGGACGGCCCGCGCATCCGGGGCGGCTGAACGAGACCTGCCACATGGTGTTCAAATCGGCCGACGATAGCTGGCGGCGCGCGCGGCCGGCCATCGCCGCGCTGCTCAAGCCCGACCTGTTTCGCGAGGGCGTGGACGGCGAGGCCGTCGAATGGGCGTGCGCGCGGCTTTCGGCGCGTGCCGAGGCGCGCCGCATTCTCGTCGTGATCTCGGACGGCAGCCCGATGGACGCCGCGACTGCGCAGGCGAACGACGCGTTCTATCTCGACAACCACTTGAAGGACGTGGTGGCGCGCCATGAAGCGATGCGCGACGTCGACGTGATCGGGCTGGGCGTGGGGCTCGATCTGAGCCCGTATTACCGGCACTGCGTCGCGGTCGATCTGGACGAGCCGCTCGATATGACGCGGCTCGCGGGGCTCGCGCGGTGGATTGGGGGGAGGCGGTAGCAGAGGGGCGAAGCGGCGGCGGCTGAGTCGTTGATCGTTGCGGTCGTGCTTCGCCCGACCCAAGTCTCCTCAACGCAACCCGCTCCTCACATACCTGAATGTCCTGCACCCGCGCTCAACGCCCTGATCGCGCACAGCACGAGCGAAGCCCCAATCGCCATCAGCACCCCGAACGCAAGCCGCCGCGTCGCGATGGAAGACAGCGGCGGCGGATAGTTGCGCGCCGCGATCGTCATGAGCATGACCACGGGCGCGGCCAGCACCGCCTCGATGCAGATCGAAGAACCGAGCTGCCCTTCGTACGCGCTGAACAGCACGCGCGTGAGCGCCGTGATCGCGAAGATGAGAATGAGCGCGCAGCGAATCTCGATCAGTTTGAGCGGCTGCCGGTAGAACTGAAAGATGAGCGGCGGCCCGGACACGCCGAACATGCCGCTCAGCAAGCCGCCGCACAAGCCGCTCACGAAAAAGCTGCGGTCGCCCGAGCGCTGCGGGAGCGGCTCGGGCCGCAATGCGGCGCTCAGGCCGCCGTATAGCACCACGGCGCCGAGCAGCAATTGCAGCACGCCGGACGCCGAAGCGCTCAGGTAATCGAGCAGCAGCACGCCCACGACCACCGAGGGCAGCGCGCCGAGCGTCGCGGCGCGTACCGCGCGCCAGTCGATATGGTGAAGCTTGCCGTGCAGCGCGGTCGCGCTGTTCGTGAGCGTGACAAGACTCAATAGCGTCGCGATGCTCGCGACGGGCGCGAGCTCGAAGCCGCTCGTCGCGCCCATGACGATCATGCCGAGGCCAAACCCGGTGATCGTCTGAAAATAGCTGGCGGCGCCGATCAGGGCGATCAGCACCAGGACCTTCTCGTGCATCATGCTGCGTGGGGTTCCTTCGAGTGAGTGACGGCGCGCTGGCGGGCCGTCTGCGCCTGGACCGCCGTCACGGCGATCACGTAAAAGATGTCTTCCGCGCAGCAGCCGCGCGAGAGGTCGTTGGCGGGCTTGTTCAGGCCCTGCAGCAGCGGACCGATGGCCTTCGCGCCGCCCAGGCGCTCGGCGAGCTTGTAGCCGATATTGCCTGCGTCGAGATTCGGAAACACCAGCACGTTGGCGTGGCCGCCGCACTGCGAATGCTCGATCTTGCGCTCGGCGATTTCCGCCACGAGCGCCGCGTCGAGCTGCACGTCGCCGTCGACGCAAAGCGCGGGGCGCTGCGCGTGCACGCGCCGGGTGGCTTCGATCACCTTGTCCACGGACGCGTGATGCGCGCTGCCGCTCGTCGAGAACGACAGCATCGCCACGCGCGGCTCCTCCATCAAGAGGCTTTGCGCGCTATCGGCGGCGGCCAGTGCGATCTCGGCGAGCTGTCCCGCATCGGGGTCCACCACGAGCGCGCAATCCGAAAAGATCAGTCCTCCTTTGTACCGGTGGAAGGGCTCGCACAGCATCATCAGGAAGAAGCTCGAGACGAGCTTGAACGACGGCTCCACGCCGATGAGCTGGATCGCTGTGCGCACGACGTCGGCGGTCGTATGGAGCGCGCCCGCCACCGAGCCGTCCGCGTGGCCGAGACGCACCATCAGGTTGGCGAAGGTGAGCGGTTTTGCGGCTTCGTCCCAGGCGAGCGCGGGCGTCATGCCCTTGGCGCCGCGCAACGCGACGAGCTCGTCGGCGAATGCGGTGCGCCAGGCGCTCGCTTGCGGGTCGATCAGCGTCATTTCGCCGAGGTCGATCGATTCGCGCGCGGCGGCCGCGCGAATGGCGGCGGGTTCGCCCACGAGCAGGATGCGCGCGACGCCTTGCGTTTGCGCGCGCGCCGCGGCGGCGAGCACGCGCGCGTCTTCGGCCTCGCACAGCACGATGCGCATCGGCGACGTGCGTGCGCCTTCGACGATTCGGTTCAGGGCTTTCATGGTGTCATGGGCTCGGGGAGGGCGGGCAAACGGAACAAGCGAATGGAACGAGAGGAACGAGCGAAACAAACGAAAGCGGCCGCAGGCGGGGTTGCCGCCTGCGGCCGGCGAGCTGCGCGTGCGTTTTCACGCACGCGCGGGCCGCAACGAATGCCTCAGACGTAGTCCTTGTACTTGTCGAGCAGGCGCACCGGCTTCGAGAGCGCGTCGCGGCGGAACGGGTCGCCGAGTTCGCGCGTGCACATGATCTCGACGATAGTCGTCTTGCCTTCGTTCATCTGCATGTCGATCGCGCGCTTGAGCGCCGGGCCCACGTCTTCGAGCTTGTCGACCACGATGCCTTCCGCGCCCATCGCCTTCGCGATGCCGGCGAAGCTCGGGCTGTCGAGTTCGCCCGCCACGAAGCGGCGGTTGTAGAAGTCCACCTGGTTCTTCTTCTCCGCACCCCACTGGCGGTTATGGAACACCACGGCCGTCACCGGAATGTTGTGGCGCACGCAGGTCAGCGTCTCCATGAGGCTCATGCCCCATGCGCCGTCGCCGGCATACGAAACGGCCGGGCGGTGCGGCGCCGCCACCTTCGCGCCGATGATGGTCGGGAACGCGTAGCCGCAATTGCCCCAGCTCATCGCCGCGAAGAAGCTGCGCGGCTTGTTAAAGCGCAGGTAGCTGTTCGCGACCGAATTGATGTTGCCGATGTCGGTGGACACCATCACGTCTTCGGGCATGGCCTTTTCGAGTTCACGCAGCACCTGGCGCGGATGCAGATATTCGCCGCCCGTGGGCGGGCGTTCATGCTTCTGCTCTTCGATCATGTCGAGGCTATAGGCGTCGCGCTCGTGCGTCCAGCCGTCGAGCTCCTTCTCCCACATGGCCTTTTCGGTCGAGATCTGGTCGGCGCGTTCGGACTTCGTGGCATCGCACGCGAGCGTGCGGTTCGCGAGGCGCTCGGTCAGCGCAATCGCGGCGGCCTTGGCGTCGCCGCAGATGCCCACCGAGATCTTCTTCACGAGGCCGAGCATCTTGTGGTCGGCGTCGATCTGGATGATCTTCGCGTTCTTTGGCCAGTAGTCCATACCATGTTGCGGCAGCGTGCCGAACGGTCCGAGGCGCGAGCCCAGTGCGATCACGACGTCGGCGCGCGAGATCAGCTTCATCGCCGCCTTGGAGCCCTGGTAGCCGAGCGGGCCGCACCAGAGCGGATGGTTCGCCGGGAACGAGTCGTTGTGCAGGTAGCTGTTGACGACCGGCGCGCCGAGGCGTTCGGCGAGCGCCTTGCATTCCTCGATGGCGTCGCCCATCACCACGCCGCCGCCCGAGATGATGACCGGGAACTTCGCATTCGCAATCAATTCCGCTGCTTCGTTCAGGCTCTCGTCGCCGCCGGGGCCGCGGTCGAGGCGGCGCGGCTGCGGGATCTCGGCCTTGATCTGGCCGTAGAAGTAGTCGCGCGGAATGTTCAGCTGCGTCGGGCCCATTTCGGACATCGCGCGGTCGAAGCAGCGCGCCGTGAATTCGGCCATGCGCGCGGGGTTCGTCACGTGCCCCTGGTACTTGGTGAACTCCTGGAACATCGGCAGCTGGTTGGCCTCCTGGAAGCCGCCGAGGCCGATGCCCATGGTGCCCGCTTCGGGCGTGATCATCACGACCGGACTATGCGCCCAGTAAGCGGCCGCGATGGCCGTCACGCAGTTGCTGATGCCGGGGCCGTTCTGGCCGATCACGACGCCGTGACGGCCCGAGACGCGCGAGTAGCCGTCCGCCATGTGCGCGGCGCCCTGCTCGTGAACCACGGGAATCAGGCGGATGCCGGCGGGTGCGAAGATGTCCATCGCATCCATGAACGCCGAGCCCATGATGCCGAACATGTCGGTCACGCCATTGGCGGCCATGGTCTCGACGAAGGCTTCGGACGGGGTCATGTCCTGCGGGCCGCTGGCCGTTGCCGTCTGGTTGGGTTGCTTGTCGCTCATCAGCTGTCTCCGGGTTGTCGTGTGACGGAATTGCCTGTTTCGAATGCTATTCGCCGCGCCTGGCGGATCAAGCAATTCCGTCCTTGATGGGTGAATCTGAAATGGAATGGAACGATTCGTTTCAAAAAGCGTGGCGGAGCGCCGCGCGGGATCAGGCCGGCTGCTTCGGCCGCTCCTTGCGGAACGCGCGCTTCACGGCGATCAGGCCGTCGCGGAACTCGAACAGGTCGCAGCCTTCGGCCTCGATGCGCCAGCCCTCGGCATGCGTGCCCGTGAAGACCCATTCGGACACGCCGCGCTCGCCGGCGACGTAGTGGCGGCCCTTGCCCCAGTGCGCGTCGGGGAAGGTGCGGAACACCGCTTCGAATGCGGCGCGCACCGCCTCGCGCCCGACGAAGCGGGCGCCGTAGACCTCGGGGCCGCCGGCCGCGTCGAATACACAGTCCTCGGTCATGAACCCCATCAGCGCGTTGGCGTCGTGGCGGTTGAAGGCGTCGGAAAAGGCGGCGAGCGTCTCGGCGGTAACGGCCGTGGCGGTGGGTTGAGCGGTGAGCGTATCTGCCATGCGTGTCTCCTCGGAACTATGGGAAAGCCGGTGCCTGGCGTCGCGCAAGCGAGGCGCGCGGCACGGTATGGCGACACGTTAAAGTTCGGCCGTCGAGGCCGGTAGCACCAGTGCGGAGGATTCGCTGGAGCCAGCGCGCAGGCAGGCTGCGCGGGGCTCGGCGGGGAGTGTGAGGACGGGCTCGATGGCGGGCCCGCGAAGGGCCGCTGGAGGTGCTGCGGAAGGTGCTGGAAGCGTCGCCGGCAGGACGCCGGCGCGAAGTCAGCGCGAAATCAGCGTAAAGTCAGCGCGGCCTCAGGAGGGCTGCTGCTGGCGCACGACCTGCGCGAGCGCGCGCACGCCAGGCTCGATTTTTTCGAGCTTGATCGCCGAGAAGCCCATGCGGAACCAGGGGCTGCGCTCGGCCTCATCGGCGAAGAATACGCCGCCAGGCTCGATCAGGATGCCGGCCTCGCGCGCGTCGTCGGCGAGGCGCGCGGAGTCGAGCCACGGCGGCCCTTCGACCCAGCACGACGCGCCGCCCGCCACGGGCACGTAGCGCGCTTCGGGCAGATGGGTGTCGAGCGCCGCCATCAGCGCCTGCGCGCGCTCCTTGTAGGCATGCGCGAGCCGGCGCAGCAGCGCGTCGTGGTGGCCGAGCGCGAGGAAGGTCGCGAACGCGCGCTGGATATAGGCCACCGGGTGGCGCACCATCAGCCGGCGCAGCGCGCGCAGCTCGCGGATCAGCTCCTGCGGCCCGACCACGTAGCCGAGGCGCAGGCCCGGCGCGAAGGTCTTCGAGAGGCTGCCCACGTAGATCACGCGGTCGGCCGTGTCGAGGCTCTTCAAGGCCGGATGCGGCGTACCGGAGAAGGTGTTCTCGCTCTCGTAGTCGTCCTCGATGATGACGAAGTCGTTGCGCTGCGCGAGTTCGAGCAGCGCGCGGCGGCGCCCGATCGGCATGGTGGCCGTGGTCGGGCACTGGTGGCTCGGCGTGACGTAGACGTAGTCGCAGCGCGCGAGCGAACCGGAGAGGCGCTGCGGGTCGATGCCCTCGCCGTCAACGGGCAGTTCGAGCAGATGCGCGTTGCGGTTCTCGAAGATGTTGCGCGCGTCGGGATAGCCGGGGTTTTCGAAACCCACCGTCGTGCGCTTGCCGCAGAGCAGGTCGGCCACGAGATAGAGCGCCTGCTGGCAGCCGTTGGTGATGACGATCTCCTCGGGCATCGCGAACACGCCGCGCCGCGGCAGCACGCGCGTGCGGATCTGCTGGATCAGCGATTCGTCGTCGCGCTCGATCAGGTCGGGCGCCCAGTTGCGGATCTCCATGATCGAAAGCGCCTTCATGCAGCACTCGCGCCAGTCGTTGATGGGAAAGAGCGATTGGTCGAACTGCCCGTAAATGAACGGAAATGCGTAGTTCTGCCAATTGGTCGGCTTGACGATGTTGCGCTGGGCCGAGGGCGGCCGCACGATGCGCTTTTGCCATTCGGGCCGCACGTGGATCTCGCCGGCTGGCGCGCCCGGGCCCGGTTCGGGCTGGCGGGCCGTGAGCCCGTGCAGGCCCTGCAGCATCTCCGGATTGACGAAGTGCCCGCTGCGCTCGCGCGAGAGCAAATAGCCTTCCTCCACCAGCATCTGGTAGGCGAGCACGACGGTGTTGCGGGCGACGCCGAGCTGGTCGGCCAGCTCGCGGCTCGACGGCAGGGCCGAGTCGGGGGGAAGCTGGCCGTCGAGGATTGCCGCGACCAGCATCTGGCGAATCTGGTGCTGCAGCGTTGCCTTCGACTCCGGTGACCGCCTGAACTGATGAGCCCAAAGGGCGGACGGGGTGCGGGTCGGCATGCGGTCTCCTGGGTTGTCTATCGGGTGGGCGAGCGGCGGCGCGCGGGACCGGCTCGTTGGGGGCCGGGGACCGCGCGGACGCTCGCTTGGGCGCGATGCGGACCCGGCGAATGGATTTCGGATGGATCGGGACGGGCGCGGGCATCGGCCGGAAAGGCAAGACAATACCCAAATTGACCGGCTCGCGTCGATAAGTAAAATTTCCGAGCGCGCGCAAGGGGCCGATTCCGGCCTGTGGATTCGGGGCGGCGGGTCGGCTTATCGGCTGGTCGTCGGCTTCTGGCTGGCGCTTCGGGCGCCTCGACGGGGTGGTTGCCGCGTGCGGCTCAGTCGGGAGAGGGGGGGCGAGAGATTCCGCGTGGAGATGCAAACGGCATCCGGCATGCCGCTTGCGTTCGGCGCCGTCGCGCGGCGAGCGGGGCATCACGACGACCGTGGGTCCTTCGCGGCGCCTTCGGGCACACGAGCGCCCGGCAGCGCGCCGAACATGTGCTGGCTGCATTTTGCGTCGCGCCACGCCGTTGTCAGTTTAAGTCCCGCGAGCATCCGGCGCACGACTGGAAGAATCTGCTCGCCGGCCAGAATGCCGAGCAGGCCGGCCAATGCGACGGTGGGCGGCGCCGGCGACTGCACGCCGATCGTGTGATAGACGACGCCGGCAAGCACACCGGCCAGCAGTGAAAGAACATACGATTTCATGAGGCGAATCTCATTGACGATCGACTGTAAAAACGCATTGCGCCGCAATTGGACAGGGAGTGGTGTGAAAGCGTATCGGGTTTACCGGATCAGGAAAAGGGTAAATGGGAAGATTTAATACGCGGTTTTTGGAATCGCTTTAATTCCATTTATTCGATGTTCTTTTACTGGATTTACGTGTTTAATGAATGGGGCTGGATGACGAATCTCCCAGTGCCGTCACTCATTCGACACCTTCCGGTCATACCGGCGAGGCGGTCTTCTTTTATCTCCGGATCCAAGGACAACTACGTCATGAGCAATCCGAAGCTTGAAGTGCTTACTCCGCAAAACAGCCAGCTCATCATCATCGACCAGCAGCCGCAGATGGCCTTCGGTGTGCAATCGATCGACAGGCAGGTATTGAAGAACAACGTCGTCGCGCTGGCCAAGGCGGCTAAGGTGTTCGATATTCCGACCACGATCACGACCGTCGAGACCGAGAGCTTTTCGGGCTTCACGTATCCCGAAGTGCTGGACGTGTTTCCGGGCCAGAAACTGCTCGAGCGCACCTCGATGAACTCGTGGGACGACCAGAAAGTGCGTGACGCGCTGGCCGCGAACGGCCGCAAGAAGGTGGTGGTCTCGGGCCTGTGGACCGAGGTCTGCAACAACACGTTCGCGCTGTGCGCGATGCTCGAAGGCGGCTACGAAATCTACATGGTGGCCGATGCCTCGGGCGGCACGTCGAAGGAAGCGCACGACTACGCGATGCAGCGCATGATCCAGGCGGGCGTCGTGCCCGTCACCTGGCAGCAGGTCATGCTCGAATGGCAACGCGACTGGGCCCGCCGCGAAACCTACGACGCCGTGATGGCGATCGCGAAGGACCACTCGGGCGCCTACGGCATGGGCATCGACTACGCCTATACGATGGTCCACAAGGCGTCGCAGCGCACCGCTACGCCGCACGAGGCGCTTGCCGCCGTGCCGGCGCGCTGATCGCGTCCGCCGCGATTCGCAATCGCGGCAATTTTCATGTTGGCAATGGATCCGGCAGGTGTCTGGAGCTTCTGCCTCGTCTATTCGGATGCCTAATTATCTGGATTCGCCTTTAAAACCCCTTTAAACCATCAGAGAGACTGATCGTATGGAACCGTATCTGGTGTCACTGGGTTCAGGCGTGCTGATCGGCGTGATCTATAGCGCGATCAAGGTCCGCTCGCCCGCGCCGCCGCTGATCGCGCTCGTCGGCTTGCTCGGCATGCTGATTGGCGCGCAGGCCATCCCGACACTGAAGCCATTGCTCGGCCTTTAAACGAAATCAGCGATATGAGCGCAGCGAGGAGGACACGCACATGAGCGCAACCGGTATCCAGCCCGATCTCATTCTGCATAACGGACGCTTCACGACCCTGGACCGTTCGAACCCGACCGCCACGGCGGTGGCGATTGCCGATGGCCGCTTCGTCGCGGTCGGCAGCCACGCCGAGGTGATGCCGCTCGCGGGCGGCGCGACCAAGGTCGTCGATCTCGGCGGCCGGCCCGTGCTGCCGGGCTTGATCGACAATCACCTGCATTTGATCCGCGGCGGTCTCAACTACAACATGGAGCTGCGCTGGGACGGCGTGCGCTCGCTCGCCGTGGCCATGGAGATGCTCAGGCAGCAGGTGGCCATCACGCCCGCGCCGCAATGGGTGCGCGTGGTGGGCGGCTTCACCGAGTATCAGTTCGCGGAAAAGCGCCTGCCGACCATCGAAGAACTCAACGCCGCAGCGCCGGATACGCCGGTGTTCATCCTGCATCTGTACGATCGCGCGCTGCTCAATGCCGCGGCGTTGCGCGTGGTCGGCTACACGAAGGACACACCCGAGCCGCCTGGAGGCAAGATCGTGCGCGACGGCGCGGGCAATCCGACCGGCCTGCTGCTCGCGAATCCCAACGCCGCCATTCTCTACGCGACGCTCGCGAAAGGCCCGAAGCTGCCGCTCGAGTATCAGTACAACTCGACGCGCCATTTCATGCGCGAACTCAATCGCCTCGGCGTGACCGGCGCGATCGACGCGGGCGGGGGCTCGCAGAATTATCCTGAGGATTACGAAGTCATCCGCAAGCTGCACGACGCGGGCGAGATGACGATACGCATCGCGTATAACCTGTTTACGCAAAAGCCGAAGGCCGAGAAAGAAGACTTCGTGAACTGGACCCGCACGGTCAAGTATCACGACGGTACCGATTACTTCCGCCACAACGGTGCGGGCGAGATGCTGGTGTTTTCGGCGGCCGACTTCGAGGACTTCCGCGTCGCGCGTCCCGAGCTGCCGGCCGGTATGGAGGGCGAACTCGAAGGCGTGGTGCGCGTGCTCGCGCAGAATCGCTGGCCATGGCGGTTGCACGCCACCTACGACGAAACCATCAGCCGCGCGCTCGACGTGTTTGAAAAGGTCAACAAGGACATTCCGCTTGCCGGCCTCAACTGGTTCTTCGATCATGCTGAAACCGTTTCCGAACGCTCGATGGACCGCATCGCGGCGCTGGGTGGGGGCATCGCGGTCCAGCACCGGATGGCGTATCAGGGCGAATACTTCGTTGAGCAATACGGCGCGAGCGCGGCCGAAGCGACGCCACCGGTCGCGAAGATGCTGGAGAAGGGACTGAAGGTCTCGGCCGGCACCGATGCAACGCGCGTGGCCTCCTATAACCCGTGGGTGTCGCTCGCGTGGCTCGTGAGCGGCAAGACGGTGGCAGGGCTGCGCATGTACCCACAACGCAACCTGCTCGACCGCGAGACGGCGCTGCGCATGTGGACCGAATACGTGACATGGTTCTCGAACGAGGAGGGCAAGAAAGGGCGCATCGCGGTTGGGCAGCTCGCCGACCTGATGGTGCCCGACCGCGACTTCTTCGCGTGCGCGGAAGACGACATCGCCGACACCACGGCGTTGCTCACGGTAGTCGGAGGCCGGATCGTCTGGGGCGCGGGCCCGTTCTCGCAACACGATGCGCCGATTCCACCGGCGATGCCCGACTGGTCGCCCGTGCGCCAGTATGGCGGCTATGGTGGCTGGGGCGCGACGCAGCGCGAGGGCGCACCGCTCGCGCGCGCGGCAGCGGCTGCAGCAATGTGCGGCTGCGCGAGCGCATGCAATGTGCACGGCCATGGGCACGCGGGCGCCTGGAACGCCTCGTTGCCGACCTCGGATGCGAAGGGCTTCTGGGGCGCGCTGGGCTGCTCGTGCTGGGCGGTCTGACGTGTCGGCAATGACCGGCCGCGTCAGCCCTGCATGGGTTCGCGCGCTGCTTGCGCAGCCGTGGGTCGGGCCGCTCGTGCGCCTCGCGCTCGTGTCGGCCTACCTGATCGGCGGCATCGACAAGGCGCTGCACTTTCACGCCGCCGTCGCCGAGCAGGCGCATTTCGGCCTGCACCCGGCGGCGCTCTGGGCGGCGCTGGCGGTCGCGGTCGAGATCGCCGGCTCGCTGTGCGTGGTGCTGCGCCGCTTTACGTGGCTTGGCGCGGGCGGTCTCGGTATGCTCACCGTGGTCGCGATGCGGGTCGCCAACGACTTCTGGCATCAGAGCGGCGTCGCGCGCTTCATGGCGCTCAACAGTTTTTTCGAGCACCTGGGTCTGATCGCGGCACTCGTGCTTGTGACCCTGCTCGGCGATGCGCAAGCGATTGCCGCCGAAAATCGCCATTGATCGATTGAACAGTACGACGAAACAATAAAGGAACCGAGTCATGAAAACCTTTCGCGCGGCATTGCTGGCCGCGATGATCGCAAGCGGCCTGGCCGCCGCACCGGTATCGTTCGCGAAGCCGCCGGTGATGACACCGGAAACGCCCGCCGTCGCCGTCGGGACGCAGTACGACACGACCCACGTGTACGTCGCGCCCGAGGATTTCGACCGCTTCACGGACAGCTTCGTGGCCACGTTCGGCGGCAGCAAGTCGAAGCAGGGCGTCTTCCAGGTGACGCCCACGCCGAGCCAGACCATGTCGCAGCTCGTGTTCACGCCTGCGGGCACGATCTCGGTGTTCGGCTTCAAGACGCCGATACCGGCCCCCTTCGGCGCGGAGCGCACGGGCTACCTCGTGACCGACATGGACGCGGCCGTGAAGGCGGCGCGCGCGCACGGCGCCGATGTGATCGTCGACACGTTCCCCGACCCGATTGGCCGCGACGCGGTCATCCAGTGGCCGGGCGGCGTGAACATGCAGCTCTACTGGCATACTCAGGCGCCGCACTACGACGCGCTGCAGACCGTTCCCGAGAACCGGGTTTACGTCTCGCCGCAAAGCGTGCACAAGCTGGTGCACGACTTCGTGATGTTCTCGCACGGCAAGGTGGTCTCCGACGACCTCAAGGCGCCGGGCGTCGAAATCGGCCGGCCGAACGATACCTATCGGCGCATTCGTATCGAATCGGGCTTCGGCAAGATGATCGTGCTCGTGACGGACGGCCATCTGCCTTACCCGTTCGGAAGGGAGATGACGGGCTACGAAGTATCGAATCTCGACGAGACGCTGCAGAAGGCCAAGGCCGCGGGCGTGAGCGTGCTCGTGCCGCCGTTCGCCTCCGATGGCCGCGAGGCCGCGATCGTGCAGTTCCCGGGCGGCTATATCGCCGAGATTCACGCCAGCGCGGCGAAATGAAATCCGGGGACACGATCCTTGCCGCAATCGCCGGGTTTGTCGATACGCTCAGTTTCGTCGCGCTGTTCGGCTTGTTCACCGCGCACGTGACGGGCAACTTCGTGCTGATCGGCGCCGGCGTGGCGGGATTTGGCCGCGGCGTTCTGCTCAAGCTCATCGTGTTTCCCGCGTTCGTCGCCGGGGTCGTGCTCAGCAGCCTGCTCGTGCGCTCGCTGTCCGGGCGGTATGCGCGCCACGGCGCGCGCCTGCTCCATGCGATGCAGGCCGTGCTCATGTTCGGCTTTTGCCTCGCCGGTGTCTGGGCGACGCCGGTCACCACGCCGGACAGCTTGCCGGCGATGGTGGCCGGCATCGTCGGCGCGCTGGCGATGGGCGTGCAGAACGCGCATCCGAAACTCATCAACCGCCCCGGCGTGCCGAATACGGTGATGACGGGCAACGTCACGCAGGCGATTCTCGATGTCGTCGACATGCTCTCGACGGGCTCGGACGAGAGCGTGCGTGCTGTGGCGCGCGCGCGATTCGCCAAGATGATGCCGGCCATCGTCGCATTTGCGGCAGGCGCCGTGGCCGGGGCGATGGGCATGCGCTACGTGGGCTTCTGGGCGCTGCTCGTGCCCGCTTGCGCGCTCGTGGGGCTGGCCTTGACCACGGGAGAACACGAGCGCGCGGCCACACCGGGGCGCGCATGATCTTGCGGGGCCGGGACGAGCGGTCCCGCTAGCGCACGCCGCGCAAACGCGCGAGCCACGATAACCACAGGCCGACGAGGGCAAGGGAGACCATGAAGTCGACCACGATGCGCAGGCATCGATTCGAAAAGGCCGCGAGCGTGACGGCCATCGCAGGGCTGTTGCTCGTGGGGACGGACGCGGCGCTCGCGGCCGATACCGCAGCAGAAGCACGGGGAAAACCGCGTCGGTCGCCGATGCGCCGCCATCCGTTTGCAGTGCCAAGCGTCCTGTCGTGCTGTTCAACCGCTGGCAGGAAGACTGGTCGGCGCTCGCAAACCCTTGCGTGCCGCGCGAGCCGCTCGACGGCCTCAAGTACATGCCGCTCGGCGGCGACCCCGAGTCGTATCTGTCGCTCGGCGCGAATCTGCGCGAGCGCCTCGAAACCAATAACGCCGCACTGTTCGGCGTCGGTTCGGCGCAATCGGATACTTACCTGATCCAGCGCGTCGAGGTTCATGCCGATGCGCATCTCGGCGAGCACTGGCAGTTTTTCGTGCAGCTCGAAGACGCGCGGGCCTGGGGCAAGAACGTGGTCACGCCCGTGGACAAGAACCCGCTCGATCTCGAGCAGGCCTTCGTGACCTATACGAATACGCTGGGCGGCGGCACGTTCAAGTTTCGCGTCGGCCGCCAGGAGATGGCGTTCGACTTGCAGCGCTTCATTTCCGTGCGCGACGGCCCCAATGTGCGTCAGGCGTTCGACGCGGTCTGGGCCGACTACGAGTACCAGAAGTGGCGCTTTATCGGCTATGCGACGCAACCGGTGCAGAACCGCGACGTAACGGTATTCGACGACGTTTCGAATCGCAATCTCACCTTCAGCGGCCTGCGTTTCGAGCGCCAGTCGGTGGGGCCGGGCGATCTGTCCGGCTACTGGTCGCGCTATAACCGCAGCAACGCCCACTTTCTCGACGCGAGCGGCGCCGAGCGACGCGATGTCTGGGATCTACGCTATTCGGGCACGCAGGGGCGATTCGATTGGGACATCGAAGGAATGTTGCAGACGGGCACCGTGGGCAACGACACGGTCCTGGCGTGGGCGATGGGCTCGATTGCGGGCTACAAGCTCGACCTGCCTGGGTCGCCGCGCGTCGCGCTGCAGATCGATGCGGCTTCGGGCGACCGGCATCCGAACGACGGCCGGGTCGAGACGTTCAATTCCCTGTTTCCGAACGGCTATTACTTCACGCTCGCCGGTTATACGGGCTATGCGAACCTCATTCACATCAAGCCGTCGATCACGCTCAAGCCGACGAGCAATCTCGCCTTGCTCGGCGCGCTGGGTTTCCAGTGGCGCGAGACCACGGGCGACGCCGTCTATCAGCAGGCCAATCAGGCCGTGCCAGGCACGGCGGGCAAGGGCAGTCTATGGACGGGGATGTACGTGCAGTTGCGCGCGGACTGGACGATTGCGCCCAACCTGATTGGCTCGGTCGAAGCCGTGCATTTCCAGGTGGGCCATTCGATTCGCCAGGCGGGCGGGCACAATGCCGACTATGCCGGCGTCGAGCTCAAGTATGGCTGGTAGGCCGTGCAGTCCACGAACCCTGCTGCATTCAGGACGCGGCCGCAGCCCACGGAGCCGCCGCGAGGCATTCGGAAAGATAGTTGAGCAATGCCGTCACGCGCGCGGGACGCAGGATATTGGGCGGCGTCACGAGATTCACGTTGATTTGGCTGATCCGCCAGTCCGGCAGCACGTCGACGAGCACGCCCGCCTTGATCGCTTCCCAGACGATGAACTCGGGCTGCAACGCGAGACCTTGCGCCGCGAGCAGCGCGGGGCCGATCACGTCGGCGTTGTTGCTGCGAATGCGGCCCTTCACGGGCACGGCATATTCGTCCCCGGAGCGATGGCGGAATTGCCATAGATCGGGCGTGGGAAGATTCGTATAGATGAGGCAGGCGTGCTGCGCAAGGTCGCGCGGATGCGTGGGATGACCATGCCGCTCGAGATACGCGGGCGTGGCCACCAGCGGACGATTCACTACGCAAAGCCGGCGCGAGCGCAGGGACGAATCGGCGAGCTCCGCAATGCGGATCGCCACGTCGAAGCCGCCGGCCACCACGTCGACGATCTGGTCGGTGAGCGAGAGGTCGATCTCCACTTCCGGGTAGCGTTCGAGAAAGGCGGGGATCAGCGGCGCGAGGTAGCGGATGCCGAACGACATCGGCGCGGTCACGCGCACCAGGCCGCGCGGCTGGACGGCTTGCGCCGAGGCCTCGGCCTCCACGGCCTCGCCTTCGGTGAGGATGCGAATGGCGCGCGCTTTGGCGATCTCGCCCGTGGGCGTCAGCGAAAGCTGGCGCGTGTTGCGATAGAGCAGCGTCGTGCCGAGCTTGCGCTCGAGCCGCGAAATGGCCTTCGACACGGTGGGCTGGGTAATGCCCAGCGACTCCGCGGCCTTGGCGAACGAGCCGGTTTCGAGCACGCGTGCAAAGATGGCCCACGCCTCGAGGTCAGGGAGTGTTTGCATGGAAAAGAGAATGGACGCGATGCCGTGCGTTCGAAGTCAGAAGAAAAGAGTCGACATGGTAGCGCGAAAGCGCCGGGCGTGACGCCGGGCGAGGAACGAAGCCCGGCATATCGATGAGATTTCACGCGCCCGAATGCGTGAGTAGCGGTTGAAATTCGGCGATTGATTTAAATGCCGCGTTTTTGAATTTCGTCTTTGGATAGTGCCGCGAAACCCTAAATATGGAATGTCTTCTATTCCATTTGTTCTATTTGTGGTTGACCGCCGCTCCGATAACATTAGCTCAAGAGGCTTGGCTCAAGGAGCGTGCCTCGTTCAGGAAGCGTGTTTCCCGTCCCGCTTCAATCCATGGAGCTGTCGAATAGCCACTGTCAACTCCGGCCAGTAGAACCCGTGGAAATCACCCAGTCAGAACAATTGCATGCAGAATCTTCCCGATCTCGAGGCTTGGGCGATTTTCGCGCGCGTGGCCACAACCGGCTCTTTCGCGAAAGCGGCCGAAACACTCGGCATGTCGCAGCCCACGGTGTCCAAGGCGATCATCCGGCTCGAGAGGCGGCTGGGCACGACGCTGCTCTATCGGACCTCGCGTCGTATTTCTCTCACGCCAACCGGTCAGCTCGTGATGGAGCGAGCCCAGCACATCGTCAGAGAGGGCGAACTGATCGAGGCGGAGACTTCGGCGCACGCGCTCGCGCCTAAAGGCTTGCTGCGCATTTCGGCGCCTATGTCCTTTGGCCTCAAATACGTGGCGCCCCTCATGCCCGGTTTTCTCGCTCGCTATCCCGATGTCAATCTCGACGTGTCGTTCGATGACGCGGTGGTGGACGTCGTGGGCGGCGGCTTCGACGTCGCTATCCGGATTGCGGCGCCCGAAGATTCGTCGATGCGCGCGCGCAATCTATGCGTGATACGCCGCGTGCTCGTCGCAAGTCCGGCGTATCTCGTACAGCACGGGTCCATCGTTCACCCTCGCGAAATCGAAGGCCATACCTGTCTTTGCTATGCGAGTCATTCGACGGCGCTGTCATGGCGTTTCCAGCATACATCCGGTGAGGAATGCAGCGTAACGATCGACGGCCGGATGCGTAGCAACAATGCCGAGTCGTTGATACCGGCCTTGCTGGCCGGCATGGGGATGGCGCTACAGCCGGAATTCGTCGTAGCCGATGCGCTGGCGCGTGGCGAACTGGTCGAGGTGCTGCACGAATGGAAAGTCGCGCAGATTTACCTGAGCCTCGTTACGCCCTCGCGAGTCTTTCGTCCCGCGCGCGTGGCGGCCTTGCTCGATTATCTTTCGGAAAGCTTGCCGTCGGCGCCTTAGGCGATGTGGATGGCTAAAGCATGGGTTGCGTGCCGCCGCATTGTCCACCGCATTGTGACTGAGAGTATCGGGCGGCTCAGTTGATTCCTCGAGGCGATCGCCTGGACTGATTCGTGCTGCCCAAACTTGGAGAAACCAGATGGCCAAAATTCTTGTGCTTTACTACTCGTCGTATGGACATATCGAAACGATGGCGAAGGCCGTTGCCGAGGGAGCGGGCTCGGTGGCGGGCGCAACCGTGACCGTCAAGCGCGTGCCCGAAACGATTCCTGCCGGGCAGGCCAAAGCCGCGCATATCAAGCTCGACCAGGACGCGCCCATTGCAACCGTCGATGAACTCGCGGACTACGACGCGATCATTTTCGGCACGCCTACGCGCTTCGGCAATATGGCCGCGCAAATGCGCAATTTCCTCGATCAAACCGGCGGCCTGTGGATGAAGGGCGCGCTCGTGGGCAAGATCGGCAGCGTGTTCGCCTCGACGGGTACGCAGCACGGTGGCCAGGAAACGACGATCACGTCGTTCCATTCGACGCTGCTCCATCATGGGATGGTGATCGTTGGCGTGCCTTACGCTTGCCAGGGGCTGGTGAAGATGGACGAGATCACGGGCGGCACGCCTTATGGCGCGACAACGCTGGCCGGCGCCGATGGCAGCCGCTCGCCGAGCGCAAACGAGCTCGATATCGCGCGCTATCAGGGCAAGCACGTTGCCGAGCTGGCCGCGAAGCTCGCGTCGTAAATCGCATTCGTAAATGCGAGGGCGGCCCGCTGAATGCTTTTCAGCGGCCCGCTTTTCACAATGGCGAGCCGGCAACCTTGAGCGTGGGCGAGGGCGTGCGCGCCGTGACGCCTTGCTCTTTGCGTTGATCCGAAACCTGCTCGATGCCGCTATTCACGACATCTTCATAGAACGCAATTCGGGTGCGGTAATAGCTCGCCTGGAATTGGGCGTCCAGCACGCGCTGTTCAGCCTGAAACAAGGACATACGCAATTCGCTGAGCGCCCGCTCGGCTTGCTTCTGTGGTGTAGGCGCATGGCGCGAGCACCAGGTCAGGATCCATTGCAGCATTGATAAGCCCTCCAGCGTCGTCTGACTTATATGTCGCTTGTGTGTCGATTTTGCGTTACTTATGCGTTGCTTATACAACCATGAGGAAATCGTCGTGCTTGCACGCATTACGTGAACGGGATTCACGGCACACAGTCTGGCAGATTTTTTGTCGATTAGCCTTAAGAAAATGTAAAGGATCGTTATTTGGCGGAATGGTTATGTAGAGGCGATTTCCAAATACATAGTTATCCTGATGGATTGGGTAGGGGAAGTCGAATACATCGGCAGACGAAACGGCGACGGCCCGCTGGTCGTGCACGGCCATCTGGAGACGCGCGGCCCGATCAATGCCGGCGGGCCAGCGGGCGCCGTGGGGCGCGTGGACGCCGAGGGTCCGGTCACCGGGCGCCGTTGAATGCGGACGCTAACGGCTCACGCGCGCTCGCATTGAATTACGCACTTTCCCGCACCACCAGTTCGAACCCCAGATCGACCGCCGGCTCCGCAATCGGCTCGTGCTCGATCATCGAAAGCAGCAGATTGGCCGCCATGCGCCCCATTTCCGCTCGCGGCGTTCGCACCGTGGTGAGGCGCGGCACGCAGTGGGCGGCGCCGGCCAGATCGTTGAAACCGACGATGGCCACCCGGGCCGGAATGTCGATGCCCTGGCGGCGCGCCTCGAACAGGGCGCCCTGCGCGAGATCGTCGTTGCCGAAGAAGATGCCGTCCACGTCGGGCCGGCGCTGCAGCAGTTGCCGGAACAATTCGCAGCCGAGCCCGATCGACGAGGGCGACGGCGTGAGCACATCGAGATCGGGGTCATAGAGGCCCTGGCTCCTGAGCGCCTCGCGAAAGCCCTCGCCGCGCTGCATCGTCCGCGAATCGAGTTGCGCGCCGACGAACGCGTTGCGCCGGCAGCCGCGGGCCACCAGATGCCCGGCGACGGCGGCGCCTGCCCGCGTCTGCGAGAAGCCGACGCAGTGCACGCCCTCGGCCTGATCGAGCTCCATGATGTGCACGCAGGGCACACCGCTCGCGGCGATCAGGCGGCGCGCGCTTTCCGTGCGGTCGAAGCCGCTCACGATCAGGCCGCCGGGCGGCGACGCCAGATAGTGGCGGATCAGGTCCTCCTCGGCATTGCGCGAATAGTGCGAATTGCCGATCAGGACTTCGTAGCCGCGCGGGCGCAGCTCGGCGTGAATCGACTCCAGCACGTCCACGAACACCGTGTTCGAGATCGACGGAATCACCACGGCGACGGCATTGCTGCGCGACGACGCGAGCGCGCGCGCCGCGGGGTTCGTGACGTAGTTGAGCTGCGCGGCGGCGGCCTTGACGCGCTCCACGTAGTCGGGCCCCACGGAGCCCACGCCGCGCAGGGCGCGCGACGCCGTGATCGTGCTCACGCCGGCGCGCCGCGCGACCTCTTCGAGCGTGGGGCGGCCGGTGCTGCGGGTTTTCCTGAGTGTCGATGTCGCCATGATCGATTTAGGATAGCGCTGTCTCACACCACGCGCAATGGTAGTGCCCCTAATAAGCGGCCAAAACCAACGTCACACGCAGGTGCATTTTTTTCACAAGCTTGAGATAGCGCTATCTCGGCGCTCAAGGAGATTCGAATGGCCCGGCATATTTCATCTCTCGTCGTCATGGGCGTCGCGGGCTGCGGCAAGAGCAGCGTGGCGCGCGCCGTTGCCGAGCATGTTGGCGGCGTGCTGATCGAGGGCGACGCGTTCCATCCGCAAGCGAACGTCGACAAGATGGCGCGCGGCATCCCGCTCACCGACGAGGACCGCGCGGGCTGGCTCGACCGGCTTTCGGCCGAGCTCGAGCGCGCCGCCAGCCGGGGAGAGCGTGCGGTGCTGGCCTGCTCGGCGCTCAAGGAGCGTTACCGGGACCGGCTGCGCGCCGCGACGGCGTCGCTGGGCTTCGTGTTTCTCGATCTGCCGCAGGCGGAGGCGTTGCGGCGCGTGGCCCAGCGCGAGGACCATTTCATGCCGGCTTCGCTGGTCGAAAGCCAGTTCGCCGCGCTGGAGCCGCCGGTTGCCGAGCCGCTGACCTTGACCGTCGACGGCACGCGCTCGCTCGCCAGCATCGTCACCGATGCGGTGACGTGGTGCGTGAGCTCGCAAAAACAGCCGGATTTGATGCAGGCCGCGTGAGATAGCGCTGTCTTTGCTCTGCCAAATGAAGGAGCAAGGCAGCGCGATGCTGACCGCAACAGAGGCTGGGCGATCTCGTGGACTAACAGGATGCTGGGCGGCGGGTTTCGCCACAGCGCGGCTCCCAAGGGCGGGCAGCCGCCTTCGCTGACTACGCCGAGGTTAGCGTGGGGGCGGTGGCAAGCAAGACATCGCGCCGCCGACGCAGCCAATTTAAGGCGGCGTGTGGGCGACGCGTAAGCGGACCACTACCGATCCAGCACCGCCGCGGCACAAGGGCGCATGGCGCTGCAGACCGGGGATCGTCGCTACTTGAGCGACGTAAGCGACGCGAGCGATTTAGTAGCGGCGTTGCGCTTCTGCGAGCAGTTCGCAGTATTCGAGGTGGCGGTTGAGTGCCTTCATGCCAAGGCGGCCGGCTGCCTCGAGAGCGTGAGTGACGGTAGACGAAATTGCGGCGATGAGCGGGGCCATGCTGTTTCTCGCTTCAGGGTAGTTACCTAAGGGTAAACCCTATTATAGTGATGTCGCGCCAGAATGCAAGGAGATCGGCGGCGAGGAACGTCCAAAATCACGGCCCGGGGATTGGGGGCTGGTTCATTGTTGTATCGGCGCAACGATTGGCCCCCAGGCGGCTCGTTGCGCTGCGGCCCGTCGCGTACCGAACCCGCCGGAGCGCAAGCAGTCTCGCCCCCGCGCGCCCGCGCCCGGCACCGCTCCACATCACTGCGGCATTTTTTAATTTCACGGTCTCGCGCTACGATTCCCGGTCCCGGCTGGTTAGGCCGGTCAACCAATGGACTCAAGGAACATGAAATACGAGAGCGCCTTGCAAAAGGCGATCAAAGGACGGCTCGAGCGCGCGATGGAACTCGCGGAGCTGTTCGGCCTGGGGATTATCGGCATCGGCACGGTTGCGGCGATGGTGAGCCTGATCTGGCGGATGGTGAATTCCGATGGCGTCACGCTGACCGATCTGCTGCTGATGTTCCTGTATCTGGAAGTCTTCGCGATGGTCGGGCAGTACCTGAAGGCCGGGCAATTGCCGGTGCGCTTCCCGCTCTATATCGCGATGGTGTCGATCGCCCGGGACCTGATCCTGCGCTCGGGCTCGAACACGGAGCTGCATCTGCTGGCGTCGGCGGGCGCGATCGTGCTCATCGCGCTCGGTGTGCTGCTGATTCGCTATGGGCAGGCGAAATTCCCGAGCAACGCGGGCGAGACTAAAAGCGAGGAAGCGGGCTAGGGCCTGTCGTCAAACGGTCCGCTCGAACCCTCTGCTCGAACCGTCAGCCTGGACAGGCCCTTCGAGGAAGTCAGTCGAGCGCCTTGTTCCCCGTCTCCTCGAACATCGAAACGGCAATCAGCGAAATCAGCACGCAGCCGATCATGTACCACGCGGGCGCCATTTTGCTGCCCGTCTCGCGGATCAGCCAGCCGGCGACGAGCTGCGAGGTGCCGCCGAACACCGAGACCGCGATCGCATACGCGCTCGACATATAGCCCGCGCGCAGATGCTTGGGGAAGTTCTCGGGCATCAGCGCGTAGGCCGGTGCGGAACCCATCGTGTAGCAGAGCATCAGCACGATCAGCGTGACGAGCACCACCGGTAGCGACGGAAAGTGCGTCATGATCCAGAACGCCGGATACAGCAGCAGAATCAGGGCGATGCGGCCGATGATCGTGAGCGGCTTGCGCCGGCCCATGCGGTCGGACCACGCGCCGTAGATCGGGCACATCACGAGCGAGATGGTGCTCGACGCCACGCCCGCGAGCATCGACATCTTCGGGGGCAGGCCCAGGTACTGGATGCAGTAGGTGGGCATGTAATACATCATCACGTAGGTCGAAACCGACATGCCCATGATCGCGAAGATCGTGAGGAACCAGTTGCGCACGTAGAGCGCGCGCTTCGGGTCGTCGCGGGTGGCCACGGCTTTGGCCGCGGGCGGTTCTTCGCGGATGTGACGGCGCAAATAGATGCCCACCGGCGCGATCAGTGTGCCGACCAGAAACGGGATGCGCCAGCCCCAGCTATGCATGGTCTCGCTCGAAAGCAGGAAGCTCAGGCTCGCCGCGAGCCCCGAGCCGAGCAGGGCCGCCGCGCCCTGACTCGCGAGCTGCCAGCTCGCGCGAAAACCGCGGCTCGCCGTGCCGCCCATCTCCAGCAGCGTCGCCGTGGCCGCGCCGAACTCGCCGCCTTGCGCGAAGCCCTGCACGAGCCGCGCGACCACGATCAGCACCGGCGCGGCCAGCCCGATCTGCGCGTAGCCGGGCGCGAGGCCGATGGCCGCCGAGCCGACCGCCATCAACAGGATCGTGAGCGTGAGCGCGGGCTTGCGCCCGGCACGGTCCGCATAGCGGCCGAGCACGATGCCGCCGAGCGGGCGCATCACGAAACCCACGGCGAACACCGCGAAGGCGAGCAGCGACGACGTGACGGGGTCGTCGGCGGGAAAGAACTGCTGGCCAATGGTGAGCGCGAAATAGCTGTAGACCGTGAAGTCGAAGAATTCGAGCAGGTTGCCGATCACCGCCGCCACGACGATCTTGCGTTGCTGCGCGGGCGTCATATCGGGCGCCCCGGCGCCCGCGCCGGAGACGGGCTTGGTCGCGACGTTCATGCGCGTGCCTCGCTCAAGAAGCGCTCGACGAGACGCGTCCAGAACGCCGCGCCTATGGTGAGATTTTCGTCGTTGAAGTCGTAGCGGGCGTTGTGCAGCATCGGCCGGCCTTCGCCGTTGCCGAGGCGCACGAAGCAGCCGGGGCGTTGCTGCAGGTAGTAGGCGAAGTCCTCGCTGCCCGCGATCGGCGGGAACGGCGCGATGATGCGCTCTGGCCCGACCAGCTCCTCGGCCACCTGGCGCGCGAACTCGGTCTCGGCCTCGCTGTTCACGAGCACCGGATAGCCGCGGATATAGTCGATCTCGGCGCTCGCGCCATACGATTGCGCCTGCGCTTCGACCAGCGCGCGAATGCGCGCCTCCAGCGTCTCGCGCACGGCCGGCGAGAACGAGCGCACGCTCATTTCCAGCACGGCGTCCTCGGGAATCACGTTGGGCGCGAAGCCGGAGCGGAACGCGCCGACGGTCACCACCGCGGCCTCGTTCGGATCGACGTTGCGCGAGACCACCGATTGCAGCGCCATCACGATGCTGCTGCCCACCAGCACAGGATCGACCGCCAGATGCGGACGCGCGGCGTGGCCGCCGCGGCCCGTGATGCGCACCTTGACGGTGTCGCAGGCGGCCATCAGCGCGCCGCTGCGAAAGCCGAACGTGCCGGCGGCCACGCCCGGGTGATTGTGCAGCCCGAAGATCGCTTCGCACGGGAAGCGCTCGAACAGGCCGTCGGCGATCATGCGCACGGCGCCGCTGTCCGAGCCCGCTTCTTCGGCGGGCTGGAAGATCAGGTGCACGGTGCCGTCGAAGTTGCGCGTCTTCGCGAGCTGCTGCGCTGCGCCGAGCAGCACCGTCGTGTGGCCATCGTGGCCACAGGCGTGCATCTTGCCGTCGTGGATGCTCGCGTAGTCGAGGCCGGTCTGCTCCTGGATCGGCAGCGCGTCCATGTCGGCGCGCACGCCCACCGTGCGCGTGCTCGTGCCGACTTTCAGTGAGCCGACGACGCCGTGGCCGCCGACATTGCGCGTCACGTCGTAGCCCCACGCCTCGAGCTTGCGCGCCACGAAATCCGCGGTATTGGCCTCCTCGTAGGAGAGCTCGGGATGCTGATGGATGTGATGGCGGATCTCGTCGAGTTGCTCGCGGGCATCGGCCAGGTCGGCAACTTCGCAATAACGGCTTTCGCTCATGGGTGAGGGCTCCTGATATTGGTGTGGACGCCGGGGGGGGCGTCGAATCTTGTGCGGTCGGGCGCCGGGCTTGGGGGCTGGCGCGCCTTTCATCCGTGCAGCGCCGAGTATTGCATCGTCGAAAAACTCGACCCATGACGCAAACGCGCCGAAAATGTTGCCTTCAGGTCAACGATTGGGCGGCGCGCGCAGGCGGCCGCCGTGGGCGAGGGTGGGGCAATGGACGAGACGGACGGCAGTGCCGGCGTGGCGATGGGCCGATGGATCGACGAAATCGGCGAACGCTCGCTGCGCTACCTCGCCGAGATCGCGGCCAGCGGCGGCGTGCGCATGGCGGCCGACGCGCTGGGCGTGAACGCGTCGGTGATCAGCCGCCAGGCGGCGGCGCTGGAGCGCCGGCTGCGTTTCCCGCTGATCGAGCGGCGCGGGCGTCAGGTCGTGGTGACCGAGATCGGCCAGGTGCTCATCGACCACTACCGCGACGGCCAGCGGCGCGAGCGCGACCTGATCGCGCGCCTCGAGGAATACCGGCACCTCAAACGCGGGCGCGTCGCGCTCGGCGTCGGCGAGGGCTTCATCGGCAATCTGATCGCGCGGGCGCTGCAGCGTTTTTCGATGACCTACCCCGACATCCTCGTCGAGATCCGCTCGGGGCCGACGCCCGTGGTGCTCTCGCTGGTGCGCGACGACGTCGTCGATATCGGCCTGTGCGCGCGCTCGGGCGACGACCCGGCCATGCGCATTCATCCGTTCGCGGCGCGGCCGCTGTGCGCCGTGGTCGCGCCCTCGCACCGCTTCGCGCGCATGGCCCGCGTGCCGCCCGCCGAGCTCGCGCACGAGCGCCTCATCTTCATGACCGAGGCGTTCGGTGTGCAGCACTTCGTGCAATCGCTGTTCGACGATGTGCGCCTTACCGTGATTCCCGCGTACCGCGTGGATCTGTTCAACACGGCGCAGACGCTCGCGGCCGCGGGCCTTGGCGTGGCCTTCATGTCGTCGATCACGGCGCGCCGTGGTATCGATCTTGGCGAACTGGTTGCGGTGCCTGTCGATCATCCGATTGCAGCGGGTTTCGCGAGCCAGATGATGACGCGCGTCGGGCGGCGTTTGTCGCCGGCGGCCGATCATTTGTGGAAGCAGCTTGCGCAGAGTTTTGTGCAGGGTGGGGGGCAGTAGCGGCTAAACAGGGCTGCCGCCGAGGGGCACCTTCCTTCGATATCGTGTCAGTCCGTATTGCAACTAACTGTCCGTCGCCTTAACCCCCACCCCCGGCGCCTCCCGGCGCCAAACCCCAGCCACCATCGCAATCACGAGGCACCGATACGATTGTAACGATAGTTGTCACGATTATTTCATCGGTATAGGATGAATGCGACCAAACCATCACGGTTTGATGTGCATTGCACAAATTCGCCAGCCTATGTCAGAAGCCTCAACGAACTCGCTTGTGGTCTTGCGCGGGGCGCACGCCGCGCCGTCCGCGACACCGCTCACCCCGCCGCTCACCCACGTGGCGCGCAATCCCGGCGCGCCATTCGACACGGCATGGATCGACGCCCTGCGCGTCAATTCCTCCGCCGTCGAGCGCCGCACGGCCACGCTCGGCACGCGTCGCGCCGTCAAGAAGGACGCGCAGGCCGCGTGGCTGCTCAAGGCCATCACCTGCATCGACCTCACCACGCTCAACGGCGACGACACCGAAGGCCGCGTGCGGCGCCTGTGCATGAAGGCGCGCCATCCCGTGCGCGCCGACCTGCTCGCCGCGCTCGGCATGGCGCCCGACGCCATCACGACGGGCGCGGTGTGCGTCTATCACCGCTTCGTCGCCGCCGCCGTGGATGCGCTCGCGGGCAGCGGCATTCCCGTCGCCGCGGTGTCCACGGGCTTTCCGGCGGGGCTGAATCCGCATGCGCTGAAGCTCAAGGAGATCGAGGCGTCGGTGGCGGACGGCGCAGCGGAAATCGATATCGTCGTCACGCGCGAGCACGTGCTCACCGGCAACTGGCGCGCGCTCTACGACGAAGTCCGCGAATTCCGCGCGGCCTGCGGCGACGCGCATCTGAAGGCGATTCTCGCCACCGGCGACATCCGCGTGCTCTCGAACGTTGCGAAGGCATCGATGGTTTGCATGATGGCGGGCGCCGACTTCATCAAGACGTCCACGGGCAAGGAGGGCGTCAACGCCACGCTCGACGTGTCGCTCGTGATGGTGCGCATGATCCGCGAATATCGCGAGCGCACCGGCGCGCTGGTGGGCTTCAAGCCCGCGGGCGGCGTGTCGAACGCGAAAACCGCGCTCGCGTATCAGATTCTCATGAAGGAGGAGCTCGGGCGGCCCTGGCTCGAACCGGAATTGTTCCGCTTCGGCGCGTCGAGCCTGCTGGCCGATATCGAGCGTCAGCTCGAGCATCACGTGAGCGGCCGCTACTCCGCCTTCCATCGCCATCCCGTTGCCTGAGCACGCCACCAAACAGGCTATTGAGCAGACCACCGAGCAGATCACATTCATGAGCGTAGCCGAGTATTTTCGAACGATGGATTACGGTCCCGCCCCCGAGGACGATCAGCCCGTGCGCGCCTGGCTCGCGCAGCATGAGGGCACGTTTGGGCACTTCATCGACGGCGCCTCGAGCGCGAGCGGCCAGCGTTTCGAGGTCCGCGCGCCCGCCACGGGCGAATTGCTCGCCGAGGTCGCGCAGGGCGAGGCGGGCGACGTGGCCGCAGCCGTGGCAGCGGCGCGCGCGGCACAGCCGGCCTGGCTCGCGATCGGCGGCGCGGCGCGCGCGCGGCATCTCTATGCGCTCTCGCGCATGGTGCAGCGGCACAGCCGATTGTTCGCAGTCCTTGAGGCGCTGGACAACGGCAAGCCGATCCGCGAAACGCGCGACATCGACGTGCCGCTGGTCGCGCGCCACTTCCTCCATCACGCGGGGTGGGCGCAGTTGCAGGAAAGCGAGTTCGCGCAGTGGGCGCCGCTCGGGGTGATCGGCCAGATCGTGCCGTGGAATTTCCCGCTGCTGATGCTCGCGTGGAAGGTCGCGCCCGCCATCGCGCTCGGCAACTGCGTGGTGCTCAAGCCGGCCGAATACACGCCGCTCACGGCGCTGCTGTTCGCGGAGCTCGCCCATTGCGCGGGGCTCCCCAAGGGCGTGCTCAACGTCGTGACCGGCGACGGCCGCACGGGCGCGGCGCTCGTCGAGCATCCCGGCGTCGACAAGATCGCCTTCACCGGCTCGACCGAGGTCGGCCGCCAGATCCGCACGGTGACGGCGGGCTCGGGCAAGTCGCTCACGCTCGAACTGGGCGGCAAGTCGCCGTTCATCGTGTTCGACGATGCGGATCTCGATAGCGCGGTCGAGGGCGTCGTGGACGCCATCTGGTTCAACCAGGGCCAGGTGTGCTGCGCGGGCTCGCGGCTGCTCGTGCAGGAGGGCGTCGAGGCGCGCTTCCTCGCGAAGCTCAAGCGCCGCATGGCGACGCTGCGCGTGGGCAATTCGCTCGACAAGGGCATCGATCTCGGCGCGATCGTCGATCCGGTGCAACTCGAGCGCATCGAGACGCTCGTGGAAGCGGGCCGGCGCGAAGGCTGCACGATCTGGCAGCCCGAGGAAGTCGCGCTGCCCGCGGGCGGCTGCTTTTATCCGCCCACGCTCGTGACGGGCGTCGGGCCCGCGTCCACGCTCGCGCAGGAAGAAATTTTCGGGCCCGTGCTTGCGGCGATGAGCTTTCGCACGCCCGAGGAAGCCGTGGCGCTCGCGAACAACTCGCGCTACGGCCTCGCGGCCAGCGTCTGGAGTGAAACGATCGGGCGCGCGCTCGATATCGCGCCGCGCCTGCAATGCGGCGTCGTCTGGATCAACGCGACGAACCTGTTCGATGCGAGCGTGGGCTTTGGCGGCTACCGCGAATCGGGCTTCGGGCGCGAAGGCGGGCGCGAGGGCGTTTTCGAATATCTGAAGCCCGCGCGCTGGAGCGAGCGGCCGCTGCGCGAGGCACGTCCTGCGTTGCCCGAGGCAAGCCGTGGCACGGTGAGCGGGCACGATCACATCGATCGGACTGCCAAGCTTTTTATCGGCGGCAAGCAGGTTCGTCCCGATAGCGGCTATTCGCTGCCCGTCCATGCGCCGAACGGCGAATGGGTCGGCGAGGTGGGCGCGGGCAGCCGCAAGGATGTGCGCGATGCGGTGGCCGCCGCGCGCGGCGCGCACAAGTGGACGCAAATGAGCGCGCATGGCCGCGCCCAGGTGCTCTACTACCTCGCCGAGAATCTGGGCGCGCGCGCCGGGGAATTCACCCAGCAGCTCACGCGCCGTGCGGGGCACGACGCACGCAGCGCCGCGCGCGAAGTGGAGGCGGCCATCGACCGTCTCTTCACCTACGCAGCGTGGGCCGACAAGTTCGACGGCGCCGTGCACACGCCGCCGCTACGCGGCGTGGCGCTCGCGATGCACGAGCCGCTCGGCGTGATCGGCATTGCCTGCCCCGACGAGGCGCCGCTGCTCGCGCTGGTCTCGCTGATCGCGCCGGCGCTCGCGCTGGGCAATCGCGTGGTGGTGCTCGCGAGCGAGACAAGCCCGCTCGCGGCCACGGACTTCTATCAGGTGGCCGAAACGTCGGACGTGCCCGCCGGCGCGCTGAACATCCTCACGGGCGAACGCGCGGCGCTGCTTCCGGCGCTCGCGAAGCACGACGACGTGGACGCGCTCTGGTGCTTCGGGCCCGCGAGCGACTCGGCGCTGGTGGAGCGCGAGTCGGTGGGCAACCTGAAGCGCACGTTCGTCGATTATGGGCGAGAGGTTGACTGGTTCGACCCGGCGGGCGCAGGATTGCCGTTCCTGCGCCATGCCGCGCAGGTGAAGAACATCTGGATACCGTATGGAGACTGAGAGGACATAGAGCGCAGAAATAACAGCGCCGTGCCGTCAGTTCAAGAGCTTTGCATGGGCCAGGAGCCAGGCGTGAAGGCGCGTGTTCCGGCCGACAGAGGAGACAACCATGCTGAAAAATCTGGACCCGCTGTTGAACGCCGACGTTTTGCAGGCGTTACGCGCCATGGGCCACGGCGACGAGCTAGTGGTCTGCGACGCGAATTTCCCCGCCGACTCCGTTGCGCGCGCAACGGTATCGGGCAAGCTGCTGCGCATGGACGGTGCCGATGCGCCGCGCGCCGTGCGCGCCATCCTGTCCGTGCTGCCGCTCGACACCTTCGTGGAGTCGCCCGCGATGCGCATGGAGGTGGTGGGCGAGCCCGACACACTCCCGGCCGTGCAGCGCGAGGCGCAGGCCGAAGTCGACGCCGCCGAGGGCCGCGCGGTACCGTTCGCGCCCATCGAGCGCCATGCCTTCTATGCCCGCGCGCGCAAGGCGTACTGCGTGATCGCCACGGGCGAGGCGCGCGGCTATGGCTGCTTCGTGTTCACCAAAGGCGTGCTGCTCGCGCCCGATGCGCCGCGCGCGAGCGGGGCCGGGGAGTCGGGCCGATGAGCGGGCGCGTGGTCATCCTCGGCATTTACGTGACCGATCTTGCGTTTCGCGCGAACCGCATGCCGCTGATCGGCGAGACCATCGCTGGCTCGGCGTTTGCCATGGGGCCCGGCGGCAAGGGCTCGAATCAGGCCGTGGCCGCCGCGCGCGCGGGCGCCGACGTGGTGTTCTGCACGCGCCTCGGCAACGACGCGTTCGGCGAGATCGCGCGCGCGACCTGGGCCGCCGAGGGCATCACGGCGCGGGCGCGCGCCGTGGAGGGCGTAGCCACGGGCGCGGCGCACATCTTCGTCGACGATTCCACGGGCATGAACGCGATCATCGTTGCGGCAGGCGCGGCCGGCACGATGGAGCCCGGCGACGCCGACGCCATCGAAGCCGATATTGCGGTATCCCAGGTATTCGTCACGCAGCTCGAGCAACCGCTCGCGGCGGCGCGGCGCGGCCTTGAAATCGCGCGCCGGCACGGCGTGAAAACCGTGTTCAATCCGGCGCCCGCCATGCCGCTGCCCGACGACATCTACGCGCTGTGCGATTACGTGACGCCCAACGAAACCGAGGCGGCCGCCCTGACCGGCATCGAAGTGCGCAACGCCGACGATGCGCGCCGCGCCGCCGACGTCCTGCTCGCGAAGGGCGCGGGCGCCGTGATCGTCACGCTGGGCGAGGCGGGCGCGCTGCTGCATACGCGCGAAGACTCCGTGCTGCTGCCCGCCTACCAGTGCGGCCCCGTGGTGGAGACGGCCGGCGCCGGCGACGGCTTCACGGGCGGCTTCGCGGCGGCGCTGGCGCGCGGCGACGACGCCGTGACGGCCACGCGCTTCGGCTGCGCGCTCGCGGGCATTTCGGTCACGCGAGCCGGCACCGCGCCTTCCATGCCCACACGCGAAGAAGTGGACGCGATGCTCGCGCACGCGTCGGCGGCCGCGCACTGAGGCCGCGCCTCATATTGCAAAGGATGACGTTCATGAAGGCATCCACCCCCCTCGGCACATCGCTGCGAACGAAGTGGTTCGGCGACCGGCAACTGAACTTCCTGCTCGTCGTGAACCTGCTGGTCGTGCTCGTGGCGATCTGGATCTCGCACGGCCTGTTCGTCGGCATCGACAACCTCCAGTCGATGGGCTCGCAACTGCCCGAAGTCGCGCTGCTCGCGCTCGGCATCATGCTCTCCATGCTCTCGGGCAATGGCGGCATCGACCTCTCGGGCGTGGGGCTCGCGAATCTCTCCGGCATGATCGCCGCGCTCATCGTGCCGCGCTTCGTGAGCGGCGACGATTCCCCCGTGCTCTATACCGCGCTCTTTTGCGTGATCGTCGTGGCGATGGGGCTGATCGGCGGCCTGCTCAACGGCATCGTCATCGCGCGGCTCAATCTCACGCCGATTCTCTGCACGCTCGGCACGCAGCTGCTTTTTACGGGCTTTGCGGTGGCGTTGAGCAATGGCGCCTCGGTGCATGTCGATTACGTCGAACCGCTCGCCGACATCAGCAACGGCACGTTCTTCCAGGTGCCCATTTCGTTTGGCCTGTTCGTGGCGGTGGTCGTGCTGCTCGGCTGGCTGCTCAGGCGCACGCCATTCGGCCTGCGTCTCTACCTGATGGGCACCAATCAGCGCGCGGCGTTCTATGCGGGCATCCCGCGTGCGCGCATGCTGATCACCACCTATGCGATGTGCGGCGTGCTGGCGTCGCTGGCGGGCCTCGTGAGCGTCTCGCATACGCTGAGCGCGAAATGGGACTACGGCAATTCGTATCTGCTGATCGCGATTCTTATCGCGGTGATGGGCGGCGTGAATCCCGCGGGCGGATATGGCCGCATCATCTGCGTGTTCTTCGCGGCCACGGTGCTGCAATTCCTTTCGAGCCTTTTTAACCTCATGGGCGTTTCGCAATTCTTCGGCGATTGCGCATGGGGCTTCCTGCTGCTGCTCTCGCTCGCGTTCGCGGGCGGCGAGCGCGTGCGCGCGATTTTCGGGCTCGGCGGTGCGCAGCCCGGCGGCAAACGGCCCGCGTCGTAAGGATGACTAACAGCGGCTAGAGGGAATAGCCGGCGGACATCGAGCCTCGGGCGTCCGCCACCATCGATACAGGGGCGACGGCAAACAATAAAGGAGACATCGGCATGAAGACAGGCATGAAGTTCAGGCGACTCGGCATGGCGCTCACGGCTTGCGCGCTCGCGGCAGGCGTGGCCGCCGCTGCGTATGCGGCGGACAATCCGACCATCGTGACCGTCGTGAAGGTGACCGGCATCAGCTGGTTCAACCGCATGGACGAGGGCGTCAAGGAGTTCGGCAAGGACAACCCGAACCTCACCGTCTACCAGACGGGCCCGGGCCGCGCGGACGCGGCGCAGCAACTGAAGATCATCGACGACCTGATCGCGAAGAAGGTGAGCGCGATTGCCGTCGTGCCCTATGATCCGCCCACGCTCGAACCCGCGCTGAAGAAGGCGATGGATCGCGGCATCAAGGTGGTCACGCACGAAGCCGACAACGAGAAGAACACGATGGTCGACGTCGAGGCCTTCGACAATACCGCCTATGGCGCGGCGCTCAACGACCGGCTCGCGGCCTGCATGCACGACGAAGGCAAATGGGCGACGCTGGTGGGCTCGCTCGGCAGCCGCTCGCAGGTGCAATGGGCCAACGGCGGCATCGACAATGCCAAGAAGAAGTTCCCGAAGATGCAGTTGGTCGAGACCAACCTCGAAACCAACAACGACGGCGAGCGCGCCTACGAGGTCGCCAAGGAAGTGCTGCGCAAGCACCCGGACCTCAAGGGCTTCCAGGGCTCTTCGTCGCTCGACGTGATCGGCATTGGCCGCGCCGTTGAAGAAGCGGGCCTGCAGGGCAAGATCTGCGTATACGGCACGGGCCTGCCGACCGAAGCGGGCAAGTACCTCGAAAGCGGTGCGATCAACGGCATCGCGTTCTGGGATCCGAAGCTCGCGGGCATTGCGATGAACAAGATTGCGAAGATGCTGATCGACGGCAAGACCGTGGAGAACGGCGCGAATCTCGGCCTGCCCGGCTACGAGAAGGTGACGGTGACGAAGGGCCCGGGCAAGGGCATCATCGTGCGCGGCCAGGGCTGGGTGAGCGTCGACAAATCGAACTACAAGCAATACAACTTCTGATCGATTGCCGGTCGGAAGAAGGTGGCGCGCGCAACCATTCTGGCAAGCTGCGCGCGCCACGCGCGAACGTAATGGACGTACTGAACGTTGGGTCGGATCACGATGGATCGGGATATGGCTTCATCAGAACCGCTATTGCAGGTGCTCGGCGTGCACAAGCGCTTTACCGGCGTGCACGCGCTGCGCGGCGTCACGCTCACGTTCGAGCGCGGGCAGATTTATCACCTGCTCGGTGAGAATGGCTGCGGCAAGAGCACGCTCATCAAGATTATTTCGGGCGCGCAGCCGCCCGACGAAGGCGAGCTCGTGATCGACGGCGCGCGTCACGCGCGGCTCTCGCCGCTGGAATCGCTCGCGGCTGGCATCGAGACCGTCTATCAGGATCTTTCGCTGCTGCCCAACATGAACGTAGCCGAGAACGTCGGGCTCACGGCCGAGCTGGCGGAGCACGGCGGCCGCCTCGCGCGCACGTTCGACCGCCGCGAGCTGGCCAGCACGGCTGCGCGCGCGCTCACGGCGGTGGGGCTGCCCGGCGACGCGGAGTTCCAGACGACGCTCATCGAACAGTTGCCGCTCGCGACGCGCCAGCTCGTCGCGATCGCGCGCGCGATTGCGAGCGAGGCGAAGTTCGTGATCATGGACGAGCCCACGACCTCGCTCACGCAAAAGGAAGTGACGAACCTGATTGCCGTGCTCGACCAGTTGCGCGCGCGCGGCGTGACCGTGCTGTTCGTGAGCCACAAGCTCGACGAGTGCTACGCGATCGGCGGTGAAGTCATCGTGCTGCGCGACGGCCAGAAAGTCACGCAAGGGCCGATCACGAATTACACCAAGGCGCAGTTGAGCGCGCTGATGACGGGGCGCGAGCTCTCGACCGAGCGCTATCGCGCCGCCGCGCCCGCGGCCGATGTGCTGCTCGAAGTGCGCGGGCTGGGCCGGGCGGGCGCGTTCAGCGACGTCTCGTTCACGCTGCATCGCGGCGAGATACTCGGCATCACGGGCCTGCTCGACTCGGGGCGCAACGAGGTGGCGCGCGCGCTGGCCGGCGTCGCGCCCGCGCACACCGGTACGGTCACGCTCGAAGGCCGCCCGATCCGGCTCGCGACGCCCGGCGACGCCAGGCGCGAGCGCATCGGCTACGTGCCCGAAGACCGCCTGAACGAAGGGCTCTTTCTCGACAAGCCGATTCGCGACAACGTTATCACCGCGATGATCGCGAGCCTGCGCGACCGCTTCGGCCAGATCGACCGCGTGCGTGCCCGCGCACTGGCCGAAGACACCGTGAAGGAGTTGCAGATCGCCACGCCGAATGTGGAGAAGGCCGTGCAATCGCTTTCGGGCGGCAACCAGCAGCGCGTACTGATCGGCCGCTGGCTCGCCATCGACCCGCACGTGCTGATCCTGCATGGACCGACCGTGGGCGTGGACGTGGGATCGAAGGACATCATCTACCGCATCATGCAGCGGCTCTCGGAGCGCGGCATCGGCATTCTGCTCGTGAGCGACGATCTGCCCGAATTGCTGCAGAACTGCGACCGCGTGCTGATGATGCGTAAAGGACGCGTGGCCGACGCGTATCCCGCCGATGGCCTCACCGAGGCCGAGCTGTATCGGGCGTTGCTTGCCGAGGCGGCATGAAGCGCGGCCCTCATCGAAATGGCGTCATTGCAGCAGGATCCAGCATGAGCATGAATCAGACAATGAGCTCTTCCAATACCGTCGAAGCCGCGCGCTCCTCGCCGCCGCTGAACTGGCGCGCGAAGCTCGCACGCAATCCCGAGTGGTTCACGGCCACGCTGATCGTCATTACCTGCGTGATCGTGGCGGCCATCAATCCGCGCTTCCTGCAATGGGCGACGCTGTTCGATCTGCTCCATTCCGCCACGACCACTTCGCTGTTCGCGCTCGGCACGCTCGTGGTGCTCGCTTCGGGCGGCATCGACGTATCGTTCACGGCCATCGGCGCGCTCACGATGTACGCGATCACCAAGGCCGTGTTCGCGTGGTGGCCCGACGCGCCGTTCGCGCTGATCCTGCTCGCGGGCGCGCTGGGCGGCATCGTGCTCGGCATGCTCAACGGCCTGCTCGTGCACCGGCTGCAGGCGCCTTCGCTGATCGTGACGATCGGCACGCAATATCTCTACCGCGGCGTGCTGCTGACCTTCATCGGCACGACGTTCTTCATGAATATCCCGCACAGCATGGATCATTTCGGCCGCATTCCGCTCATCGCCTACAAGACGGCCGACGGGCTGAACGCGGTGCTGCCGGTTTCCGCGCTCGCGCTCGTGGCGGGCGCCGCGCTCACCTGGTGGCTGCTCAACCGCACGATGATGGGGCGCGGCGTCTACGCAATGGGCGGCAGCACCGCGATCGCGGACCGGCTCGGCTTCAACCTGCGGGCGATCCGTCTTTTCGTGTTCGGCTATACGGGGTTTCTGGCGGGCATCGCGGGCATCCTGCACGTCGCGAACAACCGGCTCGCCAATCCGTTCGACCTCGTGGGATCGGAGCTCGACGTGATCGCGGCCGTCATTCTGGGCGGCGCACGCATCACGGGCGGCAGCGGGACCGTGCTGGGGACGCTGCTCGGCGTCGCGCTCGTCACGCTCATCAACAACGTGCTGATACTCGTGGGCGTGCCCAGCACCTGGCAGAAGGTGATCGTGGGCGCGTTCATTCTGGTGGCCGGCACGCTGTTCGCGTTGCGGCGCCGTAGTTGATCAGGCGTTGCGCTTGCGCGTCTGCTGGTCTTTTTCGGTAATGATGGAGTCGAAGTCCTCCATCTGCGAAAAGCGCCACGCCTTCACGACGCCGAATTTGCTTGCGTCCACAACCAGATGGCGCTCGACGGCGCTGGCCATGGCGGCCTGCTTGATCGCCACTTCGTGAACGTTCCAGCAGGTGACGCCGCGTGCGGGATCGACGCCGCCCGCCGAAATAAAGGCCTTGTTGATGCCCATGCGCCGCAATGTTTCGAGGCTGTCCGCGCCCGAGAAAGAATCCGACGAAGGCACATAGACGCCGCCCAGCAGGATCATGCGCACGTTGGGCATGCGCCGCAGAATTTCGGCGACATTGAGCGAATAGCACACGGCCGTGATCTGCAGTTGCGCCGGGATCAGACGCGCGAACGCGGCGAGCGTCGTGCCGCAGTCGATGAAGATGGTGTCGTTTTCCGCCACGAGCCGGGCCGCGTGCGCGGATGCCTGCGCCTTCGCCTGCGCGAAGTGGTCCTTTTCCTGCTCGAGCGAGTAGCCGACCGCGTTGGGCACGTCGTCGGCGCTCACGATGTAGCCGCCCAGATAGGTGAAGTGGCCCGGATTCGCGGCGATGTCGCGACGCACGGTCATCTCGGAGACGCCGAGCAGGCCGGCCGCATCGCGCAGATGCATCACGTTGTGTTTGGCGAGCGCTTCGGCAAGCGTTTTCAGCCGGTCGGCTTTGGACATGGGGATCGGGGCGGCGCCGGTTGGGAAGCAGTCCGGCGAGCGTTAGATTTATTTCGGATGGTTGATCGAATTATAACAAATTCGATTGCACGCGCCGCAGATTCCGGCGGATATTCGCGCAGTTGCACGCGCGCCGGATCTCATGTCCGCCGTTTGCGCTAGTCTTGCGGCTGCAACGGTAATCGCAAGATTCGCAACCGCCCCATTTCGGAGATCCCACGATGTCGCTCGCGCTCTACGGTCATCCCTTTTCGTCTTACACGCAGAAGGTGCTCGTCGCGTTGTACGAGAACGGTACGCCGTTCGAATTCCGCAGCATCGGGCCGGATTCGCCGCATATGGCCGACTGGCTGCAATACTGGCCGCTGCGCAAATTCCCGGTGCTCGTGGACGGCGAGCGCAGTGTGGCCGAGACGAGCATCATCATCGAGTACCTGCAGCTCGCGCATCCGGGCCCCGTGCGCCTGTTGCCCGCCGAGCCGATGGCCGCGCTCGACGCGCGCTTTCTCGACCGCTTCTTCGATCTGCATGTGATGACGCCGGTGCAGCGCGCCGTCGACGGCGCCTTGACCGGCGACGCGGCGAGGCGCGCGGACGGTCTCGCTTTTGCGGAGCAAAAGCTGGAGTTGGCTTACGCCTGGCTCGAAACGCAGCTCGCGCGCAGGACCTGGGCGGCGGGAGCGGACTTCTCGATGGCGGACTGCGCGGCGGCACCTTCGCTGTTTTACGCCGACTGGACCTGGCGGATTCCGGAAACGTTTCCAGTGCTGCGCGCGTATCGCGCACGCCTGCTCGCACGACCGTCGTTCGCGCGCGCGGTGGAGGAGGCGCGGCCCTACCGGCCGCTATTTCCACTGGGCGCGCCGGACCGCGATTGAGGTCACGTGCAGCAGCGTGCGCGCCGGTACGGAGCGATAGAAAAAGGAGTGCTTATTAAATCCCGTGATGCGTATCGCCCGAAGGACTTCGCGTGTCCAGAAGGCGATACGCACACAAAATGAGGACTGCGTTACATCGTGGCCCCGGCCGGCGCAAGCGGCGCGTAACGATTGCCGGTGCGCGCATGCGTGACGATCTCGACGCGACGGTCCGGCTGCAGGCAGGACACGAGGCTGTCGCGCGATTGATTGTCGGAGCAATGCGTGATTGGATCTTGCGGGCCCATTCCCCGCGCATCGATGCGTTCGGCCGGGATTCCTTGCTCGACGAGCAGGGCTTTCACGGCATCCGCGCGCCGCTGGGACAATTCCATGTTGTACGAGGACGAGCCCAGGCGGTCCGTATAGCCGCGTACCTCGATGCGGCCGAAGTGCGCCGCACTAAGCTTCGCCGCGATCTCGCGAATGTCGGCGCGGCCGCCCGGCAGCACGTCGGAGACGTCGCCGCGATCGAACGGGAACAACGCATCGGCCGAGAGCCTCATCACCTGGACCACGGGCGCGGGCGGCGGGGGCGGCGCGACGGCCTCGCGCGCCACGGCGCTCCAGTGTCCGCGCACCCAGACGTAGCGGCCCTGATCCCAGCCCCAATAGCCGCGTACCCAGACGTAGCCGACGCGCGGCGGCGGCGCGGCCTCATAAACGGGTGCGGGCGGGGCGATCACGACCATCTGGGCCGATGCGGGCGCGATGCCCGCAAACCATGCGGTGGCGAGAAGCGTACCGGCCACGAGTCCGCTGACGATGCGGCGGCTCGGGTTGCGTTCGGTGCTGCGAAAAAGGGCTTTTTTCATGGTGCGTCGTACGAATCGTTTAGGACTTGTCGAGCGAAGGGCGCTCAGGCCGTATTCGAAGCGTAGCGGTTCGCCATATGAAAAGACTTTGCCAAGTGTAAGTAAACGTCGGCGCCGCAAATGCGCTGCGTGGGGGCGCAAGGCGGGGCATCGGGCCGGAACTGGCGGGTTTTTGCGCCCGCCGCGGCGAAGGCAGGGTAATGCGTGCGGCGTAATGCGTGGTAATGGCCCGCGAGAGAATTGAAAGTTTTGCCGCTGGGTAGAATGAACCCCGAACCACTCCATGCAAGGGACTTTATCGATGCAAGCTCAGGAATCGATGCGCGACGCCACGGCGCGCGCGCTCGGGGAGGACGCCGCATGAAGATCCTCATCGCCCGCATGAATCACGAGACCAACACGTTCTCGCCGGTCGCGACGCCGCTTGCCGCGTTCGGCGCCCACGGCCCCACGTGGGGCGAGGACGCGTATCGCGAGAACAAGGGCATGCGCACGGCCATGTCGGCGTTCCTCGATGCGGCCGAGCGTGTGGGCGCGCAGATCGTGACGCCCGTGTCGGCTTCGGCGAATCCGAGCGGCCCCGTGGCCGCCGCCGCATACGAGGCGATCTGCGACGCGATCGTGGCCGCCGCGCCCGGTTGCGATGCGGTGATGCTCGATCTGCACGGCGCGATGGTCGCCGAAACGACGCCCGACGGCGAAGGCGATTTGCTCGAACGCCTGCGCGCCGCGCTGCCCGATGCGCCGATTGCGGTCGCGCTCGATCTGCACGGCAACGTCACGCAAAAGATGATCGACCACGCCGACGTGATCGTGAGCTTCAAGACCTATCCGCACGTGGACATGTACGAGACGGGCGAGCACGCCGCGCGCCTCCTGCTCGCGCGCGTCGAGGGGCGTGCGCGTCCGGTGCTCGCGTGGCGGCGGCCGCCGCTGCTCACGTCCACGCTGCGCAGTTCGAGCGCGGACGGAGCGATGCGCCGCGCCGTCGAGGCCGCGCGCGCCGCCGAGGCGCAGGGCATGCTGGCCGTTTCGGTGCTCGCGGGCTTCTCGCTCGCCGACATTCCCGCGCCGTGCATCAGCGTGGTGGTCGTGGGCGACGGCGATGCCGCCGCGGCCGAAGCGGTCGCCGAACGCCTCGCGCGGCAGATCTGGCACGAGCGCGACGACTTTGTCTATCGCAGTCCGCCGCTCGTGGAATCGGTCGCGCGCGCCGCGCAGCTTGCGCAGGAAGCGGAGCAGACGGGCAAGCCCGTGCTCCTGCTCGATCACGGCGACAACTGCATGTCGGGCGGCACTTGCGACACGATGGATCTGCTCGAAGCGGCGCTCGCGCAGGGCCTCACGGGCCTGGTGAGCGGCCCGCTGTGCGACCCCGAGGCCGTGGCCGCGCTGATCGAAGCGGGCGTGGGCGCACGGGTGACGCTCGGCATCGGCAACAAGCTCGCGCGTGAAGGCGTTGCGCCGCGCGCGCCGTTCATGGCAACGGGCGTCGTGCGCGCCATCACCGATGGCGAATACGTGATCACGGGCCCGACCTATACGGGCCAGCGCGCCCATATGGGACGCGCGGCGGTGCTCGACATGGGGGGCGCCGCGCTCGTCATCACCGAGCGCACGCACGAGCCCTGGGACCTGGGCGTGTTCGAGAGCGTGGGCGTCGATCCGCGCCGCGCGCGCTTTCTGTTGCTCAAATCGCGCATGTATTGCCGGCCCGTATTCGTGCCGATCGCGGCCGCGCTCGTCGAATGCGACAGCCGTGGCGTGACGGGCTCGGACTATGGGCTCTTTCGCTATACGCGTCTCGCGCGTCCGGTTTATCCGCTCGATGAGGAGGTTGCGTGGCAGTAAGGGCCTACTCGGGAAACGCCTTTCTGTGCACGCTGCCCCCGTAGCCGTTGACGACATTGTCGACGGCGAAGGGCGAGGCCTCGTCGGCTTCAAGAATGACCGCTGCGCTGCCCGGTGTGAGTTTCGCCGAGACGGCCTTCACGAACTCGCTGTCGAGCAGCGTGCGCAGCGCGTGGCCGGCGAGCCCCGCGCTTGCGCCCGCCGTAAAGCCCAGCACGGAGCCGACGGGCCCGCCGAGCATCCCGATCAAGGTGCCGCTCAGCGCGCCTATGACGGTTCCCCACCACGAGCGCGTTTGCCGGTCGAGAATCGTTAGCGATCCTGAATCATCCTTGCCGACGACAACGCCACTATGGATCGTGAAGCCCTCGTCCTTTTCGGCAAAGTCCCGGAAATCTTGACAAGCCTTCTCGGCCGTATCTAATGTATTGAAGACGGCGACAATCAACGTGTTTGCCATGATGGACCATCCGTGAATTTCATCGCATTCACGGTAATACTAGTCAATCGCATCGTTACCGTGCCGCAATATTTTCCGATTCGAAGTATCGGATCGACGGTGAACACTTTCAGACCTCAGATGCTAGCATGCGATAAACGGGGCACGCTCCCGTGATCCGATCGTAGCACTAAGCATTTCGTAAGAAATGCTGGAACACGAATTGCGAATCGCGTGAACCTAAGCCAGGGGAGGCAGAAGATGCGAGAAATCGGTGCCGTCGATGCGTGGGAACATACGCTCAGCCTGTTAAGCGGAGGCTCGGCCTCCCGCAGCAAGCGCAGTCAAGCCAGCCGCCCACGAACGGGCCCGAAGCAGGAGGATGCCGTGCAGGCCACGCCGGCGCTGCGCGAGCATCTGGCCGTCGTGGAGACGTGGTCCGAGAATCTGGTCTCGGTGTCGTGGAGCGATCCCACGAGCGGGCGATGCTCGGAGCAACCGTGGCGGCTGTGCATCGCGAGAAAGAGCGGCGTATGCGCGTTGACGGGCGCCAGCATCCGGCGCGGCGACAGAGTCTACCGGCCGTTTTCCAGGAAGCTGATGGCGATGAACGCGGGCTGGGTCGTGCTGGCTTCGGCGTTGGAACCCGCCATGTCCATTTGAACGACCGCCACGCAAAAGGCGCTGCCTTCAGCCCTCGCGGCGCAGCGCCAGTTGCGCGCTGTCTTCGCCATCGAGCGTGCCCAGGAATCCGGGCACGCATTGCTTCAGGATGTTGACGACCATGCGCACGCGCGCCGGCACCGGCCGCTGCGCGCGCGTGAGCACGTGGAGCTCCTGCGCCGGCACGCCATAGTGCGGCAGCAGCTCGACGAGCCGTCCGCTCGCGAGCGCGTCGACGCACGCAAACGACTCCACCACGCCGATCCCCAGGCCCTCGGTAACCATTCGGTACATCGCTTTCCAGTGATTGGTGGTGATCGCGGTGCGAATCGCGACGCTTTCCTGCGTGGTCGAGGCGTCCACGAGCGGCAACTGATCCGAGCCAAACAGCCCTTTGAGGCGGATGAACGGATGCTTGATGAGATCCGATGGATCGGCAATCGGCTCGTGCCGCGAGAGATAGTCAGGCGAGGCCACGAGCACGCGCTCCACCTGGCCCAGCCGGAACGCAAAGAACGCACCTTCGCTCACTTGTCCCTGACGAAACGAAATATCGATGCCCTCGGTCACGAGATCGACGATCCTGTCGTTCAATGCGAGGTCGATATTCAATTGCGGATATGCTTCGCGCACCAACCTCAACGCCTCGGGCAGGATCACTTCGCCAAAGCAATGCGGCGCGCCAATGCGAATGGCGCCCTTGAGAATATGGCCGTCGTTGGAGACTTCCGCAATGGCCTGTTCGGCAGCCGCAAGAATCTTCTTGCTGCGCTCATAGAAGATCTCGCCTTCGGGCGTGCACTTGAACGTGCGCGCGTTGCGCAGCAGGAGGCGGCATCCGAGATACTTTTCGAGGCGTTCGATACGCTCGCTCGCCGCCGGCTGGCCGATATTCAGATCGCGCGCCGCGCTGGAGATACTGCTCCGTTCGACGGCGCGGACATAGATACGCATTGCTTCCAGAAGATTCACTTGCAAGGCCAGTCGTGTCGTACACGTTCAGGTGAGTTGATAAGGACGTACGGGCTTGACCGGCTCGGGCACCGGGCATCCGCATAGTTCGAGCACGGTGCGCTCGATGTTGCGCGACATGGCGTCGAGCGCCAGCGCATTGGGCGCGGTGCTGAACGGGTCGGCCACTTCGCTCGCGATGGCTTCGAGCGCGATCAGCGTATAGGAGATGAACACGCAGAGCAGCGGCGTGAAGAACTCCGTCGAATCGACGAGCCCGAACGGCAGCAGCACGCAATAGGCGTAGACGGTCCGGTGCAGCAGCACGTTGTAGGCAAACGGGATGGGCGTGGAAGCAATGCGCTCGCAGCCGCCGACGATCTTGCCCAGTTCGTTGACCTGCGCATCGAACATCCAGAGCTTGGTATCGGACGTATGGCCCCGATGCTGCGGGCTCGCGAGGTCGTGGCGGATCTCGTTGAGGATCGCAATGGGCTTGTAGACCTGGTCGCTCAGGCGTTCGGTTTGCTCGCTGCCGAGCAGGCGCAGGAAGTCGGGCGTAGGGTCCGTGCCGCGCAATTCATGCTTGAGCGCGTAGACAAAGCCAATCAGTTGCTGGGCGATACGCAACGTATCGGTGCGCTCGGGAACGTAGCAAAGCATTTGCGAAGTGAGCGCGCGCGCGGCGTTCAGCAGGCTGCCCCACAAATGGCGCGCCTCGTTGAACCGCTCATAGCTGGCGTTGTTGCGAAACGCGAGGAAGATCGCGAGCGCGACGCCGAATAGCGTGAAGGGTGCCGTATTCAGCGGGATCTTCTCGCCGAATACGCGCCCGTGCGTCAACACCGCGAGACTGCTCACGACCGCCATGAAAATCAGTTGCGGGATGATCGATTGCAGCACCGAGCCATTCCATATGAACAGCAGCCGGAACCAGTTCTCCCTGGGCCTCACAATCATGATGTGCTCTTTTCGTGTATCGAAGGGCGGCAGCGCCGCCCGGGCGCTTCATTCAGCGCCCGTAATGGAGTGAAGAGGCGAGGGGTATGGCGCGCCTGGCGGCGCGCCACGGCGCTCGTGCGATCAGTGGTAGCCCGCGTCTCCTTCCCGGACCTTGCCGCGGAACACGCGATACTGCATGGCGTTGTAGACGAGAATGACCGGCAGCACGATGACCGTGCCCACGAGCGCGAAGAGCTGGCTCGAATGGCTCGACGAGGCCTGCCAGATCGTGAGCGAGGGCGGAATGATGTACGGCCAGATGCTGATCACGAGCCCGGTGTAGCCGAGAAAGCAGATCGCGAGCGTGAGCAGGAAGGGCATGGCCTCATGCTGGCGGCCCACCGAGCGGAAGATGCCCGCGACGCACACGAGCACGAGAACGGGCACGGGCAGGAACCAGCCGAGATCGCCGCTCGCGAACCAGCGCTGCGCGACGGCCGGCAGGCCCAGCACCGTCCACAGGCTCACCACGGCGATGGCGGCCAGCAAGACGGCGGCGAGCGGGCGCATCAACTGGCGCATCTTGCGCTGCAACTCGCCGTCGGTCTTGAGAATGAGCCAGCCGCAGCCGAGCGCTGCGTAAGTAATCAGGACACCGAATCCGCAAAACACGCTGAACGGTGAGAACCAGTCGAACGGGTCGCCCGCGAACTTGTCGTCGACGATCTTGATGCCTTGCAGGAGCGAGCCCAGCACGATGCCCTGGCACATGGCCGCGAGCGCCGAGCCGCCGATGAACGCGAGGTCCCAGGCATGCTGCGTGCGAGTGGCTTTCGCGCGCAATTCGAATGCGGCGCCGCGAAAGATCAGGCCCACGACCATGAGGATGAGCGGCATGTAGTTGGCGGGCAGCAGCGTCGAATAGACCACGGGAAATGCGCCATAGAGGCCCGCGCCGCCCAGCACGAGAAAGGTCTCGTTGCCGTCCCAGACCGGCGCGACCGTGTTGAGCATGACCTCGCGTTCGCCTTTGCCTTCGAAGAACGGAAACAGCAGGCCAATGCCGAGATCGAAGCCGTCGAGCATCACGTAGATGAAGACCCCGAGTCCGATGATGGCGGCCCAGATAACAGGAAGATCGATTTGCATGGCGTCACTCTCCCGACACGGCGTCCAGCGCCCGGTTGTGCAATCCAGGGTACTTCAGCGATTCTTGGCTTTCGATGCCTTCGGCAGGGCCGTTCTTCATCATCTTCAGCATGTAGTAGGCGCCCGTGCCGAACACGAGGCAGTAGACGATCACGAGTATCAGCAGCGAAACGCCCGCTTGCTGCGCACCGATCGGCGACACCGAATCCACGGTGCGCATGACGCCGTACACGGTCCAGGGCTGGCGTCCCACCTCGGTCGTGATCCAGCCGGCCAGCAACGCCAGAATGCCGGACGGCCCCATGCAGAAGACGAACCACTGATACCAGCGCGTTTCATAGAGACGCCCGCGCAGCCGCAGCCAGAGGCCCAGCAGCGCGGCCAGCAGCATCAGCATGCCGAGCCCGGCCATGATGCGGAAGGTCCAGAACACGATGGGCGAATAGGGGCGGTCCTGCGGCGGAAATTCCTTGAGGCCGCGAATCTCGCCGTTCCAGCTATGCGTGAGAATCAGGCTGCCCAGATGCGGAATCTGGATGGCGTAGCGCGTGACTTCCGCGTTCATGTCGGGCAGGCCGACGAGATTGAGCGCGGTGCCGCCATGCTCGGTTTCCCAGAGCCCTTCGATGGCCGCGATCTTGGCCGGCTGATATTCGCGCGTGTTCAGGCCGTGCGCGTCGCCCACGACGATCTGCACCGGTGCGAGCACGAGCAGAATCCAGAGCGCCATCGAAAAGCTGCGCTTGACGGGCACGTCGCGCCGCCCGTGCAGCAGATGCCACGCGCCGCACGCCGCCACGATGAAGGCCGCCACGATGAACGCGGCAATCGTCATATGCGCGAGCCGGAACGGGAACGACGGGTTGAAGATCACCTTGAACCAGTCCACCGGCACGATGCGGCCGTTCTCGATGGCATAGCCCTGGGGCGTCTGCATGAAGCTGTTGGAGGCGAGAATCCAGAACGTGGAGATCAGCGTGCCGACGGCGACCATCAGCGTGGAAAAGAAGTGCGCCTTGGGGCTCACGCGATTCCAGCCGAACAGCATGACGCCGAGAAAGCCTGCTTCGAGGAAGAAGGCCGTGAGCACTTCATAGGTCAGCAGCGGCCCGGTGATATTGCCGGCGACCGTCGAAAAGCCGCTCCAGTTCGTGCCGAACTCGTAGGCCATCACGACGCCGGAGACCACGCCCATGCCAAAGCCCACCGCGAAGATCTTCGACCAGAAGCGGTACATGTCCTTGTAGGCCGCGTCGCCGGTCAGCAGCAGGCGCCATTCGAGCACGGCGAGAAAGCTCGCCATGCCAATGCTGATCGCCGGAAAAATAATGTGGATCGAGACTGTGAATGCAAACTGGAGCCTCGCCAGATGAAATGCGTCGAAGATGTGCATGATGGGTGCGAGCTCCAGGTATGCAGAGGAGGGGGCCGGGCGAGTCGGTCATGGCTCGCCCGGGCGGCCGGGAATGCGCAGTGCCGGGTCAGGCGGCCGCGCGCACGACGCGTACCGGCACCGACTTGTACGAGGGCGTGCCGCTTTCCTTGTCGATATAGTCGAGCGGCACGAGCACGTTGGCCTCCGGGTAGTAGGCCGCCACCGATCCCTTCGCAATGCTGTAGACGATCGCCGTGATATTCGCGAGGCGCAGCGTGCGTCCGGGCGTGAGCGTTTCGATGTCGACCAGGTCGCCGTGCTCGATGCCTTTTTCCGCCATGTCCGCTTCGTTCATGAACAGCACGTCGCGCCGCCCGAACACGCCGCGGTAACGGTCGTCCATCGCATAGATCGTTGTGTTGTACTGATCGTGGCTGCGGATCGTGATGAGCCGCATCACGTTTTCGCCGCCCAGCACGTCGGCGTCTTCCTTCACGCCGCCGTAGACCGAGAACATGGCCTTGCCCGATGGCGTGTGCCACTGGCGCTCGGTGGGCGGCAGCGGCAGGCGGAATCCGCCGGGCACGCGAATGCGCGCGTTGAAGTCCTCGAAGCCCGGTACGGTCCTCTCGATCAGGTCGCGAATCTTGTCGTAATCGGCGATGAGCTCCATCCACGGCAGCCTGGTGTTCGGCAGCGCGGCGCGCGCCATGCCGGCCACGATCGCGGGCTCGGAGCGCAGGTGCTCGGAAGCGGGCGTGAGCTTTCCGGCCGAGGCATGGACCATGGACATGGAATCCTCCACCGTGATCGACTGCCTGCCGGTGGTTTGCATGTCGAGTTCGGTGCGGCCGAGGCAAGGGAAAATATAGGTCTCCTTCGAAACCAGCAGATGCGTGCGATTGAGCTTGGTGCCGATATGCACGCCCAGATCGAGCTTGGCCATCGCGGGGAAGGACTGCTCCGAATCGGGCAGCGCGACCGCGAAGTTGCCGCCGAGGCAGAGCAGCGCCTTGGCCTTGCCGTCGATCATCGCCTGCATGGCCTGGACCGCGTCGTGCCCGTGTTCGGCGGGCGGGGTGAAGCCGCACGCATCTTCAATCAGCTTGAGGAAGGCTTCCGAAGGCTTCTCGGTAATGCCCACCGTGCGATTGCCCTGCACGTTGGAGTGGCCGCGCAGCGGGCAAATGCCGGCGCCGGGCTTGCCGAAGTTGCCGCGCAGAAGCAGCAGGTCGGCAATCAGCCGCACGTTCGCCGTGCCCTTGTTGTGCTGCGTGATGCCCATGCCATAGGTGACGATCGTCGCGTTCGACTTCGCGTAGGCGATCGCGACATGCTCGAGGTCCGGCCGCGTGAGGCCGCTCGCTTTTTCGATGTCGTCCCACGAGGTGGCTTCGAGGTCCGCGGCGAACGCGTCGAAGCCTTGCGTATGCGCGGCGATGAACTCCTTGTCGAGCACATTGCCTTCCTCGGCCTCCATCGCGAGCAGCGCCTTCATGATGCCCTTGAGCGCCGCCGCGTCGCCGCCCGCGTCGACCTGGAAATACGTCGAGGCGATGCGGGTCGAGCTGAACGTCGCCATCTCGAACATGCTCTGCGGATCGGCGAAGCGTTCGAGCGCGCGCTCGCGCAGCGGGTTGAAGACGATGATGGGCACGCCGCGCCGCGACGCTTCATGGAGCGTGCCCATCATGCGCGGATGGTTCGTGCCGGGGTTGTGGCCGATGGAGATGATGAGCTCGGCCGAGTCGAAATCTTCGAGCGAAACCGTGCCCTTGCCGATGCCGATCGACTGCGGCAGGCCCACGCTGGTGGGCTCGTGGCACATGTTCGAGCAATCGGGGAAATTGTTCGTGCCGTATTCGCGCGCGAACAGTTGATAGAGATACGCGGCTTCGTTCGAGGCGCGGCCGGACGTGTAGAACTCCACCTGGTCCGGCGTGAGCGAGCGCAGAATCTCGCCGATGCGCGCGAACGCGTCCTCCCAGTCCACGGCGCGGAACGTATCGGTCGCGCGGTCGTAGACGAGCGGATGCGTGAGCCGGCCCATGTCCTCGAGCTCGTAGTCGGTCTTCTGGAGCAGCGAGGTGACCGTATTGGCCGCGAAGAACTCGGGCGTCACGCGCTTGGTCGTGGCCTCCCAGGTCACGGCCTTGGCGCCGTTCTCGCAGAACTGGAAGGTCGAGCGGTGCTCCTTGTCGGGCCACGCGCATCCGGGGCAATCGAAACCGTCGGGCTGGTTCGTGCGCAACAGCACAATGGGTGCCTCGATGCTTTCCATTTGCTGGTGGATGGCCTGAGCGGTCGCCCGCAGCGCGCCCCAGCCGCCGGCGGGCCCATCGTAGGGGTGGATGCCGGGCACTTCGCGTTGCTTGGTCATAGGAAACTCCATAACGGTTCAGGCTGCGGGTTCAAGGTGCGCCCCTTGCGGGGCGCCGCTCTGCCTCGGATGAATTACTCGGCGCTCGCGCCGGACTCGCGCGTGCTGCGCTTCTTGCGTCCCTTTCCGGCCACAGCGCTTTTCGCGGGCGCTTCGCCTTCGGCGTCCTTCGTCACATCTTCGCCGTTGGATGCCTTCGCGGTTTTTGATCGGGAATCCGAACTGATTGAAGAGTCTGGCGACGCTATTTTGTTGAATTTGACTTCGTCGCTGTCCTTGTCGTAGTCGATTTCCACGCTGTCGCCGGGCTTCAGCGCATCGCCGAGAATCTCCTTCGCGAGACGCGTTTCCACTTCCTGGCGGATCTTGCGCTTCAGTTCGCGGGCGCCGAATTCGGGCTGATAGCCGACATCGACCATATGATCGACGAGCGTTTCGCCGATCTTCAGCGTGATGTCCTGCGCCGCCGCCGTGCGCACCACACGGTCGAGCTGAATCTGCACGACCGCGCGAATGTTTTCCTTCGAGAGCGCGTTGAAGATGATGATCTCGTCGATACGATTGAGGAACTCGGGGCGGAAGTGGCCCTTGAGCACCTGCATCATTGCCTCGCGGATGGCCTTGTCGCTCTTGCGTTCGGCTTCGGGCTGCGAGAGGTTCTCCATGATGATCGGCGCGCCCAGATTGCTCGTGGCGATGATCACCGTATTGCTGAAGTCCACCACGCGGCCCTTGCCGTCGGTAAGCCGGCCGTCGTCGAACACCTGGAGCAGCACGTTGTAGACGTCCGGGTGCGCCTTCTCGATCTCGTCGAGCAGGATCACGCTATAAGGGCGGCGTCGCACGCGCTCGGTGAGCTGGCCGCCTTCGTCGTAGCCCACATAGCCGGGCGGCGCGCCGATCAACCGCGCCACGGCATGGCGTTCCATGTACTCGCTCATGTCGATGCGGATGATGGCCTGCTCGTCGCCGAACACGCTTTCCGCGAGAGCCTTCGCAAGCTCGGTCTTGCCCACGCCCGTGGGTCCGAGGAACAGGAAAGTGGCAATCGGCCGGTGCTCCTGGCCGAGGCCCGCACGCGAGAGACGCACGGCGTCGCTGACCGCGACCACGGCGTCGTCCTGGCCCACCACGCGCTCGCGCAGCTTGTCTTCCATCTTGAGCAGCTTCTGGCGCTCCTCCTGCGTAAGCTCGGCCACCGGAACGCCGGTGAGGCGCGAGACCACCTCGGCCACCGAGGCCACCGTGACTTCGAGCGTTTCGGAGCCGGTCTTGCGCTGCCACGCCTCCATTTGCTCGTCGAGCTGCTTTTGCTTGCCGCTGATACGCTCTTCGAATGCCTTCGCCTCGTCGTAGCGCTTGCGCGAGGACGCGTAATCCTGCTCGCGCTTGAGCTGCGCGACTTCTGCTTCGAGCTCCTGAATATCGGCGGGCCGTGAGGTCGCGCCGATGCGCACGCGCGCCGCCGCCTGATCGATCAGGTCGATGGCCTTGTCGGGCAGAAAGCGCGAGGTGATGTAGCGGTCCGACAATTCGGCCGCCGCGACGAACGCGTCGTCGGCGAAGGTGACCTGGTGGTGCGCTTCGAGCTTGTCGCGCAGGCCGCGCAGGATCACGATCGTCTGCTCGACGCTGGGCTCGGGCACGAGCACGGGCTGGAAGCGCCGTTCGAGCGCCGCGTCCTTTTCGATGTACTTCTGGTACTCGTTGAGCGTGGTCGCACCGATGAGGCTCAGCTCGCCGCGCGCGAGCGCCGGCTTGAGCACGTTCGCGATGTCGAGCCCGCCTTCGCCGCCGCCTTGCCCCGCGCCCACGATCGTATGCAGCTCGTCGATGAAGAGCACGAGTTCGTCGTTCTTCGCCGTGACCTCGTCGATCAACTGCTTCGCGCGCTCCTCGAACTCGCCGCGATACTTCGCGCCCGCAACCATCGAGTTGATGTTCACTTCGACGAGCCGCTTGCCGCGCAGCACCTCGGGCACGTCGCCGTTCACGATGCGCTGCGCGAGCCCTTCTACGATGGCCGTTTTGCCCACGCCCGGCTCGCCGATCAGCACCGGATTGTTTTTCTTGCGGCGCGCGAGCACTTCGATCGTGCTTTCGATTTCCTGCGCGCGGCCCAGCACCGGATCGAGTTTGCCCTGGCGCGCGAGCGCGGTGAGATCGCGGCCGAACTTGTCGAGATTCGGCGTGCCGCTCGGGGTCTCGACGCGGCCGTCTTCCGCGCCCTTGCCCACGACCTTGACCACTTTCTGCCGCAACGCCTCGGGCGTCACGCCATATTTTTTGAGCAGGGTGCCGGCGAGACTGTCGGGCACGGCGGCAAGGCCGATCAGCAGATGCTCGGGGCCGACATAGGAATGACCGAGGTCGCGCGAAGCCTGGAACGCATACTGGAAGGCTTTTTTCAGGCGCGGCGAGACGGTCATGCGCACCTCTTCGTCATCGTCGTCGCTGGCGGTGCCGTGCTTCGCGTGCTCGTCGATATAGCTCTTGATGTCCTGCGGCGAGAGCTTGAGCTCCTTGAGCAAGGTCGCGCACACGTCGGTGTCGGCGAGCACGTAGAGCACATGCTCGGTATCGAGCTCCGTGCGGTGCAGCTCGTGCGCTTTCTCCGCGGCGCGCTGCAGGAGCTCCATCGTTTGCTCGCTGAACGCCTCGGTGGCGTCGACCGACTCGCGCGGCACGCTGGCCGAGAGACCTTCTTCGTCGCCCATGCCGCTCAGGAGACGCGAAAGGCCGCCGCCCCCGCCGCCGAGCAGCGAGTCGAACGGATTGAGCATGCTTTGATGACGCATCAACTGCCGATAGTGGTAGTCGCAGATCGACAGCGATTTGCGCTCGCCATCTTCGGTCACGACAACGCGCGCAACGGCGGGACGGGCATGGCAGATATCGCAGAGTGTGGGCATGGTCGTGTCACCTCTATCCGTGGGGAAGTTCGTTCTGCAAATGAATGGCGTCAGCCTGCCGCTTTGGGCGCCGTGGCCGACGCGGTGGTCGACCCGGTTGCCGAAAGCGCGAGCGGCACCGACGCCTCGCTGGTCAGCATCAAAAACGTGAAGGTTACGCGCAGGTACAAACGGACGCGGGTGTCCGTGTGATTCAGATAGCCGATCGAGAGGTCCTCGCCGAGATGCAGTTCGTAGTCGCCGCCGCGCGTGGACAGCACGCTGCCGCCCTGGATCGCGGGCGCCCAGATGATCTTGCCGTTGACGATACGGCGAAGATGCTCGATGACCGGATAGCCCTGGTCGCGCGCTTCGGCGAGCGCTGTATAGGCGTCGGCGCCTAGCAGCACGGAATAGGGGCCGTCCACGCCGGCGAGGCGCAGCGCCTCCAGCGCGTTGCTGATGGCGGTCGGGTAGTCGTCCACGTCGGTGGGCAGCGCGACGGGCGCGTTGGACGAGGCCGGGCGTATGCCCACGATGCCGGCCGCCGCATAGCCGTCGAAAATGGCGCGGTCCTCCGCGAACGCGAGCGCCTTTGCAGCGTCTTTCGCGGGCTGCCAGTCGGAGTCCTCCGCGCCGCGCTCGACGTCGTCGATGGCGTCTCGTTGCAGCTCGAACGGCACGGTCAATTCCACGAGCGCGCGCGCCTCGCGCAATCTCGCGCCAACGCCTTGCTCCGGCGAGTCGATCGCGCGCAGGTGGCCGGTGCCCACGGCGCCCAGCGTGGCGCCCTTCGGGCCTTCGACGTCCACCACGCGACGCCCCGCAACGGAGCGCTTGAAGGTGCGGGCCACTTCCGCTTCGATCTGTGCCCATGCCGCGTCCGAAATGGGCGCGAGTTCGCGATGCAGATTACGCATGATTCCTGGTGTCCTTCATGTGGGTTTCCCTGAGCGAGTCCCTGAGCGAGCCGATATTCAATGAACCGTCCTCATTCGCGCCGGCGCTCGCCGCTGCGCCGGACGAGCGAGCCCAGGCGGCCTGCGCGCCGGGTTCGACGAGCGCATCGAGCATGTCGGCCGAAGGGACGAAAAACAGATTGCCGGTGACGGCCTGGCTGAAATCGAGCAGGCGGTCGTAATTGCCCGGCGGCCGGCCGACGAACATGTTGCGAAGCATCTGCTCGATGGGCGCGGGCGAGCGCGCATAGCCGATGAAATAAGTGCCGAACTCCTTTTCGCCGACACGGCCGAACGGCATGTTGTCGCGCAGGATCTTGATCTCCTGGCCGTCCTCGTCGAGCGTCGTGAGCGAGCTGTGCGAATTCGTCGGTTTGACGTCGGGCGCGAGCTCGATATCGGAAAGCTTCTTGCGGCCGATGATGCGCTCCTGCGCTTCGACCGGCAGCGCATTCCAGCCTTTCATGTCGTGCAGGTATTTCTGCACCATCACATAGCTGCCGCCTGCGAACGTGGCGTCCTCGTCGCCGATCAGCGTGAAGTGCGTGGCGTCGTTGCCCTGCGGATTCTCGGTGCCGTCGACAAAGCCGATTACGTCGCGCATGTCGAAGAAGCGAAAGCCGTGGACTTCGTCCACGACCGTGACGGCGTCGCCGAGTCGTTCGAGCATCTGCGTGGCCAGCTCGAAGCACAGGTCCATATGCGAGGCGCGAATGTGCAGGAGAATGTCGCCCGGCGTTGCGATCGCCGCGCGATTGCCGGCACGGATTTCCTGAAACGGATGCAACGCGGCAGGACGCGGATTGCCGAACAACGCATCCCATGCGCTGGAGCCAAACCCGCACACGCAGGACAAGTACGCGGACGGCACGCGCTTGCCGACCGCGCGCACGAGTGCGGAGATGTCGCCGCACCAGTCGCGCACCACGGACGCATGGCCGGCGCCGGCATTGAGCGTGGCGACGATGAAGATCGCGCTGGACGTAACCGGACTCACGACGGCTTGCGGATCGGGCTTGGGCATGGGCATCAGACGACTCCTGCGGTAACCGCGAACGGTACGCCCGGACATATCGCCCAAGCGGTTAATGAGCGGTTAATGCGCTCGACTTGCCTCGCACACTGGCGTACGAGATGAAACTGGCGTTCTCTCACCACGCACGATCTTTCGTAGAGTAGGTCTCTTGCATGCCGCCGCAAAGGTCAGCCGCAAAGGAATTGAAATGTCATGAAGTGGTGGGCGGGCGTATCCGGATCGGTCTGAAACGGGCCCATGCGAACCACAAAAAGGGACAATTGGACAATCAAATTCTATGAGTGGATCAAGCCAATGTGAACATCTGTCGATCCGATACTAGATATCGGACTCGTGAGAAATCGATTGATCCGATATTAAATATCGGGTGTTGCGCATTTCGCATTGCGCGCCGCAGCGCGGTGCATTGCGTTGCGCGTTTCAGCTATGTTGTCTCAACGGCCTGCACCCCATGACGCACAGAACCGGGCGACTTTTTAGAGTACAGTTCGGCGCGCCGCAGTACACTTCAATCGCTGTGCTGTGCGCGACAAGAGTGAAAAGAAGCAGGGGAGGACACGGTGAAGCTCTATGAAAAGCTCGCGGACGATATTGAATCGCTGATACGCAAGGGCGTATATCGGCCCGGCGAGCGGGTTCCATCGGTTCGGCAGGCGAGCCAGCAGCATCGCATCAGCATTACCACCGTGATTCGCGCGTATTTGCTGCTAGAAAGCCGGGGCGTATTGGAGAGCCGTCCGCAGTCGGGCTATTTCGTGAGCCAGAGAATGGCCGAGGGCAACCGGCCCGCGGCCGAATTGCGCCCGACCCGGCCCATTGCCGTATCGGCCAGCGTCGACGTGAGCCGCCTCGTGCTCTCGACGTTGCGCTCGATTGGCGCCGACGACGCGGTCCCGCTCGGCTCGCCTTATCCGGACCCCTCGCTGTTCCCGTTCGAAAAGCTCAATCGCTATGCGTCGGCCGCGGGGCGCAACAAGGCGCTCTGGGGCATCACCAATGCGTTGCCGCCGGGCTGCCCCGATCTCGTGCGCCAGATTGCGCGGCGCTACCTCGAAAACGGCATGGCCGTGGACCCCAACGAGATCATTGTGACCGTGGGCGCGACGGAGGCGATCAACCTGTGCCTGCAGGCCGTTGCGAGGCCCGGCGACGTGATCGCTGTCGAGTCGCCCACGTTCTACGCCATGCTGCACGCGATCGAGCGCTCGGGCATGAAGGCCATCGAGGTGGCAACCCATCCCGAGTACGGCATCGAGATCGACGCGCTCGCGCAGATCATCGAATCGCAGCGCGCGTCGCAACCGATTGCGGCCTGCATGGTGATGCCCAATTTCCAGAATCCGCTGGGCTTTCAAATGCCCGACGAGCGCAAGCGCGAACTCGTGGAGATGCTCGGCAAGGCGCAGATTCCCGTGATTGAAAATGGCGTCTATAACGAACTGTATTTCGGCGATTCACATCCGACCACGTTGAAATCGTATGACCAGCAGGGCATGGTGCTTCACTGCGGCTCGTTTTCCAAGAGCCTCACGGCCGCGTATCGCATCGGCTGGACCTTGCCCGGCCGTTACCGCGATCAGGTCGAGAAGCTCAAGTTTCTGAATACGCTGACGACTTCGGTGATTCCGCAGCTCGCGATAGCGGAATTCCTCGAACGGGATGGTTACGAGCATCACCTGCGGCGCGTGCGCAAGAACTATGCGCAGCAGGCCAATATGATGAAGACGATGGTCGCGCGTTTTTTCCCCGCGGGCACACGCATGTCGAACCCGGCGGGGGGCTATGTGCTCTGGGTGGAATTGCCGGCAAAAGTCGATTCGATGAAGCTCTATGAACTCGCGCTGGAGCGAGGCATTACGATCGGGCCCGGCTATATGTTTTCGATCTCGAGCCACTATCGCCATTGCATCCGGCTCAACTACAGCAGCCCGTGGTCGAGCGAGATCGAGCAGGCCGTCATCACGGTCGGGAAGCTGGCCGCGTCGTGCGCGCGCTGATCGAGCCGGGCGCGAGCCGGGCGGCGAAACGCGATGTGCAAACATGAAAGGAGTGGTGCAATGTCGAACGATTCAAGCGCTGCATCGGGGCGCGATTTGACGCAGGGCGTGCCCCTCGACGAGATCGCCGATGGAGGCATGGTGAGCGGTCAGGTCGGCGACGAGTCCGTGCTGCTCGTGCGCCAGGGCGGCGAGTTGTTTGCCGTCGGCGCGACTTGCACGCACTACGGCGGCCCGCTGGCCGATGGCCTCGTGGTGGGCGATACGATCCGCTGCCCGTGGCACCATGCAGCGTTCTGCCTGCGCGACGGGCAGGTCGCCCACGCACCGGCGCTCGATGGCCTCAAATGCTGGCGCGTGGAGCAATCGGGCGGCCGCGCCTTCGTGCGCGAGGCGCAGCCCGCCGTGGCGCCGCCGAGGCTGAATGCTGCGAAGCTGCCGGAGTCCGTCGCGATCATCGGCGGCGGCGCGGCCGGCAATGCGGCCGCGATGACGCTGCGACGCGAGGGCTACGAAGGCCCCATCACCGTGTGGAGCGCCGACGCCGCGCCGCCCTACGACAGGCCGAATCTCTCGAAGGACTATCTCGCGGGCACGGCCGATCCCGCGTGGCTGCCGCTGCGGTCGCCGGAGTTCTATGCGGAGCAGCGCATCGACGTGCGTTGCGGGCAGCAGATCGCGCAGATCGACCCGGCCAACAAGGGGATTGTGCTTGCCGATGGCACGCGCGAGCGCTATGGCGCATTGCTCCTTGCGACGGGCGCGAAGCCCATCCAGCTCGCGGTTCCCGGCGCGCAATTGCCCCACGTGCGCGTGCTGCGCTCGCTGGCCGACTGTGACGCGCTGATTGCGCGTCTGCCCGCGGCGCGCCGCTGCGTCGTGGTCGGCGCGGGTTTTATCGGACTCGAAGCGGCCGCCGCGTTGCGCACGCGCGGGCTCGAAGTGCATGTGGTCATGCGTGGCGCGCATCCGATGGAAAAGGTCTTGGGCGCGGCATTGGGCGATATGCTGAAGAAACTGCACGAGTCGCACGGCGTGGTTTTTCACGTGGGCGCCGACGTCAGCGAAATCACGGCGCATAGCGTGAAGCTCTCGACCGGCGACGAATTGCCGGCCGAGCTCGTGCTCGCCGGTATCGGCGTCGAGCCTGAAGTCGCGCTGGCCCGCGAGGCGGGTCTCGCGATCGAGCGCGGCGTGGCCGTGAATGAATATCTTCAGACCAGCGCAGCGGATGTCTATGCAGCGGGCGATATTGCGCGCTGGCCCGATCCGCACTCGGGCGAGCGCATCCGCGTCGAGCACTGGGTCGTGGCCGAACGCCAGGGCACGGTTGCCGCGCGCAACATGCTGGGGCAGCAGCAGCGCTTCGAGGCGGTGCCGTTCTTCTGGACACAGCATTACGACCTCGCGGTCAACTATGTGGGCCACGCCGAGGGCTGGGACCGTGTCGATATCGATGGCGATCCCGACGCGCATGAGTGCGCCGCCACCTATTGGCGCGGCAGCAGACGGCTCGCTGTTGCAACAGTGGGCCGCGATCTGGAAAGCCTGCGCGCCGAAGCGGCGTTCGAAGCGCATGCGTGACGGAGGAAATGACAGCCGGAATGACGGCGGGATTGATTGCCTTCGCGGACAGCTGCTTATTTATGCATCATCGCGTGGACGATAAAGTGAAACGGCAGCGTAAGGAGGACGGTGGCGCCAAAGCCGACGCACCAGAGAATGATTATCCACTTCAGGTCGTGCAGAAACCCGCGGTGCTGACCGGTTCGTTCACGTTTCATCATCTGCTCCTCGCCGGAAACGGCGTCGTTCACTCCGAACAGGGCGGTTCACGAATTATGGCACCGGCGTCGGCACGCGATCAACAGGGTTGCCGCGATCATCGGCACATGACATTCGCTCATCGGTTCACCCACTCACCCGCCAATCAATAGGGACTCCAGAATGAAATCCGGCTCGCAGCCCAACCCGCAATCCAACCCGCAACCCGACCCGCGCATCAAGGAACGGGAGCAAGCGGGACCGCACCTGACCACGCACGAGCACGTCGGCCTGAACGGGCGAATCGCGCTTGCCATCACCAACGCCGTGGGGACGATGTGGTGCGCCTATATCTTCGCGATCATCGCGCTCATCAGCTTGCCCTCGGCGATTCAGGGCGGCGTGCCCACGCTCATCGCCTGGGTCGCGCAGACCTTCCTGCAACTGGTGCTGTTGTCGGTCATCATGGTGGGCCAGAAGGTGGCGGCCGCGGCGTCGGACAAGCAGGCGCTGCAGACCTATAAGGACGCCGAGGCGCTCCTGAAGATACAGGATGAAGTGCGCAGGCTCATCGAAGTCAACAACGCGCTGACCGAGGCGATTCATCGCGCGGTCACGGAGAAGGGCGTGGTGCTCGCCGCGCCCGCGACCATCGCTAGCGACGCCAGGCCACCGGCATGATCGAAGGCGCGCCCCCCGTGCGCCTCCATTAAGTGAGTTGATACGATACGCCGCCCGTTCCAGCCAGATTGCCACCATCGACGATCAAATATTCCTCGCGTATGGGCGTGCCGCCGAAGAAGCTTTGCACAATCTCGAGCGTGCCCGCCGCGTAGCGCGCCTGCGCGGAAAGCGTGGTGCCCGAGATATGCGGCGTCATGCCATTGAACGGCATGGTGCGCCACGGATGATCGGACGGCGCGGGTTGCGGATACCAGACGTCGCCCGCGTAGCCCGCGATCCGGCCGGACTGCAACGCGCGCACCACGGCATCGCGCTCGACCAGCTGGCCGCGTGCGGTATTGACGAGGTACGCGCCGCGTTTCATTTCGGCGAACATGGCGTCGTTGAAGTAATGCTCGGTGGAGGGATAAAGCGGAAGCTGCAGGTTCACGATGTCGACCGCGCGAACCAGCGAGGCGGGATCGGGATGCCAGTTGAGCGCCAGCTCATGTTCGATTTCGGGTGCGAGGCGATGGCGCTGGGTGTAGTGCAACACGAGGCCGAAGGGCTTGAGCCGGCGCAGCACCGCGAGCCCGATTCTGCCCGCGCCGATCGTGCCGAAATGCATGCCTTCGACGTCGTAGCTGCGCTCGACGCATTCGGCGATATTCCAGCCGCCGGCCGCCGAAAACGCGTGCGATGGCAGGTAATTGCGCACCAGCGTGAGGGTCACCATCACCACGTGCTCGGCTACGCTGATGCTGTTCGATCCCGTGACTTCGGCTACCGTCATGCCCGCTTGCGCCGCGGCTTTCAAATCGACATGGTCGGAGCCTATGCCCGCGGTCAGCGCGAGCTTGAGTTTTTTGGCCTTGGCGATGCGCTCCGCGCTCAGGTAGGCGGGCCAGAACGGTTGCGAGATCACGACCTCGGCTTCGGGCAGATGGCGCTCGAACGCCGAATCCGGGCCGTCCTTATCGCTCGTCACGATCAGTTCGTGGCCGTGCTGCTCCAGCCAGGCGCGCAGCCCCAGTTCGCCGGAAACGCAGCCCACGAGCTCGCCGGGTTTGAAGCCGAGCGGGCCCGTGGGATTGGGCGCTTTCTGGCCGTTGGCGTAGACGGCGATCTCGGGAATCGTGTCGCGAACGTAATGAGGCGGATAACCGGTTTGAGGGTCGGGGTAGAGAACACAGAGGACTTTGGCCATCGCTGTGCTCCGTGCTTCACCACGACAGCGGCTGCGTGAACACCTTGCCGCCATATCCGAGCACGACGTTTTCAATTTCGTATTCGGGCGGCTCTTTGGTTTCGAGAATGAGCGCGACGCTGCCGGGCTTGAGTTCCTCTGTGATCGCTTTCGTGAGCTTGGCGTCGAGAACGTGTTCGATCGCATGCCCGGCCAGCCCCGCGCCGGCCCCGATGGTCACGCCGGCCAGCGCGCCGAGCGGACCGCCGAGCAAGCCGATCAGGCCGCCCGTCACCGCGCCTATGACCGTTCCCCAATACGATTCGGTGTACTGGCTGAGTACCGTGAGTTTGCCGTCCGCACTCTTTTGGACCATGGCGCCGCTTTCGATCTTGAACCCGTCGCCATCCTTTTCGAAGTTCCTTAAATCGCGGGCCGCGCGTTGTGCAACGTCGAGATTGTCGAAGGTCGCCACAACCAGCTTTTGAGTCATCGTCGCGCTCCTGTTTCGTTGGACAGCATCCACTAAAGATAGGCAATCGGCGAGTTCGCGCCACGCAGCTTTTGCCGATATTAACGATCGGGTGTCGGCAAGATTTGCGTGGGCGGTTCTTTAACGAGCACTTCGGACACGTAGGCCTTGAGGATCTCGACGATCTTGCGCACGCGCACCGGCACCGGACGCTGCGGACGAATCAGCAGGTTCAGCGCGAGCGCGGGCACTTCGTAGTGCGGCAGCAAGCGCACGAGCTGGCCGCGCTCAATGGCGTCGCGCGCAGCGGGCGCTTCGAGCACGCCGATGCCCACGCCGGCCAGCACCATTTCATACATGGGCCGCCAGTGATTGGTCTTGATCGACGTGCGGATCGCCATGCTGTCGACGATATCGGTGCCTTTCGCGAGCGGCAGCTGGTCCGCGTCGAAGGCGCCCTTCACGCGAATAAAGCTGTGCTTCGCGAGATCGGCGGGCTCGACAATCGCGTCATGCCGCGACAGATAATCGGGCGACGCCACGAGCAGCCGTTCGACCTGCCCGAGCGGGTAGGCGATGAACGCGCCATCGCCGAGCTGGCCGAGCCGGAACGAAATGTCCACGCCTTCGGTCACGAGATCGGCGAGCCGGTCGTTCAGCACGAGCTCGATATCGAGGCCGGGCCAGTTTTCGCGGATGCGCTTGAGGCCTTCGGGCAGCACGGTTTCACCAAAACAGTGCGGCGCGGCAATGCGGATCGTGCCTTTGACGACCTGATCTTCGTTCGACACTTCCGCGAGGGCCTGCTCGACGGCGCCGAGCACCGACTTGCTGCGTTCGTGGAAGATGATGCCCTCGGGCGTGCACTGGAACGCGCGCGCGTTGCGCAGCAGCAACTGGCAGCCGAGATACTTCTCCAGCCGCTCGATGCGCTCGCTCACGGCGGGCTGGCCGATGTCGAGGTCGCGCGCGGCCCCGGAGATGCTGCCGCGCTCGACTACGCGCACGTAAATCCGCATGGCTTCCAGCAGATTCACGTTGCGCTCCCTGGTGTGACGGGACGTATCGGCGGAATGCGCGGGGGAATGCACAGCAAAACGCTCGGCGGCGTGCGCTTCGGTGGGGTTCGTGGACATATCAGCCCTTCCATTCATCAAGCTCCAGATTCATGTCGGCGCCTGCAAACAAGGCGACGGTGCGATGGTGAAAGGGTAAGGGGACGGACTCATGAGGGAAATGCACAAATCGGGGCGGGCCCGAAGAGTACAGTTCTGCTACGATCGGCCTCGCGCTGGAGGAGCCAGGGAACGCCAAGGAACGGCCACCAGAGAACGCCACGGAGGGCGTTGGATGAAACTGTACGAAAAGCTCGCCGACGACCTCGAACGATCGATCCGGCAAGGCGTTTATCGCCGCGGCGAAAAGTTGCCGTCGATACGCCAGACGAGCTTGCAGCACCGGGTCAGCATCACGACCGTGCTGCGCGCCTATATTCTTCTGGAGAGCCGTGGCCTGATCGCGAGCCGCCCGCAGTCCGGCTATTTCGTCAGCGACGAAAGCGCTCCGGAGGACTCGCGCATTCCGGAATTGCGGCCGTCCCGGCCGGTGCCGGTTTCGTCGCCCGTGGACGTGAGCCGCCTCGTGCTGTCGACGCTGCGCTCGATCGGCGTGGACGAGGCCGTGCCGCTGGGCTCGCCGTACCCCGACCCGCGCCCGTTCCCGTTCGACAAGCTCAACCGTTACGCCTACGAGGCGGGCCGCGGCAAGGCCATCTGGGGCGTGACGGATGCGTTGCCGCCCGGCAACGCGCGGCTTATTCGCCAGATCGCGCGCCGTGGCCTCGAAAACGGCATGAGCATCGACCCGAACGAGATCATCATCACCGTGGGCGCGACGGAGGCGATCAATCTGTGCCTCCAGGCGGTGGCGAAACCCGGCGACGTGATCGCCGTGGAATCGCCGACGTTCTATGCGATGCTGCACGCCATCGAGCGCCTGGGGATGCACGCGATCGAAGTGGCCACGCACCCCGAACACGGCATCGAGGTCGATGCGCTCGCCGGGATCATCGCCTCGCAGCCCGCGTCGCAACCGATTGCCGCGTGCATGATCATGCCGAATTTCCAGAACCCGCTCGGCTTCATGATGCCCGATGCGAACAAGCGCGCGCTCATGGCGCTCCTCACGCGGCACGATATTCCGGTCATTGAAAACGGCGTCTATAACGAGCTCTATTTCGGCGAGGCACATCCCACCACGCTCAAATCGCTCGACACGCAGGGGCTCGTGCTCCATTGTGCTTCGTTCTCGAAGAGCCTGACCGTTGCGTACCGCGTTGGGTGGGCACTGCCGGGGCGCTATCGCGATCAGGTGGAAAAGCTGAAATTCCTCAATACGCTCACCACGGCCACGATTCCGCAAATCGCGATTGCCGAGTTTCTGGAGCGCGACGGCTACGAGCACCATCTGCGGCGCGTGCGCAAGCATTACGCGCAGCAGGCCAACCTGATGCGCGCGATCGTTTCGCGTTTCTTTCCGCAGGGCACGCGCATTTCGCGGCCCGTGGGCGGCTATGTGCTCTGGATCGAGCTGCCGGAAACGGTGGACGCGCTGAGCCTTTATACGCGCGCGCTGGAGCAGGGCATCACGATCGGCCCCGGACACATGTTTTCAATCTTCGAGCAGTCGTACCGCAATTTCATCCGGCTCAATTACAGCAGCGCGTGGAGCGATGAAATCGAGCAGGCCGTGATTACCGTCGGCAAGCTGGCCGGCGAACTTCAGCGAGGTTGAACCGATGCATTTCGATCTTTCGTTCTCGGTGAAAGTGTTTTCGGCGCTATTTGCAATCATGAATCCGATTGCGAATATTCCGGTGTTCCTTTCGCTGACCGAAGGGGCGACCGATGCCACTAAACGAAAGATCGCGGGCGTCACCTTCATTGGCGTGACTATTGGATGCCTGATTTCGGTGAGCGTGGGCGACGCCATTCTCGGCGTATTCGGCGTCACCATCGACGACTTCCGGCTCGCGGGCGGCCTGCTCGTGCTGCTCATCGCGCTCGACATGCTGCACGGCTCGTCGAGCGCGCAGCACACGCCGCGGCAAAACGAAATGAGCGGCAGCGGCGGCGATCAGGACGTGGCCATTTTCCCGCTCACGATGCCATTGCTCGTCGGCCCCGGCACGATTGCGACGCTGATCGTATTTGGACACACCGCCGTGCAGCAAGGCCAAGTGGCCAGCCTCGCGCTGGGGCTCGCCGTTTTCCTCGGATTATTGGCGGCGGCGCTTTTCTCCGCGCCGTTGCTCGGGCGGATTCTCTCGCCCAAGGTGACCGCCATTACCAAACGCTTGATGGGCATGATCCTGGCCGCCATTGCGGTGGAAATGATGACCGCGAGTTTGACTGCGCTGTTCAAGGGCGTGGTCCATTAGTGGTCCAGTAGTCATCCGTTAGCTGATCCTCGCCCCGGCGATTTCCGGGTTTATACCTGGTCCATGCGGACGAGGCGAGGGCACGATCGTCCCCTGATCATCGGCCTGCGAAACAGGCAACGAGGTCGATAAATCAGGGAGGATGAATTGGCGGTTTCTGGCACGAAGGTATTCAAGCGCAGCGGGCGGCATTTCCTGGGCCCGGTATTGCGTCCGGTATTACGCCCCGCGGCGCGCATGGGCATCGCGCTCTGCGTGATGGCGGCGATCATGCCCGGCGCGAACGCGCAATCCGCTCCGCAAGCGGCGGTTAGCGGAACCATCGGCGAAGCATTCGACTACGCTTACCCGCTTTATCTGCTCTCCACTTATCGCTGGAGCGCGCTGGAAACCACGGACAGCCGCACCAGCACGACGCTCGATCACTTCGCGCATTCGCGCAAGATCGCCACGCCGGACGATAGATGGGCAAACGGTCCCATTGTCGAAGCGCTTTATTCGACCGCGTGGATCGATCTCGCGCGCGGGCCCGTTATCCTGCGCACGCCGGATACGCACGACCGCTATTACGTACTCACGCTGATCGACTTTTATTCGAACACGTTCTTTTACGCCGGGCGGCGCACGACGGGCACCGGCGCGCAGCAATACTATCTGGTGGGCCCGGACTGGAAGGGCGAGGCGCCCGCGGGCATGAAACTCGTGCGCGCGTCCACGAACGACGTCTACGTGAATCTGCGCGTGGCCGTTGACGGTCCCGCCGACCAGCAGGCGGCCAATGCGATTCAGGACGGCTTCACGATCGCGCTCGCCGGCACGCCGTCTTCCGCCGCGCAAGCGCCAGCTATGCAGTCTCGCTTGCAGCCCGTCTCCGGCGACCCGAAAAATTTCGTCGACGTCGTCAATCAGATGCTGGCGCTCGATCCGCCGCCCGAGCGCGACCAGGCGCTCATCGAAAAGTACCGGGCAATCGGCATCTGCGGGGCGCCATGCAGTTGGGCCGCGCTGCCCGAGGTGACGAAAGCCGCGTGGCGCGCGAGCTATCCGAAGCTCGAGAACCAGTTCTTTGCGTGGTATCTCGCCCAAGGCCACACGCACGGCTGGATCAACTACAGCCCGCCGGGCAACAAGCTTGGCACTACCGAGCAACGCAATTACCAGCAACGCGCGTTCGCGCTGGCGCTCGGGATGGGCATGCTGGGCCTCGACCGCCGGGAGGCCAATTACTGGAACACCTTCGCCGATGCGCAAGGGCAGCCGCTCACCGGCAGCAAGCGCTATCGGCTGCGGCTGCCGGCAGGCGGGATTCCGTCCAACGCGTTCTGGTCGGTCACGCTCTATTCGGGGGGCAAGAGCGGGCAATTCCTCGTGGATAACCCCCTGCACCGCTACCAGATCAGCAGCTGGACGCCCAACGTGAAAGCCGATGCCGACGGCAGCATCGAAATCTGGCTCCAGCCCGACCCGCCCGCCGCCGACAAGCTGTCGAACTGGCTGCCCACGCCGGCCGGCGGCCAGCCGTTCATGCTGTTCGCCCGCTCGTATGAGCCGAAATCGAGCGTGCTCAGCGGCGCGTACCGGATGCCGGACGTGGAAGCGCTTCCCTGACTGGACCCGCGTTAGACCTTAGTCGGAATGGACGATGGCGCGGCACGGGCGGCCCGCTAATTTGCCCTTATCCGGCGCGCAGCCGGACAAGGGCGGCCACGAAGCCACGGGTGCCCAGAATCGGGAGACGGTCCATGAAGCTGACGAAATGCAAGCTGTGCACGTTCGGAGTCGCCGCACTCGCTGCTGTCGCGGCCATGTGCTACGCGATCGGCGGCCCCGATCAGGACAGCTATGTGGCCGGCGCCACGCCGTGCCGCTCCGTCGACGAGGGCCGGCAAGCGCAGGACTGCGTGCCGCTCGACCGGTCCCGCCTGAGCATTGCCGCGCTGCGCGGCATGTGATTTACGCTCTTACGCTCGAAGCCAAGCCTGCCCGGCGTGCATAGGCGCGCCGGGCAGGCTTGGCTTTTGTCGGAGGAAATGAGCCGGAGGAAACCGCGTTGCCCGCATCGTCCTCAAGCAACGGACGATGCGGGCGCGAGCGCGCGGCTCAGCGGTGCAGGAGCCAGTCCACGATCCGGCTGGCGGCTTGCTCGGGCGTGTCGGCGGTCGTGTCGATGCGGATCTCGGGCTGCTCGGGCGGCTCATAGGGCGAGTCGATGCCCGTGAAATTCTTCAGCTCGCCACTGCGAGCCTTCTTGTAGAGCCCCTTGGGATCGCGTTGCTCGGCCACGTCGATGGGCGTATCGACGAAGATCTCGACGAAGCCGTCCGGGCCGCCAAGCGCGCGCGCCATCTCGCGCTCGGCGCGGAACGGCGAGATGAACGAGACGAGCGCGATGAGTCCGGCATCCATCATCAGCCGCGCCACCTCGGCCACGCGCCGGATATTCTCGACGCGATCGGCCTCCGAGAAGCCCAGATCCTTGTTCAGGCCGTGCCGCACGTTGTCGCCGTCGAGCAAGTACGTGTGCTTGCCGAGCGCATGGAGCTTTTGCTCGACGAGGTTGGCAATCGTCGACTTGCCCGCGCCCGAGAGCCCCGTGAACCACACCACGCGCGGCTTCTGGCCTTTGAGCGCGGCGCGCGCGTTCGCGTCGATGACCGTGGCCTGCCAGTGCACGTTCTGCGAGCGGCGCAACGCGAAATGCAGCATGCCCGCGCCCACGGTGTTGTTGGTGAGCCGGTCGATCACGATGAAGCCGCCCGTGTCGCGGTTCTCCGCATAGGGATCGAAGGCCACGGCGCGGTCGAGGTTCAGATTGCAGACGCCGATCTCGTTCATGTCGAGCGTGCGCGCGGCAAGGTGCTCGAGCGTATTCACGTTCACGCGGTATTTCGGCTGCGAACAGGTCACGCCTACGGTGCGCGTGCCGATCTTCAGCAGATAAGGGCGGCCCGGCAGCATCGGCTCCTCGTTCATCCAGACCAGCGTGGCCTCGAACTGGTCGGCGACGGCGGGCGGCGCGTCGGCGCGCGCGATGACGTCGCCGCGGCTGATGTCGATTTCGTCTTCGAGCGTAAGCGTGACCGCCTCGCCGCAACGCGCCGTGTCCGCTTCTCCGGATGCGGTGATGATCGACGCCACGAGGCTCTCGCGACCGGACGGCAGCACGCGCACGCGCTCGCCGCGGCGGATCTCGCCGGCCGAGATATTGCCCGCGTAGCCGCGAAAGTTCAGGTGTGGACGGTTCACCCATTGCACCGGCAGCCTGAACGGCTGGCCGAGGCGCGCGTCGTCTTGCACGGGCACGCTCTCCAGATGCGCCATCAGCGAGGGGCCGTCGTACCACGGCGTATTGGCGCTCGCCTCGGTGACGTTGTCGCCCGCGAGCGCCGAAAGCGGAATGCTCGCAATGTCGTGCAGGCCGATCTGCGCCGCGAACGCGCGATATTCGTTCGTTATCCTCTCGAACACGTCCTGCGCGTAGCCGACCATGTCGAGCTTGTTGACGGCCAGCACGATGCGGCGAATGCCGATCAGCGAGACGAGATAGCTGTGGCGGCGTGTTTGCGTGAGCACGCCCTTGCGCGCGTCCACGAGAATCACGGCCACGTCCGCCGTGGAGGCGCCCGTGATCATGTTGCGCGTGTATTGCTCGTGACCCGGCGTGTCGGCCACGATGAACTTGCGTTTCTCCGTGGCGAAGAAGCGATACGCGACGTCGATCGTGATGCCCTGCTCGCGCTCCGCCGCGAGGCCATCCACGAGCAGCGCGAAGTCGAGATTGCCGCCCTGGGTGCCGACCTTCTTCGAGTCCGCTTCGAGCTGGCTCAACTGGTCTTCGAACAGCATCTTCGACTCGTAGAGCAGTCGCCCGATCAGCGTGCTCTTGCCGTCGTCCACGCTGCCGCAGGTAATGAAGCGAAGCAGGCTCTTCTCCTGCTGCGCGCTCAGGTATCGCTCGACGTCGTCGGCGATCGTGGTGTTGAGCGTGGCCATCAGAAATATCCCTCCTGTTTCTTTTTCTCCATCGAGCCCGCCGAGTCGCTGTCGATCAGCCGGCCCTGGCGCTCGGACGTCTTCGCCAGCAGCATCTCTTCGATGATGCCGGGCATCGTGTCGGCCTCGCTTTCGATGGCGCCGGTCAGCGGGTAGCAGCCCAGCGTGCGAAAGCGCACCTTCTTCATTTGCGGGATTTCGCCCTCGCGCAGTGGCAGGCGTTCGTCGTCGACCATGATGAGCGTGCCGTCGCGCTCGACCACGGGGCGCTCCTTCGCGTAATAGAGCGGTACGATGGGGATATTCTCGAGGTAGATGTATTGCCAGATGTCGAGCTCGGTCCAGTTGGAGATGGGAAAGACGCGGATGCTCTCGCCTTTGCGCTTGCGCGCGTTATAGAGGCGCCAGAGTTCGGGGCGCTGCATCTTCGGGTCCCAGCGGTGATGCTCCGAGCGCAGCGAGAAAATGCGCTCTTTCGCGCGCGACTTCTCCTCGTCGCGGCGCGCGCCGCCGAACGCGGCGTCGAAGCCATGGTGGTCGAGCGCCTGCTTGAGGCCCTGGGTCTTCCAGACGTCGGTATGCACGGCCGAGCCGTGCGTGAACGGGTTGATGTTCTTCTCGACGCCTTCGGGGTTCACGTGCACCAGCAGGTCGAGGCCGAGGCGCTGCGCGGTCTCGTCGCGAAACGCGATCATCTCGCGGAACTTCCACGTGGTGTCCACGTGCAGCAGCGCGAAGGGCGGCCTGGCGGGGTAAAAGGCCTTCATGGCGAGATGCAGCATGACGGAGCTGTCCTTGCCGATCGAGTACAGCATGACCGGTTTTTCGCACTCCGCCACGACCTCGCGCATGATGTGGATGCTCTCGGCTTCGAGGCGTTCCAGATGGGTCATCATCGATAGTCTCCTGTTCGTCATGCATGGCCCGCAGTCCGTGTGGAGGAATCTGCGTCGCTGCATGAAGGAGAACTTAACGGTTTCGGCTCTGCGGATTCTTCGTCCGACCAGACTAGAGGGGGGCAGGGACTTTCAGTTGGACCTGGCAACCTGGTGTGATGACACCACGCAAGCCATACCCGATTGGTGTGACGGACGAAGAACGGAGCTTCGCCCCTCCATGCTTGACCTTGATGAATGAGGACGCACCGCAACGCCGATACGAACTTCGTGAAATGTTCAACGCGCTGCGCTGGATGGTGCGAGCCGGTGCCTCGTGGCGTATGCTGCCGCTGCCCTCTCACATAGCATCTAGCGCGCCGTTGCTGGTTCAACTACAACCAATGCATTAGACGATTTGACAGCAAGGCGAAGCCTTTCCGGGCTCCTGGTTCGAAATCGAGCGGTACGTCCCTGTTCGTCCGTTTCGCTTTGCGCTGTGATTCCGGACCGGAACGTTACCCGATAGGTGACTTCAGATAGCGGCGTGCCCTTTGGGTCAGTGATTGTGTATTGCATTGAATTCGGGAATTTCTTAGCTAGTTCCGAACCGGCAAGCGTGTTGTCTTCAGGGCAAAGTATGTTATTTGTCAGCACAGCCCGGAATCAGCGTTACTTCCACTCTAGTGCCCGTTGGCTCATATTTGTCGTTTGGCATGGTTGGCTTATAGACGTGGGCTATAAGCCCAACCGTCGCCGATCGCACGCCTATCACATCTAAGGTTTGCTTGACGTTTCGGGCGCGATCTTCGGCAACAAGTTGCGGGTTATGCTCGCGACTATCCGCCAGGCCAACGATGGAAACCCCCTCAAGACCAGAACGCTTACTGTGTGTGTCTACGATCCAGTTCGCGAGAGATAGAATTTCCGCGTTGCTAATTTCACTCGAATTGAACGAGAAGTTAACATCTTTTGTTTGCCCCGGAATTTCTGGCGATCCCGCACAAGCAAATGCGCGCGAAACTGCAAGTGCGAGGGAAATCAACAATGCAATACGTTTCAATTTAGTCCCCCTCGACAATATAGCCCGCCACACTATCCGCATTGTTCATTGCAAGGTCTGAATTCGCTTGTGCCCAGTCTCGGATTGTATACGCAATTGTATATTTATTATCCTTTGTCGCCATCGTGTCAGAAAAGTGCGTGACCTCGTGGATTACAGTCGATACGCGCGAGTCTGAATCGGCGCTTGAATGAACCTCAATCCATTCTTCATCGTCATTTGTTTTGAAGCCATATTTATGGTCGCCGGAAAACTCATTCATTCGTGAATCCCCCTGCTGTATATAGGGTTAGAATTTCCGTTCCTTCTTTTTCAATGCGTTCTGTTGCACCAATCGCATTCGTAGTATCTGTGACGACTCGCCCCTTCCCGGTGACGATTCGATAGCGAATATTTGCGAGGGTGTGGCCGTCGCTATCCCTCAGCATGTATTGCTGGTTATAGGTAAGTGACTTCGGTGCGGGCGCGGCCGGTGCGTCGCCTTTGCTCCCGGAATAGAAGGCGTTGGAAGAGCCGGCGGCAAAAAAACGAAGTTTTTACCGCAAGGACAGAGAGCGCGATCGCCGTCTTTTACATACGGTTCGCCGTCGTCCATCCAGTCGCTAGCCGTGCCATAGATCGGCCACGCGCCTTGGCAGTTGCCGCAGGTCGCTTTGTTCTCCTTTCGTGCGTATGCGTTGCCTTCTTCGTTAAGAAAATCACTATAGGCGAACACAACTCCACCCGTAGACGTGCGATCCCCGTCTGCTACAAGTCGATCAGACATGGTGCCCCCAAAGCTCAATGAGCGGCTGCTCCGACATTTCCATACTCCACGAAGTAGATGAAAACGACCGGCCCGGTAACGCGACCGGCGACGCAATAGCGGATGAAATTCAGCCCGCGCGGGCTATCGTGGCTGGAGACGGAAACAGTGGAATATCGGACTGATCTGAAAATATGGGGCAACAACCCGATACGCATTACCATTGCCCATTGATTTGCCGTTCGATAAATTCAGACTAAAATCCGGCCGGAACGGGGCCGTTCCGGAGCCGTCGCTCAGTTAGCGGCGAGCTGCTGCGTCAGCGCGGGATCGTTGCCGGGGCCGAGTGCGCAGCTCACGCCGGCCGGATCGTAGATCCGCGCGACGCACGCATTGCAGCTATTGCACGCGGAGCGCGTAACGGTGCCGTCACGAAAGTGCTCCACGAGCGCGGGATCGTGGATCAGCGCGCGGGCGAGCGCCACGCAGTCGAATCCCTCGGCCATCAACTGCCCGACGCCTTCGAGCGAACGCACGCCGCCCACATAGGCGAGCGGCATACGCACGGCCGCGCGTATCGTTCTGGAATCCTCAAGGAAATAATTATCGCGGAACTGGAGATTGCGCGGCGTGCGCATTTCCAGCATCTTGACGCCCAGCCGCGCAAACAGATGCGGCGCGGCGGCCTTCATCTGCGCGGTGGGCATGGGGCTGCCGAACAGCACCCAGGGGCTTTCCACGTTGCGCCCGCCGCTCAGGGTCAGCAGGTCGGCGCCCGCGGATTCGAGCAGGCGCGCCGTGATGGCGGAGTCTTTCGCCTCGTTGCCGCCCGGCGCGCCGTCGCTCACGCTGAGCTTGCAGGCCACCGCGAGCTGCGTGCCCACGGCGTCCTTGACCTGGGCGAGCACGTGCAACGGAAAGCGGCTGCGCTGCTCGACGCTGCCGCCAAAGCCGTCGTGGCGGCGGTTGCTGAGCGGCGAGAGAAACTGGTTGAGCAGATAGCCGTGGCCCATGTGGATTTCCACGGCGTCGAAGCCGCTCTCGCGCGCGAGGCGCGCGGCCTGCGCGAATTCGGCGGCCACGCGCACCATGTCGACCTCGCTCATGGCGCGCTGAAAATACACGCCGTAGAGCAGGCCGAAGGCGTTCAGGCCGCTGGATGCCGAAAGCGGCGCGCGGCTGCCGCCGTGGCGCATCATCGTGAACGAGCCCGCATGCGTGAGCTGCAGGCAGGCGGCGGCGCCTTCGCGATGGACCGCATCGGTGAGCACGCGCAAGTGCGGCACGATGCCAGTGTGCATATGCATTTGATGCGCGAACGTCAGGCCGTCGGGCGCCACCGCCGCGTAGGCGACCGTGGTCATGCCGACGCCGCCCGCGGCCAGATCGCGATGATGCTTGACGAGGGCCTGGGTCGGCAGCCCCGTGGGCGTCATGCCCTCGTTGGCGCCGGCCTTGATGAAGCGGTTGCGCAGCGTGAGCGGGCCGAGCCGCAGCGCGGAGAAAGGCGAGGGCGGCTGTGATCGAGCCGCGTGAGCTTCGTGCATGGCGCACTCCTTGAAATCACGTGAAATCAGAAAGCGTCCGGGCGCACGCTCGCGTCGTGGCCGCCGTCGATAAAGAGCACGCTGCCGTGGATGAAGCCGGCCTGATCGCCGCAAACATAGTGGATCAGCGATGCGATTTCGCCGGGCTCGGCGCGGCGCCCCACGGGCGGCACGAACTGGCGGATGGCTTCGCCGTAGCGCGCGTCGCGCAGGCCGGCTTCGAGCAGCGGCGTTTGCACCGCGCCCGGCGCGACGGCGTTCAGGCGCACGCCCGCATGGCCCCACGACGCCGCGCGGCGGCGCACCGCGACAGCAAGAGCGTGCTTGGAGCTCGCATAGGCGGCATAGCCGGCCTGATCGGCGGGGCACGCCTCAACGAGCGCGTGCACGCGCGCTTCGTCGCCTTCGAGAAAGGCCTCGTGCAGCGGATGGCCGGCCCACGGCTGCAGCACCGCCGAGTTCGACGACACCGCCACGGCCGCCGGCTGGCTGCCGCGCTTGAGCGCCTCGAACAGGCCGTCGAGCAGCGCGAGCGTGCCGAAGTAGTTGACGCTCGCGACGAGCGTGGCCGGCTCGGCCTGCGGGCCGAGGCCCGCGCAGCAGACGAGCGTGTCGATGGCGCCGCCGCTGCGCGCGAGCACGGCGTCGAGCGCGGCTGCGCGGCCCGCGGCGTTCGAGAGGTCGGCGCATACGTCGGCGCGCGCGATATCGACGCCGATCACGTTCATGCCGGCCTCGGCGAACTGCCGGTGAACGGCCGCGCCGATGCCCGAGGCGCTACCGGTGATGACTGCGGTTTTCATGCGGGGTCTCTTGGGTTGGAGTGGCGGGGCGGCGGCGCATCGGTGGCGCATGGGCGATCGAGCCGGCCGCGCGCGCCGTGTGCCGCCTGGGTGGAAATCAGACCGCCTGCGAATCAGACCGCCTGCGGCGTGCGGGCCTCGCGGTACAGCGTTTCGGCGCGCTGCTTGAGGGCGCGCGCCACGGCGCTGAATCCCTCGCGCACCCATTCGCCGTGCTGCGCCATCACGGTGGGCGCGGTCGGCCCGAGGAAGAGATCGGTCGAGTGATAGCGGCAGCGTGCGTCGCCGAGCGCCTCGATGATCTGGTCGCGGCGCGCCGCGTCGGGGTTGTCGGCGCTCGCGATCATTTCCCACGAGAGCAGCGTCGGGCGGTCGAACGCGGCCAGATGCTCGACGACATGCAGCAGTTCCCCGGGCCGCGTCGGGTCGGGCAGATACAGGTTGACCGGCTCGCCCATGCGCAGGGTCGATTCGACCTTCACGGTGTACGGGTTCCACTCGGGATAGCGGGGGAGATCGATCAGGATGTCCCAGACGAATGATGCGGGCGCATCGATATCGACCTTGACTGAGCTGACGAGGTATTGCGTGTCGGGCGTGTTGGACATGCGAGCCTCCTTGGGGCGGGAAAGAGTGGCCAGAGGCGCACCCGCCTCTCGCGTCGACATCGTGTCATCGGCGGGGCCAGGCTTTCTTCGTCCGGACGGACTAAAGGCGGGGAAAGCCCTGGGTGGAGCGAGGGGCTTGGGGCGCAAAATGCTTCTTATATGAGGCGTAAAGGGGCCTTGAGCCTCCTTTGTGCTTCCTATAAGAAGCATTGTTTCCCGCGCTCCACATCCGCCCCCGCGCATCGAGCGATTAATTTCACGCTTTATCGGCCGATTTATTTCTGTTTTTTTTACCAGCCGGCGCAGGTAGGCTCCATGCCATCGACTACCAAAAGGGGCACATCATGTCCGGAGCGCCTGCGTCCCGCGCGCCGTCGGCCAAATCGCTCAAGATCGACGCGATCCGGTTCATGGCGGCGCTCTGGGTCATGCTCTATCACTTCGGGCCGCCGCCGTTCAAGGCGTTCTTTCCTGCCCCGCTGGCGGGCGTGGGCGGCGCGCTCTGGTCGGGCTCCGTGCTGCTGTTCGCGGGGCCCGCCGCCGTGATCGTCTTCTTCGTCATTTCCGGCTATTGCATTCACAACGCCTATCATCGCGACGCCACGCTGCGGCCCATTAATTATTTTGCGTCGCGCTATGTGCGCATCGGCTTGCCGCTCGCCGTCGTCGCCGTGCTGTGCCAGCCGCTTGGCAATGCGGCGAATCTGCTGGAATCGGTGCTCTGGTCCCTTTACTGCGAGATCGTCTATTACACGATCTATCCGCTGCTGCGCAGCCGCTTTCGCTACGTGGGCGAAATGATCGTCGGCGTGGCGCTGGCCGCCGCCGTGATGGTCTGGTATCGGCATACGCATACGCAACTCGTGTGCGCGCATTGCGTCTACGAAAACTATGGCGTGGCGGGCACGGCGTTCCTCTATCTGCCGGGCTGGCTGCTCGGTTGCCTCGTGGCCGAGATGCATCGCACCGCCCTCGACGGCCGCTCGGGTTCGAACCAGCGCGCCTCGGCGCTCACGGCGGCCATCGCGCGCGGTCTCGCGGCGGTATCGGGCTGGCTCGCGAATCATCTGGCCGCCGCGCGCATCGCGATCGTGGCCGCGGGGTCGTTCACGTTCCTGCTCGCGTCCACGTCGCACATCAAGCCTGCCTTCCTGCCGTTCATCGGGCCGGATATCACGCTGCCGGTGTTCCAGTTCGCGGTAGCCGGCTGGATCGCGGCGGAAACGGCCACCCAGGGCCGCAGTGCATTCTGGCGCTACGCCGGTGCGCTCGGCGCGTGGTCGTACAGCCTGTATCTGTGCCACAAGCTCGCGCTGGCCATTCTCGGCGAGACCGGCTATCCGCCGGGACAGACGCTCGCGTGGCTCGCGACGGTGACCGTTGCGGTCGCAACGAGCTACGCGTTCTACTGCGCCGTCGAGCGGCCTTCGCACCGGCTCGCGCACCGCTTGCGCAAGTTCGTCGCGAAGGTGCCGACGCGGCCGGCGGTGGACTGAGCGAGCGCCTCGCGCTCAAACCATCGACACCACGCTGTTGAGCAGCGTTTTCACGAGCACGGCCTGGCGCGTGGCGCCGGTCTTGCCAAAGATGCCGCGCAAGTGCGCCCGCGCGGTATTCTTCGCAATCCCAAGCGTTTCCGCGGCTTCGTCCAGCGTGAGACCGTCCACGAGCAGCAGCGCGAGCTCGGTTTCGGTGGGCGTGAGACGGTAGAGCGAGCGCAGCATGGCGCGCGAATGCTGGGGCGAGGAGGCCGGGTCGCGGATGAAAACGGCCACGGCCGGCCGGCGCGAGCGGTCTTCGGCCCGATAGTTGAGCGGAATGGGCCGCAGCAGCACGCTGAGCGGAATCTCGCCGGAGGCCCGCGAAAGCGTGGTGGCCTCGACGCACGCGGTCGCGGCAATCAGGTGGTGATTGATGGCTGCCTGCACCGCCTTCTGCAGGCGGCGGTCTTCCACCCGGCAGCGCGCGCGCAGCGTGTCGTTCACGAGCGTCACGCTATCGGCGGCGGCAAACAGGCGATTGGCGGCGCCATTGCTCTTCATGCACTTGCCGTGCTCGTCGAGTATCACGGTGCCCACCAGCATGCGGTCCATCGTGCCGGCATAGAGCGTGCGCTCGGACTCGAGCACGTCAAGCGTCGAATGCAGGTCGACCGCGCGTTGCAGATGCGGCAGCAGCACGGCCACGAGCGCCTTGTCCGCCGCGTCGTAATCGCGCGCGCCGTGGCGCCGGCTCACGAAGAATGCGCAATCGACGGCGTCGCGCGTGCGGATATTGGCGACGAGGATATAGCGCAGGTCCAGCGGCTTCAGGTATTGCAGATAGAACGCGTGCTCGCACCAGGCCTCGGCGCCGAACAACTCGTCGGCGCTCACCGCCTGGCCCGCGGGCACGGTCGTGAATGGGCAAATCGAATAGTAATGCTCACTATAGGAAGGCTCGCCCGGCAGCAGCGTGCCATAGGCCGACGCATTGACGATCAGCCCCGCGCGCCCCGATGCGGGATTGCGCAGCACGAGCGTCACGAAGCTCGCATCGAGCCGCTGGCGGATGTATTCGAGCAATCCCGCCCACGGCGTGGCCTCCACCGGTCCCTGGTAGACGAGCGCCAGCAGCGCGCTCACGTCGCGCGGCGCGAGGCCGGCCGCTTCGAAGCTGGCGGGCGCGATGCCTTCGCAGTCGGCTGCGATATCCGTCGACACGTTGATCGTCTCCATGGCGTTGCGGCGGGTCCCGGCCAGCGTTTGCGTGGCCGTTGTCGACGATCATAGGGGGCTTCGCGCGGGCCGCATCGTCCTTTTGAGCTAGATGGCGCGGTCCAGCCCCCAAGGTGCCCAGGCGGGGAAACCCTGGCTAGTCCGCCTGGACGAAGAATGCGGCACCCCGGTCTCGGTATCGTCTCCCCACGGCACAACGGAGGAGACAGAGCATGACGACGCCAACCGGCGAAGCGCAGTTGCTATCGGGCGAGACATGGGCCGCCTTTTGCGAAACGCTGCGGCGCAGCGGCGAACAGATCCTGCGGCCCGAGGCGCCGCATGACGCGTTCACGCGCGCCGAAGGGTTCCGCTATCTGAGCCGACTTTTGCGCATCGCGCTCGAAATGCACGTGGAGTTCGCGGACGCGGATTTCCCGGGCTTTTTCTCGCCATCGCACGAGACGGCCAAGATCGGCGCCGACAATCCCGACAATCTCTATCAGTACGCGCGGCTCAACGGCAAGCACGCGTACCGTGTGAGCGGTCATCGCGGCACCGTGGCGTACCTGAGCTTCGGCACGCAGAAGGGCGGCTACGAGACCGACGGCAAGATGCTGCAGACGGGTTTCATCGACGCGAATCATATGCAGGTCGAGCCCGACGGCAGCTTCGAAATCGTCCTGAGCGCACAGCGTCAAGAGGGCAACTGGCTGCCGATGGACCCGGCCTCGAACGCGCTCGTCGTGCGGCAGACCTTCCTCGATCGCAGGGCCGAGAAGCCCGCGCAACTGAAGATCGAACGCATCGGCTCGTCGAGCCAACCGGCGCCGCTCGACCCCGTGCGTCTGCATGACGGCCTCCAGCGCGCCGCCGCGTTCGTCGAGCAGACCTCGCGCATTTTCGCCGACTGGGCGCAGGGCTATCAGGCCCACGCCAACGAGCTGCCGCCCGCCGATCAGGCGGTCTGCCAGGCCGCGGGCGGCGATCCGAACATCTTCTACTACCACACGTACTGGTCACTCGAAGACGACGAAGCGCTCGTGATCGACGTGGCGCGCGTGCCCGAATGCGACTTCTGGAATGTCCAGGTCAACAACTACTGGATGGAATCGCTCGACTATCGCTATCACCGCATCTGCCTGAACAAGCATTCGGCGCGTCTGCGCGAGGACGGCGGCGTGACGCTCGTGCTGAGCGCGCGCGACCCGGGCGTGCCGAACTGGCTCGAAACCGCGGGCCATCGCGCCGGCACGCTGTGCCTGCGCTGGGTGGGCGCCCAGGCGCCCGTGCATCCGGCCACGCGCGTGGTCAAGCTCGAAACGCTCAAGGAGACCGCATGAACGCCGCCACCCCCGTAGCAAATCAGATTGCGTCGCACGAGGACACCGCGCAACTCATCAACCGTCTGATGGCAGCCGCGACCGAGCGCTCAGGAGGACTGACTGATTTCGGCGCGGGCCGCTATCGCGAAGCGCTCACAGTGCTGTTCGATTCGCTCGCGACGCAGGCCAATCTCTCGCCGCAAGGCCAGGCCATGCTGCACGAGAAAGTGCTGGCGCAGCTCGTCAACCGGCTCGTGATCGAGGACTATTGCAAGCGCCATCCCGAGATTCTCGCGCAGCCCATCGACGACCCCGTCGTGATCGTGGGCCTGCCGCGCACTGGCACGACGCTGCTCCAGCGCGTGCTGGCCACCGATGCGCGCTTTCATTCGGCGGCGTGGTGGGAAACGCGCTATCCCGCGCCGCTGCCCGGCGAGCCGGCGCACGAGAGCGCTCGGCGCATCGCGCTGGCGCGCGCGGAGGTGGAGCAGATGATCCACTATATTCCGCAGATCCTCGCGATCCATCCGCTCGACGCCATGCAGCCCGACGAGGAATTCATGCTGATGGAGCATTCGTTCCTCTGCGCCATGGATTCGTACGCGAACGTCCCGCGCTACACCGCATGGCTCGCGCAGCAGGACCATTGGGAGGTCTATGCGTATCTGAAGAAGATGCTGCAGTTCCTCCAATGGCAGAAGGCGCGGCGCGGCGTGCCGGGCGCGCAGCGCTGGGTGCTCAAGACGCCGCAGCATTTGCACACGCTCGAAGTGCTGTTCAAGGTGTTCCCGCGTGCGAAGGTGGTGTTGACGCATCGCGACCCGACGGCAACGATTCCGTCGATGGCGAGCATGGCGCATACGCTCTGGAAACTTTACGCCGACGAACCCGATGCGCGCGAGGTCGGGCGGCAATGGAGCGCACAGATGCAGCGCGCCGTGCATCACGCCATGGACGCGCGCGCGAGCTTGCCCGAGGAGCGCTTTCTCGACGTGCGTTTCGAGGACACCGTGGCCGATCCGCTGGGCGTCGTCGAACGGGTCTATGCGTTCGCGGGCATGACGTTTCCCGCTCACGTGCGTGCCGCCATGCAGGCGTGGCTCGCGCAAAACGGCCGCGAGAAGCGCGCGCCGCACGACTACACGCTCGCGCAGTTCGGCCTGAGCGTCGAGCAGTTGCAACGCGACTTCGCGCGCTATCGCGAGCGCCATATCGAGGCGAGCCATGGCGCGTGATCTGCAATACCTGCTAGACCGTGCCGATATCGGCGATCTGATGATCGACTACGGCACGGCCATCGACCAGCGCGATTTCGCGGCGCTCGATCGCCTCTTTACCGCAGACGCCGTGATAGATTACCGCGCCACAGGCGGCCCGCGCTGCACGTTGCGCGAAGCCCAGCAGTTCCTCGCGCAGGCGCTGCCGCAGTTTCCGCGCAGCCAGCACATGATGGGCAATATTCACATCGAGATCGACGGCGGGACGGCGCGCACCCGCACGATGTGCCACAACCCCATGGTGTGGCGCGCGCCCGACGGCGGCGAGCGCGTGATGTTCTTCGGCATCTGGTACGCGGATGCGCTCGTGCGCACGCCCGAGGGCTGGCGTATTCGCCATCGCGAGCTGGAGCTCGGCTATTCGTACAACTATGAGGGGGGACTTTGAGATGCTCTTGAGCAACAAGGTGGTGATCGTGTCCGGCATCGGACCGGGACTCGGGGTCAAGCTTGCGGTCGAAGCGGCGCGCGAGGGCGCGCGCGCAGTCGTGCTCGCCGCTCGCACGGCGGCCAAGCTCGACGATGCGCAGGCGCGCATCCATGAACTCGGTGTGGACTGCCAGGTATTGAAATGCGTGACTGACATTACGGACCGCGCACAGTGCAGCCAGCTTGCGCAGGAAACGGTGGCGCGCTTCGGCCGCATCGACGCGCTCGTGAACAGCGCATTCGTGCATGGCAACTTTCCCGAACCCGTGGAGAGCGCGGATCTCGACGGCTGGCGCGCGGTGTTCGACACCAATCTCGTCGGCACGATGACGATCACGCAGGAGGTCGCGGCCCACATGAAGACGCAGCGCAGCGGCGCCATTGTCATGATCAATACGCAGGCCGTGCGCAAGCCGTTCGTGGGCGAGGCCGGCTATGCGGTTTCGAAGGGGGCGCTCGCCGTCGCCGTGAAGTACCTTGCGAAGGAACTGGGCCCGCACGGCATCCGCGCGAACACGATCCACATGGGCTGGATGTGGGGCGCGCCCGTGCAGGGCTACGTGCGCCACGCGGCGGCCGAGCATGGCGTGCCCGAGGAGCAGATCGTCGCGCCGATCGCGGCGCATATCGCGCTCGGCCACATTCCGACCGACGACGATTGCGCGAAGGCGGCGCTCTTTCTCGTCTCCGATTACGCGAAGGCGATCACGGGTGCGGCGCTCGACGCGAACGGCGGAGACTTCATGCCATGAGCGAGGGCGGCTCCATGACGAAGCGCGCGGGCGTGCAGTTGCCCATCTACGCGTTCAATGGCGACGCGGACGGGCTGTGCGCGCTCCAGCAACTGCGGCTGGCCGAAGGCGCGGACGCGGTGCTGGTGACGGGCGTGAAACGCGACATCGGCTTGCTCGAACGCGTATCGGCGGGGGAGGGCGTGCAGATCACCGTGCTCGACGTCTCGCACGACCACAATCGCGGCGACGTCGAGCGGCTGCTGGGCGAAGGCGCATCGCTGCGCTATTTCGACCATCATTTCGCTGGCGAGCTGCCCGTGCATCCGCGCTTCGAGGCGCACATCAACACGGCGCCCGACGTGTGCACGAGCGCGCTCGTCAACGGCTATCTGGGCGGACGCCACGTGCGCTGGGCCATCGCGGCCGCCTACGGCGACGCGCTGCCCGCGCTCGGCGAGGCGCTCGCGCGCGCGCATGGCGTGGATGGAGAAGTGCGTGGTCGGCTCGAACAGTTAGGCATCCTGCTGAACTACAACGCCTACGGCGAGACCGTCGCCGACCTGCATTTCGCGCCCGAAGCGCTGGCGGACGCGCTGCTGCCGTTCGCCGATCCGCTCGCGTTCATCGAGGCAAACGACGTGTTTGCGGCGCTGGACGCAGGCTATCGCGACGACATGGCGAAGGCGCATGCGCTGCGGGCCGCGCGCAACGTGCCGGGCGCCCAGTTGATCCGGCTGCCGGGCGAGGCGTGGGCGCGCCGGGCATCGGGCACGCTCGCCAACGAACTGCTGCAACGCGAGCCGGACCGCGCGCTCGCCGTGCTTTCGCCGAAGTCGGGCGGCGGCTTCGTCGTGAGCCTCAGAGTGCCGGCTAGCAGCGCAACGGGCGCCGACGATTTTTGCCGCCAGTTCGAAACCGGGGGAGGGAGGAAGCGCGCGGCAGGCATCAACCACTTGCCCGAGGCCGAGCTGGACCGCTTCGCCGCGCGCTTCGAGGCGGCGTTCAAGACGTGAGCGCGATGTGGGCGACGTGGCGCTTCAATCCTTGCCCCAGCGCCAGCGAGGCGGCTCGCCTTTGAGCCAGCAAACGGCGATGAGAACGAGGCTGTAGAGCACGACCAGCAAGATGAAAGTCGAGAGGTGATAGTTGGGCGGGGCAACGCGTATGGTGATGCCGATCAGCGCGAAGTAGACGATCAGCACCACCCATCCTTGCCAGCGGGTCGGCAAGCCCCAGCCCCAGCCATAGCGCTTGGCCGGAAACCAGTATTCGGGTGCGGATGGCATGGCATGTTCTCCTGTCGCGCGCGTCTTCAATATCGATTCGTTGATTGTCCTCGATTTTGGCCGTCCGCTCGCGCTCGCTTCGATGTCGCCGGCGACTTTCGTCCGCGCGGCGATCCAGAAGGGCGCCACGCAGATCAAGATCATGGCCTCGGGCGGCGTGGCCTGGCCGGTCGATCCCATCTCCAATATGCAGTACTCCGAAGAGGAGATCCGCGCCATCGTCGGCGAGGCCGAAGCGGCCAACACCTACGTGATGGCGCATGCCTATACCGCACGCGCGATTGCACGCGCCGTGCGGACGATCGAGCACGGCAATCTCGTCGACGAGGCCGCAGCGGCGCTCATGCACGAGCATGGCGCCTTCGTGGTCCCGCCGCTCGTCACCTATGACGCGCTCGCGCAACTTGACGTTTTGTACAATGCTAAGTACAATGATCGGCGTAGTGGATGCTTGCCCTTTTGTCCCGTGATCTGCTGTTACGGGACTTCGGCTATTCGACCACTGACTGCCAAATTCTGATGGCAGTCGACCGATCGCTAAATTCTGTTTGTTGACCGCTAACTTTCCCTATCGGGAGCGGGCAGCATCGTCCCTTGGAGCTCTTGATGAACATCCTGACTTTCAGTGAGGCGCGAGCCGGCTTGAAGCAGGCGATGGATGATGTATGCCGGGATCACGAACCCGCAGTCATCACGCGGCAGCGTGGGGAGCATGTCGTGCTGATATCGCTGGACGACTTCAATAGCATGCAGGAAACGCTGCATTTGCTCGGGTCGCCCGCTAACGCGAAGAGGCTGAGTGAATCTATCGCTGAATTCAATGCCGGCAAGACCGCGAAGCGAGGCTTGATAGATGAACCAGCAGAGAAAGAAGGCCAGAAACAAGACGGAAGCCGTAAACGCAGTTGAAGTTGCATGGTCGAGCAACGCCTGGGATGATTATCTCCATTGGCAAGCGACGGACATGGCGATCGTTCGCGAGATCAACGGGCTTCTCGAAGAAATTTCACGTGATCCGTTTCGCGGAACGGGCAAGCCGGAACCTTTGAAGGGAAGTCTTACCGGGTTCTGGTCGCGACGAATCACGAAGGCCGATCGCCTCGTATATATCGTCCAGGACGGCGTCACTTACGTCATGCAGTGTCGTTACCACTACTCATGACCCCCCACACCCGCCTCAAGCTCCTCCAGCGCCCCCTCATGCGCCTCGAGCAGGCGCCGCACCTCGGGCAGCGCGCGACGCACGAGCGCGCGTGCCGAAACGGGCAAGTCCCCACAAGCGTCCTCGATATCGCCGCTGCGGTGATCGCCTAGCATCGCGAGGAGTACGCACGCCTGCTGCACATCCTTTTGCGACTTGATGAGCATGTTGGTGCGCAGGCGCGACGCCAGCAGCTTGTGAATCGCGAAGCGCGCCGGGTCCGGCACCCGGACGGGAACCGCGCCGTGCCGCGAAATCAGCGTGCCCATCTGCGACTTGCCGAGCAGGAAGGCGAGGTAGGGCAGCCCCGTCGCGTGCGCGTCCAGCTCGGGCACGGCGATGGTCGGAAACGAATCGTCCTCCGAAGGCACGAGCAGATCGACATGAAAGCGCGTCGCGCCCGCCTGCTTGAACGAGGTTGAGGGCGCGCCGCGCGTCATCGGCGGCACCTCCACGAAGGCGATGCCGGTCTCCTTGAGGATCGCGAGCAGGCCGCCCGTGGGCACGTGCTGCAGCGCGAGTTGCCGCGCGCGCGCAATGTCGACGTCTTCGGTCTCGTAGGCGAGCGCCTTGATGCCGAGGCTGTTGAGCAGCACCGCGTAGGCATGCGAGCCGATCAGCACGGCCCCCGCCTGGAACAGGCCGTGGTTGTACAGCACCCCCATCGTGGCATAGGTCTTGTTGTCGGCAATCTGAAAGCCCAGCTTCGCGAGTTCGCGGATGCGGTTCACGAGGTCCTTGCCTTGCGCGATGCGCGCGCGCATCGTCTCCACGCGTGCTTCCACCTCGGGGTCGCCTTGCGGGCCGCCGAGGCTTTCCTCCTGGCGCTTGCCCTCGGGGTTCATGAACTGGCGCGCGTAGTAGACGAGGTCGGCGCGCTTGTGCTCGAGGATCGTCCCCGGCGCGCCGATGAGCACCGCGTCCTGCGCGGCGGCGGCCTGCTCGACGTTGGCAAGCTGGGCACAAAAGGCCTGGTCGTGACGTTGGTAGAGCGGTAAGCCGAGCATGTCAGGTGCGTTTTCAGTAATTTTTTATATTTTACTGAAAAGTGCCCGGGCGGGGGAGATTTCAGTAATTTTTCGATAATTACTGAAACGCCCCGCCGCCACCGCCCCACGCCGCATCACGTCACGCGCGGCTGCCCCGCATCACCTCGCAAACCGGATATCGAGCGAGCGCAGATACGTCTGCAGGCCCGCGTCCTGGAGCGGGATCACGTAGGCGTCGTCGTCGGATTCGTTGAAGTGCGCGTGCCAGTAGCCCGGCGGCGTGACGAAGGCCATGCCCGGCGTCCAGTCCACGCGCACCGGATCGACGATATTCCCGCCAGCGTCGAGCTCCGTGCCCACCAGCGTATAGACGCCGGGCTTCGCCGCGGGGATGAAGTCCAGCGCGATGGACTGGTGGCGGTGCGGCTTTTGCATCGTCCCCGGGCCGATCAGGCCGAACATGGCCCACATCGAATGCGTGACCGTGCGCGTCTGCGGGAAGTTGGCGTTGCCGAGCAGCACGCTGATGCGGTTGCGCTGGCTCGCGCCCGGCGCGCTCGCCACCTTCTCGAGCTCCGCCTTCGCGCGCTCCGCGGGATAGAGCGTGGGGCTGAAACGCGCGCGCGAAACCGTGGCGCCGAGATAGCTGAGCAGCGGCGCGTCGCTCACGTAGTAGAGGCGCGCGGTGGTCTGGGCCGCGAGCACGGCCTTGGCGCCGCCCGGCAGCGAGAAGAAGTCGCCCGCGCCGAACAGGAACGATGCATCGCCCTGCGTCACGGCGCCCGAGCCTTCGAGCACGTAGAACACCTGCGAGGTGGCGTTCGGGTTCACCGCAACCTGCTCGCCCGCCACGATGCGGATGAAGCTCGCGAGCAGCGCGGGTCCCGTGGCCGGGTAGTCGCAGCCGAGTTCGGGGGCAAGGTCGAGCGGCACGATGCGCGTCGGGCCGTCGTCGTAGAGCGACGAGAGGAAGGTCCGGTACGGCACGCGCGGGATCAGCCTGGCCCCGATCGGGTTCGCCGACGAGGTGTATTCGAAATATTCGGCTTCGTGCGTCGCGAAATCGTCGTCCAGCTTGAGCGTCGAGGGATCGGTCCGGGTTTGCATCTTCTGACTCCTTTGAAGGTGGGGCTCGTCGAGCAGGGGTTTCGCTGCGCGGGAACCGCGGGGGGATCGCGGAACGCAGCGGCTTGAGCACGACTATAGGAGCGCGGCCGGGCGCGCAGAACGGCGCTCCGGGGGAATCAGTTTTGCGTGGCGCGGATAGCCTTCGCGAGGCCCGCGCCCCGGACCGGACCGCCGGGTAAAATGCGCTACGACGGCGCCCCGGCCATTGCAGGGGCGAACGGACACGAACGAGCACGAACGAACACGGCGGGACGAGGGCGGAGGCGCGCAAGGTGGTGATCGATTATTTTTTGGCGATTCGGGCATTTCTTCAGTCCGCGGAGCTGGGCAGCTTCAGCAAGGCGGCCGAGCGGATCGAGGTCAAGACGTCGACGGTCTCGCGCTATATCTCCGAGCTCGAAGCCGACCTCGGGATCGCGCTGTTCAATCGCTCGACGCGCGGCCTCACGCTGACCGAGGGCGGACGCGTGTTTCGCGAGCGCGCCTTGCGCGTGATGCAGAGCCTCGACGAGGCGCGCGAGGCCGCCTCGTCGCTCAATAGCGCGCCGCAAGGCGTGCTGCGCGTCACCATGCCGACGTCGTTCGGGCGCCGGCACGTGATCCGCCATCTGCCCGAATTCATGGCGCGCTACCCCAAGATCAACGTCGATGCGGTCCTGACCGACGAGGTCGTGAACATCATCGAGGCCGGCATCGACGTGGCCGTGCGCATCGGCGTGCTGCCCGATTCGCAACTGATGGCGAGGCAGCTCGCCACGCACCGGCGCATCGTCTGCGCGAGCCCGGCCTATCTCTCGCGGCACGGGCATCCGGCCACGCCTGCGGAGCTCGCCTCGCACGAGGCCATCCGCTTTCCGCTGACCGCCGAGGACAAGTGGGTCATCGTGAGTCCCTCGGGCCGCGGCAGCGCGGGCGAGGTCACGGTCAAGCTGGGCGGCCGCCTGCGCGTCGACGACACCGAGGCCGTGCTCTCGCTCGCGCTGGCCGGCATGGGCGTCGCGCTGCTGCCCGAATGGGCCGCGGGCGGCGCGCTGCGCGAAGGCAAGCTCGTGCAGTTGCTGCCCGGCTGGGAGGCGCGCACCTCCACCGCGACGCCGGGCGTGTGGGGCGTCTATCCGCCCAAGAAAACCGTTTCAACGAAAGTGCGCGCGTTCCTCGACTTCTTTGCGGGTCTCTACGCGCGCGAAGGCTATTGGCAGGAGCCTTCGGCCTGATACGGCCGTATCGCAACGCCGTGGCGTTATCGATCGTCCTTTGCGCGCGCCGCTTTCCTGGCCGGGCCCAGATTCGCGGGAAGCTGGTCGAGCGTCGTGAGCAGATCGCGCTGAGACTTGATGCCCAGTTTGGCGAACGCGCGATAGCGGTACGTCAACACCGTGGTTTCCGATAGCCCCATCAAAGCCGCCGTTTCTCTCGAGGTCTTTCCCGCGAGCAGCCAGGAGATGACCTGCTTTTCACGGTGCGCGAGGTTCGTGAGAATCCGGTGGTGCAACGCGTCGCTCACCGCGCGCCGCGAAGTCTTTCTGACGTGCGCGAGCACCGCCTCTTCGAGCACTGGCGCGTAACGCGTCAGCGTGTCGAAGTCGCGTTCGGAAAACAGCTCGAATGAGAGATTGCGGTAAAGGCTGATTGCCGCGCGAAATCCGTTGCGGTCCAGCAGCAATATCGAGGCTCGCTCGCGAATGCCGGGTTTCGTGTAGCAGAGCTCACGATATCTCGGCTCGCTCACGTCTTCCGCAAACTGATGGCTCATCCAGAGCTGCGAACGCGCCGGAACGCGCTTGCGGGAAAGCCACGTCATGTTGTTATCGAGCAGGTCGAATCGATTGCTGTAGTAATCGACGGCCGTAATCGACGCGACGGCGCCGTGCGCGCTCGCGGTCGACAACGCCGAGACACGGCCATTCGACTCCAGCGCGAACAGCGTGCAGTGACTCGCGGGAACCCAGGGCTGCATCGCGGCGAGGATGTATTGCGCCAGCTCCTCGGTGCCGATCCCCGCAATGACGCTCGTGACGAAAGACAGCGGGACGTTGTCGTGCGGCGCTTTGATTTTCCAGTATTTCACGCGTTCCTCGGGTTCCTCAGGGTTTCTACGTCATAAGAACTTATGACAACGGCGGGCGTCCATTGGCTGAACAATAACGTCGGCGCTTCCATCACGCACATTAGACGTTAAACGCAGTGCAAAGCGCAATCGACGAAGGAGACAGTCTATGAGCGACGCATCTGGAAATATCGACCGTATTGGGCCATTTATTTATGAGCGATTTCCCCCCACGCTTCCCGCGCTGATTGACGGCGTGGAGCCCGCGAGACACGACGTCGTCATCGTCGGTGGCGGACCCGTCGGGCTCGCTACCGCATTGGGGCTCGCACGGTTCGGCGTTCGCTCGGTCGTTCTCGAAGCGGACGATTCCGTTTGCGAGGGCAGCCGCGCGGCGTGCATCTCCCGCCGCAGTCTGCAGATTGTCGAGAGACTCGGCGCGCTCGACGCATTCCTCGCAAAGGGGCTGCGCTGGAGCCGGGGCCGCAGCTTTTATCGTGAAGACGAGGTGTTCAGCTTCGAGATGCCCAATGATCCATTGGAGAAGCTGCCGCCGATGATCAATCTTCAGCAGTATTACATCGAGCACTTTTTGCTCGGGGCGATCGAGCATGTCAATGCGATCACGCCCGGCACGATCGAGGTGCGCTGGGGCTCGCGTGTGAACCGCGTCCTGGCGAATGACGCCGAGGTCGAGATCGATGTCGAATCCGCTGACTGCGAGTACAAAACCCGCGCAAGCTGGCTGGTCGCCTGCGATGGGGGACAGAGCTTTGTTCGCAAAGCACTGGGACTCGATCTCAAAGGAACGGGCTACGAAGGGCGGTACGTCATCATCGACATCGAGCTTGCCAGCGATGCGCCCACCGAGCGGCGCGCGTGGTTCGATCCGCCCTGGTGGCGCGGCTCGACCATCCTGATGCATCGCCAGCCCGACAACATCTGGCGCATCGACTACCAGTTGCGCGCCGGAGACTCGACGGAAGACGCGCTCTCGCCGTCGCGCGTGCAGGAATTCGTGCAGACGCATCTGAACGCCATCGGCGAAGGCCATCGTTCGTGGAAACCGGTCTGGACCTCGGTCTATCGAGCGGGCGCGATGACTTTGGACTCCTACCGGCACGACCGGATTCTGTTTGCCGGGAATGCGGCTCACGCGATGCCCATTTTTGGCGTGCGCGGGCTCAACTCGGGCTTTGACGACGCGGACAATCTCGCGTGGAAGTTGGCGCTTGTCGTAGCACACGGCGCTGACGAAGCGCTTCTCGATCGCTACAGCGACGAACGGATTGAAGCGTTCCATGAGAACGCCGCCAGTGCGATGCGCAGCACGGAATTCATGTCGCCCCCGTCGCGGGGATTCGACTTGATGCGGGAGGCTTGTCTGTCTCTCGCGAAAGAGAACCCGTCGATTTCCACGCTGGTGAATCCGCGTCAAACCAATACGGTCACCTATTCGGTTCCCGGTGCGTTGCCGGAAGCCGACGCATTTGCTGGCGGCCCCGTTCCCGGTGCGGTTGCGGTCGACGTTCCGCTTCGCGATCAGGGCCGGTTTCTCAGCGACATCCTTCGCGCGCCCGGCTTCACCGTGCTCACGTTTGGCCTTTGCGCCGATGAGATCCAGTCGCTGGAGGACAGCGTCACAACGCTACCCGTGCCGGTTCAGATTCGAAACATTGCAACGAGCGGCGGCGAACATGAAGTCGTCGTCGCGGCGGAATTTATGGCGATGATCCAGCAAGCCTATGGCGCAACCGATGGATCGGTCTACCTCGTGCGCCCGGACGGACACGTTGCGGCCCGCTGGCACCGCCCGTCTCAAGCGCGCGTGCGAGAGGCGATATCGCGCGCGTGCGCCTCGAATTTCGATGCAGTGGAGGAATCATGTCTCAATTGAATGAGCGCGCGAGAGATCAGCTCTATACGCGATGCGCTCGCGCCATAAGCCATGCGGGCAGGGAAGCGGAATCGCTGTTCCTCGCGAGATTGGCGCTGCTTCTGTTCGAGCAGATCGGCGACGAAAAGATCTGTGAAGAAGCGATCGCCGCCGCCCTGCGTGCATTGCCCGCGCCGTCGCTATCCGCATGACGGCAACTGCCGACACTAACACGACGCTTTGCGTCATCGACTATTGACCCTACTGCCATGAACAACACGCTCGCCGCTCCCGTGGGCACGGTGCTCGGCCTCCATCATTTCGCCTGGCGCGCCCGTGACGCCGAAGAGACGCGCCATTTCTATGAAGACGTTCTCGGTTTACCGCTGGTTCACGTGATAAAGAAGGATTACGTGCCGAGCACCGGCGAATATTGCCCCTATGTGCATATCTTCTTTCGCATGTTCGACGGCTCGCACATTGCATTCTTCGACCTCGGCGATGGGCAGTGCGCCGCTCCGAGTGCGAATACGCCTGCATGGGTCAATCACATTGCACTGCGCGTGGAAAGCCGCACGAAACTGGCGGAAATGAAGGCCCGCTTGATCGACCATAACGTCGACGTGATCGGTGTGACAGACCACGACGGATATATCGAGTCGATCTATTTCTTCGATCCCAATGGATTGCGCCTGGAACTGACCACCGAAGTCGCCTCAGCCGAGGTGGTCAGTGGATTTGCGCAACATGCCCATGAGCAACTGGCGCAATGGACGGCCGAATCGGCCAAACGCAAAGCCGCATCGCAGGGGGTTGCATGAGCACGACATCGGCCGCACTTCGGCTGGCCACGCGGCCAAACGGTACGCGAGACGGCGAACTCGTGATTGTCTCGGCCAGCGCCCGGCGCTGCATGCCGGTTCCGACCATCGCGAGGACCCTGCAAGCGGCGCTCGACGACTGGTCGGACGTCGCGCCACAACTGGAAGCGCTCTGTCGCCGGCTCGATGCCGGTGGATGGAGCTCGTGCGAATCATTCGACTCCGCAGCGGCGCTCGCACCGTTGCCACGCGCGTATCAATGGGCCGATGCGTCGGTTTACCGGAATCACGCGCGCCTCATGTATCAATGGCGCAAGGAGCCCATTCCGCCCGGCTATGAGACGGAACCGCTCGTCTATCAAGGCGGCTCGGACGTCATGCTCGCCGGTCGAGCGCCGATCACGGCAGTCAGCGCCGATCACGGAATCGACTTCGAGGCAGAGATCGCGGTGATTACCACCGACGTCCCGATGGGCGCCACCGTCGAACAGGCACAGAACTGCATCGCGCTGGTCGTGCTCGTTAATGACGTCTCGCTGCGCGGACTCATTCCTGGCGAGCTGGCCCGCGGCTTTGGCTTTTACCAAAGCAAGCCCGCGAGCAGCTTCGCGCCCATCGCGATTTCACCGGCAGCGCTCGGCGACGCGTGGCGCAATGCGATGCTGCATCTTCCCGTGCAAATCGCGTTCAACGGCGAGCTATTTGGTGCGCCGAATGCGGGTGAGGAAACGGTGTTCAACTTCGCCCAGATCATCGCTCACCTGAGTAAAACCCGTGCCCTGTGTGCCGGCACGATTGTGGGCGCGGGCACGATCAGCAACGCGGATCCGTCGACCGGAAGCGCCTGCATCACCGAAGCACGCGTTCGCCAGGCGCTCTCGGGCGTGACAGACGATCAACAGCAGCGGTATCTGCGGGATGGCGATCGCATCAGGATAGAGATCCTTGCAGACGACGGCAGCTCGGTATTCGGCGCAATCGATCAAATCGTTTCGGTTCGCGGGAAAAACTGATTCCTGGTCCCCCGATCACGGTCCCGCAAGACCCATTCGGCCCATCCAGTTGGATGGGCTTTTTTTCGTCTAACGAAGTAAGCGCCTGAGAAAGCGGATCGGGAACACCTGATCAGGGAAAGCACGCCCTAAGAACTTATGACAATGACCGGGTCCATGCTCTCCCACAATCGCACGTGGAATGAACGATGGAAACGATGACGTAATCGTGCGTCACATATTGGAGACCTCAATGAAACCGAATCCCGCGACACAGGCGAGGGACATGTCCGAACTCTATCGGAAGATAAGCCGCCACATCGTGCCTTTTGTCTTTACCGGCTTTGTGATCGCATTCCTCGATCGAATCAATATCGGCTTCGCGCAGTTGCAGATGAAGACCGATCTCGGCTTTAGCGATGCCGTATACGGGCTCGGTGCCGGGGTCTTCTTTCTTGGCTATTTCCTGTGCGAAGTCCCCAGCAACCTGCTGCTGGAGCGCATCGGCGCGCGCCGCACCTTCATGCGCATCATGATCGGCTGGGGCGTTGTCTCGTCGTGCATGGCGCTCGTGACGACACCGTGGATGCTTTACGTCATGCGATTCCTGCTCGGCGTATTCGAGGCCGGCTTCTTTCCCGGGATCGTTCTCTACCTGACCTACTGGTTTCCTGCTGCGCGCAGGGCTTCGGTGACCGCGTGGCTATTCGTGGCGGTGGCCGTGGCCGGCGTGATCGGCGGCATCGTGTCCGGCGCAATCATGGAGTACGCGGCGGGCCTGCATGGCCTCGCGGGCTGGCAATGGATGTTCATCCTCGAGGGCGCTCCCGCGGTCGTCATGGGCGTTGTCGTGCGGCTGTTCCTTGTGGACGGCCCTGAAAACGCGCGCTGGCTGACCGACGAGGAGAAGCAACACGTTCAGCGCGATCTGGCCGCGGATCTGGCGTCCAAAGAAGCGGTCGCGTCGAAGTCGATCGGTGCCGCGCTCCGCAATCCCATGGTGTACCTGTTTTCGGCCGTCTATTTCACGCTGACGTGCGGCACGATGGCGATCAGCTTCTGGCTGCCTACGATCATCCACGGCGCCGGGATTCATAGCGTCTTCGATACGGGCTTGCTGAGCGCGATTCCCTACGGCATCGGCGCGATCGGCATTGTCGCGATCTCGCGCCACTCGGACAAACATCGCGAACGGTTCCATCACTACGCCGTCTGCACCATCGGCGGCGGCGTCGCGCTTTGCCTGATCGGCCTCTATGGAGGAGGGCTGTACTCGGCGTTGCTGTTCCTCAGCGTGGCCGTTGTTCTGACGTTCGCCGCGCTACCGATTTTCTGGTCGATGCCTCAGGACCATCTCTCCGGCACGGGCGCGGCGGGCGGGCTCGCGCTCATCAGCAGCCTTGGGCAACTCGGCAGCTTCTTCAGTCCGGCGCTGATCGGCTGGATCAAGACGACCACGGGCAGGCTCGATGCGGGGCTCTACGTTCTGGCCGCGTTGCTGATTACGGGCGGCATCGCCGTGCTGGTTTATGCGGGTAGACAGGTTCGCAGCACTGATCGTCGTGTTGCCGGTCATCGTTCCTGAAATTGCAATCATAAAAACGATTTGGAGATCAAACAATTGAAGCGCTGTCTTTTCGTTGGTACCTTGCTTGTGTCGGCTAATGCCTTTGCTCAAAGCAGTGTCACGCTCTACGGCATCATGTCGGTGGGTGTCGAGTGGGTCAATAATTCAGGCGGCAGTCACGTCTACAAGATGCTGAGCGGCGCCAATCAGAACTCTCGCTGGGGTCTGAAAATGCGCGAAGACCTGGGAGGCAATCTGTACGCGGTCGCGCAGCTCGAGAACGGCTTCGACGTCACGAACGGCGCGTTCCAGCAGGGCGGCCGGATGTTCGGCAGGCAGGCTTTTGTCGGCCTGGAGGACAAGCGGCTCGGCACCGTCACGTTCGGGCGGCAATACGACGAGTTCTGGGACTACCTGAGTCCGATGGCGCCGATGACGACGAACGGCCTGGCCGCACATCCTGGCGACGCGGACAATCTGATGGGCAGTTGGCGCTATAACAATTCGGTGAAGTACGTTTCGCCCACCGTTGGCGGGTTGAACGCGTCGCTGCTCTATGCCTTCAGCAACGCGGCAGGCGCATTCTCGTTGAATCGCGCATGGAGCGCCGGCGCCAGCTATACGGGGTCCAGCTTCAAAATTGCAGCGGCGTACGTTGAACTCGATCGCCCCGGAACCGCGAACACGGCTGGCGCCGTGACCGACGACTACGCCGCGGCCCCGTTCTTTTTATTCCGCACGAGTCCGCTCAATCGCAATGCCGGGACCGAGCGGCAACGCAACTACGGCATTGGATCGTCGGTTCAATTCGGGACGCGGGGAACGTGGAACGTCATCGTCGATCAGGTCAACTACCGTTACCTCGATGGGACGAGTTTTACGCTGACCAACTTCGATACGTCGTATAGCTACCTCATCAATCCCGCGCTTTCGATCGGCGCGGCCTATATCTATTCATTGGGCCGCTATGGAGGTGCAGCCGATTCGCGTGCGCATTGGCATACCGCGCAGATCAGCCTCGATTATCTTTTGTCGAAACGGACGGATGTCTACATTTACGACACGTTCCAGGCCGCGGCTGGAAGATACGCGGTTGCCGCCGTTTATGGCAACGTTCCCTCCACGAGTTCGAACCAGAACGTGGTCATGGTTGGGATACGCCACAAGTTCTAGGACTTTCACATGACCCTGCTCGCACGCTATGCAAGGACCATGGCGTGCGAGCAGGCCGTTCCGGGCGATCATCGGCGACGCGATCTTTCCCGATCCATC
>NZ_CAJMZF010000021.1:0-128193 GCF_905220245.1 Paraburkholderia sp. J63 | reverse complement strand
CGGCGGTGCGAGCGCCAATACGCCGGTCGCGCTGCACAATGTCGCCAACGGGCTGCTGAGCGCATCGAGCACCGACGCGGTGAACGGTCAGCAACTGTTTGCGACGAACCAGGCCGTGACGAACCTGCAAGGCGACGTCACGAACATCAACGGCAAGCTCGCTGATGCGGTGATGTACGACTCGTCGGCGCACGATTCGGTGACACTGGGCGGAGTGGGTTCGAACACGCCAGCGGTGCTGCACAACGTAGCCACCGGCGTGGCGCCGACCGACGCGGTCAACGTGGCGCAGATGAATCAGGCCGTGATCACGGGCAATCCGTACATTAGTGGCTTTGGCTCGGGTGCGCCTGCGCAGGCCACAGTCGCAGGCGCGGTCGCACTGGGTCTCGGCTCGGTCGCGAACACGCCATATACGATTTCCGTTGGTGACGCATCGAATAGTCTCCTTCGTCGCATCACGAACGTGGCGACTGGCGTGGCGCCGACCGACGCAGCCACGGTGGCCCAGTTGGGGAACTCGACGACAAGCATGCTCTCGACCGTCGACAATCTGGCAAGCAATACGCAGACCGCCCTGCAGGCGGTCAGCAACCGGCTAGGAACTTCAAGCTATTCCGTCGGCGGCACGACCGTGAATACGGTCAGCGACGCTATCGCCAGTCTCGACAGCCGCTTGCAGAAGAATACGGCCGAGATCGCCGCGCTGGCAGCGGACTCGAGCACGAGCACCCAGGAAGCGGTCGAGAGCGCATCGAACTCGGCCCCGGCATCGTCCGCGACACAGATGGTCGCGGCCTCGCGCTCGCCGCTCGGCGCCAGCGCCGGGACCGCCACGGCCAACTACGCCGCGACGCCGGTCGGCGACGCTCCGGCCAATACGACGGACGCCGACGCGGTCCATTACGACAGCGCTGACCATTCGAGCGTCACGCTCGCCAGCGCAACCGGCGGCAACGTCAGCCTGAGCGGTCTCTCGAACGGCACCCTCTCTCTGGATAGCACGGATGCGGTGACCGGCCAGCAGCTCTACGCCACGAACCAGCAAGTCGCGAGCATCAACCAGGCCCTGCAGAACATCAACATCGCGGGCACGACGGCAACCTCGGTCAACTCGACGAGCGGTGTCGCGGCGGCCTCGGGCACGCAGTCGATTGCGGTCGGTGGCGGCGCGGTCGCAACGGGCGCAAGCTCGACGGCGATCGGCGACAAGGCCAATGCGTCGGCGAACAATTCCGTGGCTATCGGCGCGAACTCGATCGCGAATCGCGACAACGCAGTGTCGGTCGGCGCCGAAGGATCCGAGCGCCAGATCGTCAACGTGGCGGCCGGCACCTCGGGCACCGATGCGGTCAACCTGAACCAGTTGAACGACGCCATGACGCAGCAGTCGAATGCGTTCGGCCAGCAGATCGGCAATCTGCAAAACTCGATCAACACGGTTTCGAAGAACGCGTACGCCGGTGTGGCCGCAGCCATGGCCATGCCGAACCTCACGCCTTCGGGTCCGGGTCGCACGGTGGTCGCAGCAGGCGGCGGCTACTACATGGGCGGCAGTGCAGCAGCAATCGGCGTGACGTATCGCTCGATGAACATGCACTGGCTCGTCAACGGCGGCGTGTCCGTCACGAGCACCGGCAACACGGCTGCTCGCGCCCAAGTCGGCTACGAGTTCTGATCGCCTTTAAACAGGCACCGCGGGGGCACGGCTACTGACAAGCGTGCCTTCTCATAAGCAAAAAGCCACGGTCTCGGCCGTGGCTTTTTTTCGTTCGCGAAGCTCGATGCGTCAGAACATCAACGCGTCGCCGCCGCCATCGCCTCTTCGGTCAACCAGAACGATTCGACCAGATCCTGCTCGTTGAGGTTCAGGCCATCGCCGCCGCGATCGACGACGATGAAGTCGCTCACCTCGCCCAGCGCGATCAGCGGATGATGCCAGACGCCCCTGGCGTAGTTCACGCCCTGCCAGCCGTGCGAGACGAACGCACGCATCTTCGTGACGTCCAGCTCGCCCGCCGGCGCCACGACGACGAGGTACGGCTTGTCGTTCAATGGCACGAACGCCTGGCTGCCGAGCGGATGCCGCTCGAGCATCTTGATCTCGAACGGCAGCACGCGCGGCTGTCCGCGAAAGAGGTTGACGAGCGTACGGCCGCTCTCTTCCGTGACGTCGACGTTCGCGAGATCGTGATAGCGGATCGTCGTGCCCAGATTGATCGGAATCTGCTTCGCGCCCGCAAGCTCGATCACGTCGCCGAACGGTGCAAACGCTTCGCGCGTCAGCGGCTCGATCACGAGTGTCGTGCCGAGCGCCTGTGTCGTATCGCTCATGCTTTCTCCTCTTCTCTTTTTGCCGCGCTCAGGCGAGCGTGCCCCACAGACGCACGCGCGAAACGCCGCCGTCCGGGATGATGTTCAAACGCACGTGCGTGACCGGGCCCAATGCCGCAAGCTCGCTCTCGAAGTAGTGCTGATTGTCCATTTTCAGCTTCTGCTCGCCGAGCAGCTCGGGCCAGAACATCGCCTGGGTCACGAGCGAGCTGTCCGTGCCGCCCACCACGCGCGCCGCCTGGAACGAGCAACGGTCGGGATAGTTGCCCTTGAAGTGTGCCGTATCGACTTCGATCTTCTTGATGATGCCCGGCTGCGCGAGCGCGATGATCGCCCAGTCGTTGCCCGGTTCGCGGCGGCGGCGGGTTTCCCAGCCGTCGCCCATGTTCACGCCGCGGCCCGGCATCAGGATGTTCGAGGCCGCGCCGAAATGCTGGTTGTTGGCTGCGACCAGATACGCGCCGTTTTCCATCGCGGCGAGGTCGAACAGCTCCGTGCGGCTCGCGCCCTGCCAGTCCACTTGCGGCTGGCCGTAGACGCGCAGACGCGCGATGCCGCCATCGGGATAGATGTTCACGCGCAGGTGCGTGAACGGCTTGTCGCTCGTGACTTCCACGTAGTGGTGGCTGTTGCCGTTCAGCGAGGTCGACGGGACGATCTCCGTCCATTCGGTCGTGGCGCCCGGTGCGCCGTCCGCCACGTACGCGGCTTCAATCGACGCTGCCGGCGGATAGTTGCCGGTGAAGTGGCTCGTGTCGATGTCGAGGCCCTTGATGACGCCGGGGCGCGCGAGCTTCACGATGCACCAGTCGTAGCCGGTCGTGCGCTTGCGGCGCGTTTCCCAGCCGTCCATCCACTTGCCGTGGTCGTCGTACTTGCCCGGGATGAAGACGGCCGGCTCCGGATTGAGCATGCGCTCCTTCGGGGCGAAGAAGTCGTCGCTCGTCTCGAGCGCCTGCGCGCCCAGACGCGGGTCCGCGAGATTCACGAAGCGCCGCGTGAAATCCGGTGCGTTGGGGTCGAGAGTCGGGAGTGCCATCTTTGTCTTCCTTCGTGTCTTTTCCTGGGTTCCAAAACAGCGCCGCGCCGTCGCGAAGGCGCACCTCGCAACATGCGAGGCGCGGCGTCAATCTCATGCGTCGATCAGCTCGTCCAGCCTGAAGCGCGCGATGCGATAAATCTGGTCGAGGCTCGCGCGCATTTCGTCGGCGTGGGTGTTGTTCACGCGCGATTCGAAATTCGCGATGATGCCGTGGCGGTCATAGCCGCGCACCGCGAGAATGAACGGAAAGCCGAACTTTTCGCGATACGCGCGGTTGAGCGCCTGGAGCTTGTCGAACTCTTCCTGCGTGCACAGGTTCAGGCCCGCGCCGCTTTGCTCGCGCGTGGATTCCTCGGTGAGCTCGCCGCGCACGGCGGCCTTGCCCGCGAGTTCCGGGTGAGCGTTGATGAGCGCAAGCTGCTTCGCTTCACCGGCGGTTTCCACGGCGCCCGACATCGTCTGGTGCAGCGCGTCGATGCTCGTGTAGGGACGCTGCTGCGCCGCCGCTTCCGCCACCCAGGGCGAGTGCTCGAAGATGCCCGAAAGCGCGGCCACGAAGGCGTCGGTCGAGGCGTTGTTCAACTGGTCGAGGGTGTAGTGCATTGCCTTCATGCGGCGGCCCCGCGGTGGTCGTTCTGCTGCGGTTGATAGGGATGATGCTCGCGCCAGTGGCGCGCGATGTCGACACGGCGCGTGACCCACACGCGATCGTGCTTCTCGATATGGTCGAGGAAGCGCTGCAGTGCGCGGAACCGGCCCGGACGACCGAGCAGACGGCAGTGCATGCCGATCGACAGCATCTTCGGCGCTTCGTCGCCTTCCGCGTAGAGCACGTCGAACGCGTCGCGCAGGTAGGTGAAGAAGTGATCCGCGGTGTTGTAGCCCTGCGGCGTCGCAAAGCGCATGTCGTTCGTGTCGAGCGTATAAGGCACGATCAGCTGCGGCATGCTTTTGCCGCCGGTGACTTCGACGTCCATCCAGAACGGCAGATCGTCGCCGTAATAGTCGGAGTCGTAGAGGAAGCCGCCGTGCTCCGCCACGAGGCGGTGTGTATTGGGGCTGTCGCGGCCCGTGTACCAGCCCAGCGGACGCACGCCCGCCACCCGCTCGATCGCTTCCATGCCGAGCTTCATGTGCTCGGCTTCGAGTTCTGGCGTGGCGTCCTGATAGTGAATCCAGCGATACCCGTGGCAAGCGATCTCGTGGCCGAGCTCGACGAACGCGCGCGCCACTTCGGGGTGACGCTCGATCGCCATGCCGACACCGAACACGGTAAGCGGCAGGCCGCGCTTTTCGAATTCGCGCAGGATGCGCCACACGCCCACGCGCGAGCCGTATTCGTAGATCGACTCCATGCTCATGTGACGCGCCGGATAAGCGGCGGCGCCGACGATCTCGGAGAGGAACTGCTCGGAGGCCGGGTCGCCGTGGAGCACGCAGTTCTCGCCGCCCTCTTCGTAGTTGAGCACGAACTGCACCGCGACGCGCGCCTGACCGGGCCAGTTAGCCTGCACGGGGTGCCGGCCATAACCGATCAGATCGCGGGGATATTGGGGATCGAGTGGCATGCTGATCGAATCTTTCGAATGGGTAACGAATGTGAAAACCGCGCGGGGGACCCGCACCTGCCGAAAGCGGCTGCACCGGCCGAAATCCTTGCGCCACAAGGGTTTGCAATGCGCCGAAAAATGCCGTTTTCAGGATCGGCCCAGTGTAGCTAAATCGCCAGGGCGCGCCCATACGCACCGACAGATAGTGCGGGTCAAGCGACGTGTATGTGCCGGGTGCGCCCCGTCTGGCGGCGGGGCGCACGCGCTGCGTGTTTACCCGTAGCGCAACGGACGGACCGGCGGCGGCGTTTCCGTGGCGCTCGCCGCATTGGTCGGACTAAAGTGCGCGAACTCGCCATCGTAGCGCTTGGCCAGCGGGCGCGCGAAGTCGCCGCGCTTGGCCGTCGCGAGGCGCAGCGCGACCAGCGCCTCCACCCATTTGACCGCCGCCGTCACGCCGTCCACCACCGGCACGCCGAGCGCGTCCTCCACCTGCGCGCACAGGCTCGTCATGCCGGCGCAGCCGAGCACGATCGCGTCCGCGCCGTCTTCTTCGAGCGCCCGGCCGCATTCGTCGACGATCGCACGGCGCGCCGCCGAGCCCGGCTCGTCGAGTTCGAGCACGGCCACGTCGATGGCCCGAACGTTGCGGCAGAAGCGGCTCATGCCGTAGCGCTCGGCGAGATGCCACGCCATCGCCTTGGTGCGCGAGAGCGTCGTCACGACCGAGAAGCCCGGCGCGAGCACGCTGGCCGCGTGCATGGCCGCTTCGGCGATGCCCACCACCGGCCCGCGCGCCAGTTCGCGCGCCGCATAGAGCCCCGGGTCGCCGAAGCAGGCGATCACATAGCCGTCGAAGCCCTCGCGCTCGCCCGCCTCCACTTCCGCGAGCAGGCCGGGCGTCGCGAGCGCCTCGTCGTAGTAGCCCTCGATCGAGGGCGGCCCCATCGTCGGGCTCACGGCGACGACTTCCGTGCCCGGCGCCACCACGGCGCGCGCGCACTGCCCCATCGCAGTGGTCATGCGCTGCGTGGTGTTCGGATTGATCAGCTTGATACGCATAGCAGTTCTCTGTTCGTTTCGGGGTGCTTTGTCTTACGCCCGTGCCCGCGCACGTTGGCCCATCGTCAAGGCGCGATAGAACAGCGCGCCGAGTCCCGCGCCGATGAACCACGAGAAGTTCGCTGCGCCGCCCAGCGACGGCAGCATCACGCAGAGAATCGCAATGACCGCGGCCGGCAGCAGCGCCGAGACCGCGCGCCAGTTCACGCCGTTGGTGTACCAGTAGGCGCCCTTCGTCGAGACTGTGTAGAGATCGTCGACAGCGAGACGGCCGCGCTTCACGAGGTAGAAGTCAACGATCAGGACACCGTACAAAGGTCCGATGAAGGCGCCGAGCACGTCGAGCGTGTAGTGAATCACGGCGGGATTGTTGAAGAGATTCCACGGCGTGATGAAGATCGAGGCCACCGCCGCGAGCATGCCGCCCGCACGCCAGCTGATCAGGCGTGGCGCAACGTTCGAGAAGTCGAACGCCGGCGACACGAAGTTCGCGACGATATTGATGCCGATGGTCGCGATCGTGAACGTCAGCGCGCCGAGAATAACGGCCGTCGGGTGATCGATGCGGCTCACCGTTTCCACGGGATCGGTAATCAGTTGTCCGAACACTGGCAGCGTGGCCGAGGTCGTGATCACCGTGACGATCGAGAACGCGAGGAAGTTGACGGGCAAGCCCCAGAAGTTGCCGCGATGCACGCTCCTGAGCGATTTGCCGTAGCGCGAGAAGTCGCCGAAATTGAGCATCGGCCCCGAGAAATACGAGACCACGAGCGAGACCGCGGTAATCATCACCGGGATCACTTCGGTGCCGTGATACTTCACGCCGCCAAGGTTCAGGCCGATGTTGTGCCAGCCCGCGCGATACACCATGTAGCCGGCCAGAATGAACATCACGGCATAGACGGCCGGACCCGCGAAGTCGATGAACTTCTTGATGGTCTCCATGCCGTTCCAGAACACGAGCGCCTGCAATACCCAGAGCGTCATGAAGCCGGCCCAGCCCATCGCCGAGAGGCCGAACATGCCGTGCCTGTGCACGTCGGCGTAAGGCATCAGTTGCGGCACGAACTTGAGCACGACGATCACGAGCGCGCTCGATGCGAGATAAGTCTGGATTCCATACCATGCCACCGCGATCAGGCCACGGATCACGGCGGGAATGTTCGCGCCGAGCACGCCGAAGGTGCCGCGGCACGCCACCGGATACGGCACGCCATGGCGCTGGCTCGGCCGCGCGATGAGATTGCAAAGTACGTTGACGAGCGAGATGCCGACGATCAGCACCAGCAGCACCTGCCAGCTCGTGAGTCCGAGCGCGAAGAGACTGCCCGCGAACACGTAGCCGCCGACGCTGTGCACGTCGGACATCCAGAACGCGAAGATGTTATAGGCGCCCCACGTCTGCTCCTTGAGCGGCGCGAGGTCGTGGTTATAGAGGCGCTCGCTGTAGCCTGCCGGCAACTGCGTGCCGTTTGTCGCTTCGCTACTCTCGGATGCATCGAAGTTGGGCACTGCCGGACTGCCTGGTGACGCGCTGAACTGAGCCATGACCCGCTCCTTGGGATGGATACGCCGACGGAAAAAAGACGCCTGAAACGCCTCGAAACGCGCGCTGCGCCGCGTGCTGCGGCCGCCGCGATATCTGCGGATGGCTCGGGGTCCAGGCTAAAAGGCCGGGGGCTCGAGCCCCTGCCCGGCGTGCGCTTCGACGCCCTTTGCACCGCGCCGGTCGCGCCTCTCGCGCGCCCTGCTCGCCGTGCTGCCTGCCCGGCGGACGCCCTCGCGGCGCCCGCTGCCACATCGATCTTTTCTCTCTCGCGCGCGGCGGCCGGCATTGCGCCCCGCCGCGCGTGTCTCCAGTTCAGCTCCACTCAGTCCTGCCAGGCGCGTCCGCTCTTTGTGCGAACGCCGCCGTGATGCTTGTGTTTCCGATTCTGTTTCTGCTTCCGCCCGGCGCCCTGTCGCTTAGCGCAGGCGGAAGACCACGCCCGATCGTTGCTCAGCGCCCGGCCGTAGCGGCCGCGCGCGCGCCGAACACGTCCTGCAAATCAACCGACGCGCCCGCCGGCCGGTCGAGCATCTTCAGCTCGACGCCCTGCAGATGCCGCGTCATCAGCGCGGCGGCTTCCTGCGCCTGCCCCGCCTCCAGCGCCGCGATAATCGCCTCGTGGTCGTCGAACGAGCACGGGCTGCGCCCCGGCGACTCGTAGAGCGCGGAAATCAGCGTCGAGCGTGCCACGAGGCCATTCAGGCAATCGCACAACACCGTGTTGCCGGTCAGCGCCGCCAGTTCGGTATGGAACTCGCCCGACAAGCGGATCCACGCCGGAAAATCGCGCCCCTCGAACGCCCTGCGCTCGCGCCGGATGGTCTCGCCGATGCTCTTCAATCGCCGGCTGCCATGCTGCGCGCTGCAAATGCGCTCCACCACCGCGAGCTCGATGATGCGGCGCATCTCGAACACCTCGTGCACCTCCTGGAGCGACGGGCTTGCGACGAACGCGCCACGATTCGGCTCCAGATCGACGAGGTGATCGCCCGCGAGCAGCGAGAGCGCTTGGCGGATCGGTCCGCGTTTGACACTGAACACTTCACACAACTGCGCTTCCGTGAGCTTCGCGCCAGGCGGCAAACGATGTTCGAGGATCGCGGCGCGGATGCGCGCGGCGATAGTCTCGGGTTTCGTGCCGGTCGCGTCGGCTTCGGTATCGGCGTTTCGCATGTCTTTCACCTTGATGTTGGGTATCCTAGTTCGGACATAAAGATTGTCAACAATTTTATCGGCTAACCTGGGGAAGATACTCAGGCGTGAGCAGCATCCGGATGCACAACCCTCGTGAAACCCGCGCCACTACGGGGAATTTCGCACCTTCCCTGTGAATCGTCAGTCCCAAACGGCGCTTTTTTTGTCAACAATCTCGGAGCGGTAACGTCTCCAGAGCATCCGTTGAATTTTCATTTCACCGACTGTTAGTTGCATATTAATCCCCGGAAAAAAGCGCCCGTGGGCGCTTGTACTGTCTCAAGATCCGCCTGGTCAGCCGAGATACGGATAGTCGCTCACAGCGAGCTCGAAGCCATGAGCGTCGGCGCTCAGTTGTGCCTGCGCGCCGAACGGCAACGTGACCATGTTCTCGATATGGCCGAACGGCAGGCCGGTAATGACCGGAATCGCCACCACCGAGCGCACGTGCTCGACCATCGCGTGCAGGTCATAGCCGTTGTCGTAATCGAACGGCTTGCCGCCGGAAAAGTCACCGAGCACCAGCGCCTGCTGGCGCGCGAGAATGCCCGAGAGATGGAGCTGATAGAGCATGCGCTCCACCCGGAACGGCTGCTCGTTGACGTCCTCGACAAACAGGATCCCGCCCTGCACCGGCGGCATATAGGGCGTGCCGACGAGCGACGTGAGCACGGCCAGATTGCCGCCCCACAACATGCCCGAAACGTCGACGTGCTGCACCTGCGGCGCCTTCACCTTGAGCGTGAATTCGGGCTTCGTGAGCGCTTCCCAGAAGTGCTGCATCGTGAAGCTGCTCAATTCCGGCGCGCCGAAGTCGCTCACGAGCATCGGGCCGCCGAAGGTCTTGAGCCCCGCGCGCGCATAGAGCGCGAGCTGGATCGCGGTGAAGTCGCTATGCCCGACGAAGGCGATCGGCTCGCCGGCGAGGCGCTTTTGCAGGCCGTCGTAGTCGAGCCCGTGCAGGATGCGCACGGCGCCATAGCCGCCGCGCACTGCGAGCGCGATATCGGGCAAGTCGCGCCCAGGGTCGGCGAGACGGTTCAGCTCAGCGGCGCGCTGGCCGTCGGTGCCGGCGAAACGCTGGTAGCGCCGCTCGGTCGCCTCGATCCCCTCTACGCGGTGGCCCTGGGCGCGCAGGCGCGCAATCCCGCGGTGCACGGCTTCCGGGTCATGCGGATAGCCCGACGGCGCGATCAGTTCGATGGTGCGATGAATGGTCATGGTCAACGGAGTTCGATGGTCGGTGGCCGCGCCTTGCGTCTGCCGCGACGCGTAGCGCAAAGCCGCTCGCGCCTATTATCCGTTGTTATCGAGGCTTACCGGTCGTTATCGGCAACGCCGGGCGCTGATCCGGCCGAGCCGGCCGCCGCGCGACGCGCTTCGCGGCTCGCGCGGCGACGCTCCGCGAAGAATGCGCGCAGCGCATCGCCGCACTCGGTTTCGAGCACGCCGCCCGCGACGCTCGTGTGGTGATTGAGCTGGCCGTTCGAAAATGCGTCGACGACGCTGCCGCACGCCCCGGTCTTCGGGTCGCGCGCACCGTATACCACGCGTGCGATGCGTGCGTGCATGATCGCGCCGGCGCACATGAGGCAGGGCTCGAGGGTCACATAGAGCTCGCAGCCCGGCAAGCGGTAGTTGCTCAATGCCGCGCCCGCCGCGCGTAACGCGGCCATTTCGGCGTGCGCCGAAGGATCGTGCGCGCCGATCGGATGGTTGAAGCCGGTTGCGATCACCTCGTCGCCGCGCACCAGCACGGCGCCGACCGGCACCTCACCGGCCGCGCGCGCCGCTTCGGCGGCCGTTAGCGCGAGGCGCATGAAATGGCGGTCGCGCTCGGTGGCGGGCTCCGCCTGAGGCTCGGTGGGTTCGATAGATTCGGTGGATTCAGCAGATTCGGCGGATGGCCCGGCTTGCGGCCCGGCATCGCCCTGGACTGGCTCGGGGCACGCTGCGTGGTGCTGCTCGGCCTCGCCCGGCGGCGTGGCAGCCGGCACGCTCACGCAGCCCCCGCCACGACGCGCTGCCCGAGCGTCGCGCGTTCGGAGAGCCGCTCGGCAATGCGGCGGCGGTACTCGTGCGGCACCACCAGCGGGCCGCCGCGCAGCGACTCGAGCGCCATGTCGAGCGCCAGCATGCGGGCGCGCAGCCGGCACTGCTCGACCTTGTCGCTCACCTTGGCGAGCTCTTCTTCGAGATCGCGCAGCGCGCGAAGCTGTTCGACCGCAGGCGGCACGAAGCCGGCATTCTTCAGAATGCGGTTTGCCACGCGCACCTCTTCGGGTACGAAGGGGTCCTCGTCGAGCGCCTGAGGCGCCCCGGCGCCCGGCAAGTCGTCGAAGTCACCGCGCGCGGCTGCGGCGGCAATCCGTTGTTCGACAAGGGCATCAAGCAATTTCATCGGCGGTCCACTACGTTGCGGCTCACGCATTCTATCAGGGTAACACCTGGAAGACCCTACGCTTCTGTCGTGGCCGACGTCGGATTCCGACAGATTGACAGACGGGCGATTTGATGCGTGGCGCATGGCGTATGCGTGGGGTAAAGCCGGATTCGTCTGATTGGAGCGCGCGCTTCAGCGGCTTATCTTTGAGCCGACTCCGCCCCGCCAGCGTTCGAACGGCGGTCCGGCGGATCAAATCCACTCTGCTTTCAAGCCCCATTCGAGCTCAGATCACGATGAAACAGGCTTCGATTTTTGGCGTGCCGTCCGGCGCGTCGCCGGCTTCCGGCGTTCGTGCCGGTGCACTTTATCCGCTTTCGCGCAGGCGTTGCGCCTCGCGGCGGCTGCGCCTCGGGGCCGCTTGTGTGCTGCTGGCCGCCAGCCTTTCCGGCTGCGGCGTGTTCTGCGCCGCGGGAGGCGGCAGCGGCGGCGTCGGAGGCGTTTGCGGAGTGGGAACGGGAATGAGATTTTGAGGCGCCGCTAATGGCGCCCGCACCGGTATCGGACCACTCGCCGATACCGGCCTGAAGCAACCTGCGCCGCTTATCCCCTGAAAATCCGGCCCATTGCCTCGACCACGACGCCCACGTTCTTCTCGTTGAGCCCCGCGACGCACATGCGGCCCGAGCGCAGGATGTAGACCCCGAACTCCTCTTTCAAGCGCTCGACCTGGTCCGCGCCCAGGCCCGTGTACGTGAACATGCCGCGCTGCTTCACGTAGCGCGAGAGCGCCTCGCCGCTCACATGCGCGGCGAGCCCGTCATGAATCGCCTTGCGCATGCGCGCGATGCGCTCGCACATGGCCGCCAGCTCCGTCTCCCACGATGCCTTGAGCTCGGGATTCGTGAGCACGTGCGTGACGATCTTCGCGCCGTGCGTCGGCGGATTGCTGTAGTTCGAGCGCACCGAGCCCGTGAGTTGCCCGAGCACACGATCGGCTGCCGCGGCGTCTTCGCAGATCACGTGCAGGCCGCCGCAACGCTCGCCGTACAGCGAGAAGTTCTTCGAGAACGAGTTCGCCACCAGCGCCGGCACGCCGCGGCGGCCGAGTTCGCGCACCGCAAACGCGTCGGCGTCGAGGCCCGCGCCGAAGCCCTGGTACGCCATGTCGACGAACGGCAGCAGATCGCGCTTTTGCAGCACATCGATGAGCCGGGTCCATTGCGCCTCGTCCAGATCCACGCCGGTCGGGTTATGGCAGCACGCGTGCAGCAGCACGACGCTTTTCGCCGGCAGCGCGTCGATGGCCGAGAGCATCGCGTCGAACTTGAGGCCGCCCGTAGCTTCGTCATAGTACGGGTAGGTGTTCACCGTAAAGCCCGCACGCTCGAAGATGAAGCGATGGTTCTCCCACGTGGGATCGCTCACCCACACCTGGCTTTGCGGAAAGTAGCGCTTGATGAAATCGGCGCCCACCTTGAGCGCGCCCGAGCCGCCGAGCGTCTGCACCGTGGCGATGCGGTTCGCCGCGCGCGACGGACACTGCGCACCGAACACGAGCGCCTGCACGGCGTCGCGATACTGGGCAAAACCGGCCATCGGCAGATACGGCTTGGGACCGGATTCGTTCAGGATCGCCGCTTCGGCCGCGTGGACCGCCTTCATCACCGGCAGACGGCCATCGTCGTCGAAATAGATGCCAATGCTCAGATTGACCTTGTTCTGCCGCGGATCTTTCTGGAAGTTCTCGTTGAGCGAGAGGATCGGGTCGCCGGGATAGGCATCGATATGTTCGAACATGGCGTTTGCTTGACGGTTGCTGGTTAGAGGCGAATACGGAATGCTGACGGAAGCGGCTGGCCGGAGCGCCGCTTCCTCGCGTGCGGCTGCGCTCAGCGCGTCTGCACGCTGCCCTGCAGCGCGGGCGTCGCGCCGCGGCGCCAGAAACGATACGCGCCTGCGAGCACCACGAGCCACACGGGAATCAGATAGACGGAAATCCGCAGATCCGGAATCAGATACATTACAACGAGAATGCCCGCGAGGAACACCAGGCACAGGTAATTCGTGAGCGGGTAGCCGAGGCTCCTGAAACGCGTCGTCTGGCCCGCGCGCGCCTTCTCGCGGCGGAACTTCAGGTGGATCAGGCTGATCATCGCCCAGTTGATGATGAGCGCGGACACCACGAGCCCCATCAGCAACTCGAAAGCCTTACCCGGCATGAAGTAATTGATGATCACGCAAGCCGCCGTCGCGACCGCCGTCACGGCGAGCGCCGCGAGCGGAATGCCGCGCCGGTTCACCTTGAGCAGCGCCTTGGGCGCATTGCCTTGCTGCGCGAGGCCGTAAAGCATGCGGCTGTTGCAATAGACGCCGCTGTTATAGACCGAGAGCGCCGCCGTGAGCACCACGACGTTGAGCACGTTCGCGACCAGATTGCTGTTCATCGCATGGAAGATCAGCACGAAGGGGCTGCCGCCCGACACGACCTTTTCCCACGGATAGAGCGAGAGCAGCACGCCCAGCGCGCCCACGTAGAAAATCAGGATGCGATAGATCACCTGGTTGGTCGCGCGCGGGATCGTGTGCGAGGGATCGTCGGCTTCGGCGGCGGTGATGCCGACGAGCTCGAGACCGCCGAACGAGAACATGACGACGGCCATCGACATCACGAGACCCGACATGCCGTGCGGGAAGAAGCCGCCATGGCGCCAGAGGTTCGAGACGCTCGCGTCCGGCCCGGCCGAGCCCGAGAGCAGCAGCCAGCCGCCGAACGCGATCATGCCGACGATCGCCAGCACCTTGATGATCGCGAACCAGAATTCGAGCTCGCCGTACGACTTGACGCTCGCGAGATTGACGCCGTTGATCACGACGAAGAAGACGAGCGCCGAGACCCACGTGGGCAGCGTCGGCCACCAGTAGTGCATGTAGATGCCGACGGCCGAAAGCTCGGCCATGCTCACGAGCACGTAGAGCACCCAGTAGTTCCAGCCCGAGAGGAAGCCCGCGAACGGGCCGAAGTATTTGTCGGCGAAATAGCTGAACGAGCCGGCGACGGGCTCGTCGACGACCATCTCGCCCAGTTGCCGCATGATGAAGAACGCGACGATGCCCGCAATTGCATAACCGAGCAGCACCGAGGGGCCCGCGGTCTGGATCGTCTGCGCGATGCCGAGGAACAAGCCGGTGCCGATCGCTCCGCCCAGCGCGATCAGCTGGATATGGCGATTCTTGAGGCCGCGCTTCAGGTGGCCGTTCTGGTCGCCGCTATGTGTTTCGTTTGAAACCATGTCTCTTCCTGTCTCTTCTTTATCGATGCGCCCGGCAGCGATCCCGATGGGACCCCTGCGCGGCCGCGCGAAATAAAATTGCGCGCGCAACCTTCTGCGCTGGCGCGCTCTCAGGCCCGCCAGCATTAGCCGACAGCCCTGTCAGGTGCGCCCAGTGTATAGGCGGAGCGGAAAAATATGATTTCATCTGATACGCAGGCAAACCCTGATTGGTACAATTTCATTTCGCATTGGCCACTTCCAAGGCAAGAAAAGTGCAAAACATCACCCTGGACCCCATTGACCTGCGGCTCCTCGCCGCGCTGCAGGAGCACGGACGCGCCTCGAATCTCGAACTGGCCGCCACCGTCAAGCTCTCGCCGGCGCAGACGCTGAGGCGTCATCGCCGGCTCGAGGAACTGGGCATCATCAAGCGCTATGAGACGCGGCTCGATGCCCAGGCGCTGGGCTTCGGCGTGGTCGCTTTCATTCAGGTGACGATGGAGCGCGGGCACATGCGCGAGCTCGTCAAGTTCAAGGAGCTCGTCGCGAAGCTGCCGCAGGTGCAGGAGTGCTATTCCGTGACCGGCGATATCGACTACGTACTGAAGGTGGTGGCGCGCGATCTCAAGGCGCTGTCCGAATTCCTGCTCGATACGCTCATGCGCGCGCCCGGCGTGAGCAGCGTGCATTCGATCGTTTGCCTCGATGAGCTCAAGGGCACGAGCGCCATGCCGCTGCAGGACTGAGCGGAGCGTGAAACAGGTTCGCTGGGGATAAGTCCAGTGCGGATATGCAATTTTATCTCATTTGCATGCCCCGCATGAACGATGATTGTGTTTTCGGGCCTCGAAAAGCCTGCCGATGGCGGGCGAGCACCGGCGCAGGCCGATCGAGCGTCCGCCTGCCGCCGCGGAACCCGACGCCCGAAATAGTCTTGCTAAAAGCCCGATCGTGCACTAGAAAGCATGCTAGTTAGCACGTCTTTCGGTTGCCAGCCGGTCGTCCAGGATGACCGAAAAGACCCAAGCAGTGGGCGGCTCCCACCCGAGCGAGCGCGACACAGTCCATGAGTCTTCTAGAGCTTAGAGGCGTTTCCCGTTACTTCGGCGCCATTCACGCCCTGAACGACGTGACGTTCAGTCTGGAGCCCGGCCAGGTGGTCGGGCTCATGGGCGACAACGGGGCCGGGAAATCGACGCTGGTGAAGGTCATCGCCGGCAACTTTCCGCCCACGCACGGCGAAATCCTCATCGACGGCAAGCCGGTGCATTTCAGCCGGCCCGTCGACGCCCGCGCTCAGGGCATCGAAGTCGTCTACCAGGATCTCGCGCTCTGCGACAACCTCACCGCCGCCGCCAACGTCTTTCTCGGCCGCGAGCCACGGATCGGCTTCGGACCTTTTCGCATCCTCGATCACGCGACGATGTACCGGCGCGCCGAGGAACTGTTCAAGGCGCTGAAGTCCGAGACGCGGCCGCGCGACCTCGTCCGGCAGATGTCGGGCGGACAGCGCCAGGCCGTGGCGATCGCCCGCACGCGGCTTGCCGAGGCGCGGCTCGTGATCATGGACGAACCCACCGCCGCGATCAGCGTGCGGCAGGTCGTCGAGGTGCTCGATCTCATCAAACGCCTGTCCGAGCATGGCATCGCCGTCATTCTGATCAGCCACCGCATGCCGGACGTGTTCGAGGTCGCGCACCGCGTCGTGGTCATGCGGCGCGGGCGCAAGGTGGCGGACAAGAACACCGAAACCTCTTCTCCCGAGGAGATCACCGGCCTCATTACCGGAGCGATCGCCGCCGCCTGAGCCCGCCACGTCCCGCCTGGCATGGGCGTGCATCGAGCGTGGCGGGCGCACTCCGCGCGGCCGGCGCCTCGCTTGGGAAGACAGGACAGGAGACCCGAAATTGAACGACGCGCCGCAAAGGCCCCCGCCAATGCCGACATTGCATGACGATCCGCAGGCCGCCAGGACCCACACCCACTGGACCGGGCTGCTCGCGAGCCAGGTATTCTGGGTCGTGCTCGCGACGATCGTCGGCTGCGTCGTGCTGTCGTTCGCGACCTCCAGCTTCGCGACCTCGCAGAACCTCTTCAACGTCACGCGCAACTTCGCGTTCGTTGCCATCGTCGCGCTCGGCATGATGGCCGTGATCGTCACGGGCGGCATCGACATTTCGGTGGGCTCGACGATCGGCATCAGCGGCATCGTGCTCTCCGTGGTCATGAACGCCGGCTATCCGATCTGGGCCGGCATCGGCATGGGGCTCCTGACCGCCGCGCTCGTCGGCCTCGTGAACGGCCTGCTCATCGCCTACCTCGACATGCAGCCGTTCGTCGTGACGCTCGGCATGCTGAGCGTCGGCCGCAGCCTCGCGCTCGTGATCTCGGGCAGCCGGACCATCTTCGACTTCGGCCCCGACGGCAGCAAGTTGCTCGCGCTCGGCGGCGGCGCGACGCTCGGCATCGCCAACCCGGTGTGGTTTCTGATCGTCCTCGCCGCGATCTTCTGGTTCGCCTTGCGCTGGACGCGCTGGGGCCGCTACGTGTTCGCCGTCGGCGGCAACCGTCATGCGGCGAACCTCACCGGCGTGCCGGTGCGGCGCATCATCTGCTCGGTCTACGTGCTCGGCGGCCTCATGGCCGGCGTCGCGGCCATCCTCGAAGTCGGCTGGCTCGGCGCCGTGACGACGGGCCTCGGCACCGGAGACGAATTGCGCGTGATCGCCGCGACCGTGATCGGCGGCACCAACCTGATGGGCGGCGTGGGCAGTGCGTTCGGCACCGTGGTGGGCGCCGCGCTCATCGAAGTCATCCGCAACAGCCTGATCCTGCTCGGCGTGGACTCGTTCTGGCAGGGGACCGTCGTGGGCGCTTTCATCATCGTCGCCGTGCTCTTCAACCGGCTCGGCGGCTACCGGCAAGGAGATTGAGCCGTGTTCGTGCGCGCCGGCCACCACTGCGCCGGTGCGATGGGAGGGAGGCGCGGCCGGCCAGCACGCGGAACCGCCAGCCGCCGAGATTCAGAACCCACGCGAGGTTCCGCGAGAAGGTCCAGGCCCGCATGCCGGCTTGCCCTTCAAAGAGGATGGCAATCGCAGGAAAAATCGCAGGAGACGCGGGCGCCGCCCACCCGGCGCCGAACAGGAGAACAGGAGGAAACAATGAAGAAAACGTGGATGTGCATTGCTGCAGCCGGAGCGCTCGCCATGCTGGCCTCCTCCGCCTTTGCGGCGGACAAGACCCTCGCGCTGGTCGTGAAGGGTCTCGACAACCCCTACTTCGACCTCATGCATCAGGGTTGCGAGCGGGCCAACAAGGAGCTCAAGAAGGAAGGCTACACCTGCTACTACACCGGCCCCGCGACGGCCGCCGACGAAAGCGCCGAGGTGCAGATCGTCGACGATCTGCTGACCAAGGGCGTCTCGGCCATTGCGATCTCGCCGTCGAACGCACCAGCCATCGCCGAGGTGATCCGCCGCCGCAACACGAAGATTCCGATCATCACGGCCGATGCCGATCTGCTGCCGAAGGACGCCTCGCTGCGCAAGGCCTATGTCGGCACTGATAATTACGAACTCGGCTACAAGCTCGGCGAGCAACTGAAGCTGCTGATGCCCAAGGGCGGCAATATCTGCCTCGTGATGGGCAATCCCGCGGCCGAGAATATCAACCAGCGCGCCCAGGGCACACGTGACGCGCTCTCGGGCAAGAAAGGCATCGCGAAGCTCGCGGGCGAGAACAACTGGCACGAGATCAGCGCCTGCCCGCTCTACGTGAACGACGACGCCGCGAAGGCCAATCAGATGATGCAGGATACGCTGACCGCCAATGCCACCGGCCTCGATGCGTTCGTGTTCGAAGGCGGCTGGCCGCTCTTCGCGCCGCAGGCGTATTCGCAGGTCGTCGCGCCGATCATGGACAAGATCCAGAGCGGCAAATTCGTGATCGTCTCGGCCGATACGCTAGGACCGGAGCTGCAGGCGCTCAAGGAGCACAAGGTCAATGTGCTCGTGGGGCAACGGCCCGAGGAAATGGGCTATCAGGCGGCGATGGTCATGCGCGATCTGGCCGAAGGCAAGACGGTGAAGCCGATCGTTCATACCGGACTTGATACGTGTACGTGGAAGAATGCGGATACTTGTCTTAAGCATTGAGTGAAGCTTGTGGGAGCCGGGGCTTTAAGGCATCGGCTCCGTTTGGTTGGCCTCTATGGCCGTGGCGCAGCAGTCGAACAGGCTCTCAGACCGATGGGCTTCGACCTTTCAGCGGCCAGCGCCCTTTTACGTCGTAGTGGGTCTTGCCGAGCCAGCTATCGATCAGGACAAGTTCGCTTACGGTCCATGTGATCGGCTCGATCGCGCGCTGCTCGACCCTGCCTTCGTCGTATAGCAACGTGAGGTGGGCTTTGAAACGCGCGCTCGAAATACGCAGATTTGCGGCCCTGAGCGCCTTCCCAAGTTCTTGCTGAAAATCGGCCAATGCCTCCGTTCCGGTGCTGCCCGTCAGCACTAAAGGCCGATGCCCCGGCTGCCCTTTGAAGCTGGAGATCTGATCAAGCGTCACGCCGAATGGCGGTACGCGAACAGCTGCCGCCGCAGCACATGCACGCGCGACAAATACCTCCGGTACACGCACAAAGTTGCCCAGCGAGTGCAGCGTGATATGGAAGCGCTCGGTTCCCAGCAGCCTGGCCTTGACGTTCATTTCCGAGCGCAACCATCCCTTCATCCCGGCAATGCGCGCAGCCGTATCTGGATCGGGCATCACGGCATAAAACAGGTGATGCTCCGGAATCACCGGTCTGGGTGACTCGAATCCTGGTAACGTGAGCTGAGTCACAGCAGCGTTGAAGGTATGCCGATGGACGAAGCATCTAGTATCGTCAAGCAGATGCCGGTCCGCTAGTCATGCAAAAACGGCGCCAGGCAACTAGCATCTTATCGCCCACCTACCGTTCGATATCGTTGAGCACGCGGACTCGCGAATAAAGCGCCTGGCGGGACACGGCGCACCCACTGCGCCATCGCGCCCCAACATACGCGCACCCGGCTGGCGTTCGCCCGACAACGCCACGCCGGTTGTGCCAAACTGTACAAGCGTCAGGCTCGACGTGCGATGTGCGAATCCGGCCCCGCCGAACAGAGGCACTGATGACCACTGATTTCGAATCCACAGGACGACGGAACGGCAGCGCCCAGGCTCCCGATCACGCGAAGTTCGCGGAAACCATCCCGCGACAACCGCGCCAGCGCCGGCTGATCACGATGGACGAAATCCTCCGTGCGCGGCCGCAGCAGCCGGTCGCGACCACGCGCGGTCGCGGCTGGAACGGGATCACTGTCGACGTCCACCGCCCTTACGTCGGCTGCTCCGAGCGCTATGCCGGGCTCGACCATCATCTGATCACCTATCACCCCTCCGGCAGCGCCAAGCTGGTACAGACACGGGCCGGCGCCGTCCATAGCAGCACGTTCTCGGCCGGAACCGCCCTCCTCATGCCGGCCGGCTGCGACTCGGTTTGGGAAGGCGATTTCGGACAGTCCGTCCGCCTGCGCGTCCCGCCTTCGCTCGTTGCACTCGCTGGCGAGCAACTCGGCCACCAGAGCGTCCCGATTGAAATCCGAAACATCTTCCTGGTTCGCGATCCGATGATTGAGCGGCTTGCCCTGAGCTTCGTCAGCGAAATCGACATGAAGGCACATCCGACCCAGGTGCTGATCGTCGATTCCCTATCCGCGGCGCTGGCGGCTCACCTGCTTCGCAGCTACAACGTGTTCGAGCCCCTCGAGTCCGCACCGGACCACGCGCTCGGCAAGCTCGAAGTCGCCCGATTGACAGAATTCATCGAAGAAAATCTCGACCGGCCCATCTGCCTCGAAGATCTGGCGGCACTCGTGAACGTGAGCCGGTTCCATTTCAGCCGGCTATTCAAGCGCACGATCGGCGTCACGGCGATCAGCTACGTGGAGCAATGCCGGATACGTCGCGCCCAATCGCTGATACTCGAAACTGCGCTGCCGCTTGTGCAAATTGCGCTGATGACGGGCTTTGCCGACCAGAGCCATTTCACCCGGCGTTTCCAGCGACACGTCGGTTGTACGCCGGCCGCGTTCGCGCGCGAGCAGGGCCAGCGCCGCACGGCACCACGATCATCGGCGCGGTCACGCCTCGTGGATCTGGACACGACGATCGATTCGATGCGCGACTGAATCGTCACGAGTTTCGTGTGTCGCCTGACTGGCCATACGCATGCAGGTGAGACACGACCTCTGTCAGCTAACCTAAGCATTGGCTCAACTCCGACGTATCGGCATCGAATCGTAAAGACGAACTGCCAGCCGATCCTTGTCTCGAAGCGCAACCGCGAGGGATCGAAGCGCCTGAACTACGACGTCGATGGACGGAGTGCCGGGCGAGCGCACTATGGCCTGCAATACCGTTTCGAGGCATGCGGCCACGTCCTGCCAGTGTCGAGCACGCAGGCGCGGACCTTCTGGTTCGTTCGATGCGGTGGTGGCTCGCAGCCGAAGCTCGGCGATGCCCTGAGCAATAGCGAGCCGTCGATCGGCGAGTACAACGGCAGCGGCGCTGTCGAAATCCAGCGGAACCGACTGCGCGAGCTCCGCCAGTTGATCGCATAGGCGCGCGATTTCCGGCCGGGCAGATGGACGCCACGTGTCCGGCCAGAATGCATACGCAAGCGAAAGCACCAACGCGCAGCCCGTCAGCGTATGTATCACGCGCTGCAATTGCACGCTGAAGCCGGCGGTGCCACCGAGGTCCAGCAGCAGGAGAACGAGTGGCGTGATGAGCACGGAAAACCAGGCGTAATTGCGGCGCACGGACCAGGGAATGCCGGCACCCAGCAGACCCGCGACAAGAATGACCGTGTAGCCCGGCGCGAGTAACGTCCCGAAGCTGGCGACCACTACGCCAATGACTGTGCCAATGCCCCGTTGCAGCGAACGTGAAAATACCGACGTGATGTCGGGCTTCAGGCACAACGCGATGGTCAGGAGAATCCAGTATCCGTGTCCAAACGGCCTCACCTGTCGTATCAACTCGCCCGCGACCATGCAAAGACTCAACCGTACGATGAACAGCCGGTTACGTCGATCTGACCAGGGCCTGGTCACGAGCCTCGTGATCGACTCGGACGGCCTGCCCGGATAATTGGTGAGCCATAGTGGCAGTCCGGTGTAAATGCCGCTTCGCAAGGTCTGGGCCGTGCTTTGCAACGTGTCGGGGTCCACTGGCGATGCGCCGGCGAATGATCTAGCGGTCGTCACCGATACACCATCGCGTATAGACCGAAGCGTGCGCAAAAGACGCTCATGTCTCGTCCCGATTGCGCGCGCAGTCAGCACCAGGCTGCTCGCCAGTGCCAGCGTTCCGTCGATGCTTCTTCGTGCGAGAAGTGCTTCTTCATCAGGTTGATCCGTTGCGCGCGATCGCTCCCGAAGCGTCAAGGCAGCCAGCACATCGGCCAGTTGCGCGCCGTAAAGTCGATCAGTGCGCGGCAAGGCGCTCACCAGCCACGCGCCCGCCAGCGCAACGACACCGCCCAACGAATACGCAATCAATTTATCTTCGAGAGGCAGATCCACTTTCAATCCGCCCGCAACCGACATCTGCACGAGAAGCTGCATACCGGCGAAGGAAAGCGCGGGACCGTAGGCGCTCAACACGCCTGAAAGAACCGTAAAACCGAGTACGACAAGCACAGGGGTTATGCCCGTGCCCGCAGTGAATGGGCCCAAAGCCATCGCCAGAATACCTGCTAGCAACCCGCTTCCCGCCTTGAAGATCCGTTGCCCCGTCGTGCCGGGCCGCTCGCCCAACACGACAAGCAGTGCGCCGAGCGACGCGAACAACGCGATTCCTGGACCCCAAAAATGGAACGCACAGGCGAGGACCATGGGTAAGGTCAGTGCGGTGCGAATCGTTTCTGCCAGCGGCGTGGGTGCGGAACCGACCGCTAGACTGCCCACGAGCCAGTGATGCGCCCTGGTCTCGATACCGGCTGTCGTGGTATCGCTGGCTGCGCCACGATCAAGCCTGGCTGGATCGGTCTTCATGGATGCTCACGCGGGCGCCTGAACCGGGAAGATCGTGGAAACCGTCAGGCCAAACACCCATGTTGCCTCCTTCGCTTCGTGCGCTATCGATCGCCAGATGATCGTTCGCCGTGGCGCCTGGTGCCGAGTGTTCCAGGATGGCAAAAAACTTCGAAGAGGGATTGAAGGATGTTGCTGTCAGACGCGGCTTGTTGCGCACATTGCTGCGCGCTCACAGCTGAAACGGTAGGCGTGGCAGGAGGTACCGTCTGGAAGCAGTAGACCTGCTGATGTCCGAAAAGCCGAATAAAACAAGCTTTCCTGACGAGGCTTTTACCGTCAAAGACGGTAAAAGCCTGAAATGGAAGGAGCTTAATTCGGCGACGTCGATACCTGCCGCCGAAAGACGTCAATCACTCCCACTCGATTGTCAACCTACGGGCTGAAACCGTGCGAGGACGGTGTTTCCGCTTGGTCGTGTAGCGACGATACCGTCGGCGATGCCGAAAATAGTGACTGGCAGTTGACGGCCGTTGTCGGAACCCACCGGAGAATCTTCGCCCGCTTTGCTTGATAAATCGCGAACACAGGGCGTCTCAGGACGATTTGTGAGCGCGATACCGTCGTTGATACCGACAGGCTCGTTCGGACATGGTCCTTGATACCGTCACAACCGCAATGCTGCACCAAGATCGTCGTGCTCGAAGGCACTTGCCATGCGGACGATCTCTGCGCGCCTGCAGCCAACCTCCTAGGCAACTGCTTGCCATGTCTGGGTCACGTCCGCCACCTCACGAATCGTGGCCCGAGCCTGTTTCAGCGACAAGCCGAAAAACTCCGCCGCATTTTCCAGGAGGCCGACCGAACACGTTCCCTCGTCGAGATCGATGTTAGTCGTCAGGATGCGCGCCTTGACGTCGGTTGGCGTGGGATTGAGGTCATAGGCCGGTGATAATACCCAGCCATCGCGGCCGGCCCAGAGGAAACCGTGGTTGCGCAAATGGTCGTCGACATTGGAAACCAGTACGTTGAAGGTCACGCGACGATACAACTGCGCAGCATCGGCCCGCGCCTTCGCAAAATGGTCCTCGACATTGGAAACCAGTACGTTGAAGGTCACGCGACGATACAACTGCGCAGCATCGGCCCGCGCCTTCGCACCGTGTTGCGTCAGTGCATCAACCAGTTCGGGATAGCTGCCTCGTTGGCCGTCCCGCGATCCTGTCATTGACATGGCAGAGAGGAAGGAAATGCGGGGTGGAAATGCCAGCGCGTTCGGCCAGACGAAGGGCGATTTCCTCCCACGCCTCGATACTGTATTCGTCGGTCTCCTTCGGGAATTTGGCAATCGACAAATGGCCATACTGATCGATAACCGATGCCTTGGGACGCGCGCCACCAAGTGATGACCCGGGCGCGAAGATCAGTTGCAGATCCTCATCGGTTTCCTCGTCCCTCAAGATGCGCTCCGTGATCTGCAACAGCCGCCCCAGCTCGATCAGCGCGGGGACACCGGCGGGCACGGGCGCTTGGAATTCATCGTCTCCGCTCCAGCGGAATCTCAGCGCGCCCAGGCGCGTTTCATCCGCTACGCCCAGCAGATAATCCAGTTCACCAAGCGTGCGGACGCGCCGTCCTTCACGTTCGGCTTGTCGACGCTCCGCGCGCTGCATGAGGCGGCGCCCCCATGTATCGGGCGCCGAATCGCCAATCGAACCAAAGATGGATTGGTCTGGCGGCGGTGGGAAGACACCCCGCGTCAACGCCAGCGCCGGCTCAATCGAAAAGCGCTCGACGTCGGCCAGCCAAGTCTCGTCATATTCGAACGTGACCGTTTCTTCCCGACGCGACGCATGGCGCCTGAGCAGCCCTACCGGGCGCGGCGCGCCGTCGAGATCGATATATACCTCGACATCAACCATGGTCACCCTTCCCTCCGTCACGGGGCATCCGGACACGCTGAGGCAAAGCGGCCGTCGCCAGCGACTGCCCCACTGTATCCCGGGCGGCGTCGGCAACCTCCAGCAATCCATCCAGAAGCCCAAGCGCCTGTAACACGGCCGCGTAGATGCCGATGCTCACGCTCGGATCACCCGCCTCGACGCGCTGTAAAGTCGCTCTCGACGTGAAGGCCCTCTCGGCAATCACCGCCATGGTTAGCCGGCGGCGGCGGCGTGCGTCGTGAATATCGGCGCCTAATTTGCGCAGCGCCCGCCGGACGCCGGCTGAGGGAGCGTGAGGGGTCGGCATTTTGCTATCTTGGTGAGTCTCTATACATGATTAATGTATCACGAAGATAGCATTTCTACCGCTCTCAGTGGAATTGGCCAAGCGGCTCGAGCGCAAGCCGCGACCCGTGCCAATCGGGGCCAAACCAAAGCTGGTCTGGATTTCGTCAGCGACGGGCTGGCCTTTGGTCGGCGCTTTCGCTGTCTGAACGTGGTTGACGATTACACGCATAAATGCCTAGCTATCGAGGTCGACGATTCTTGCCGGGTCTGCGGGTTAAGCAGGTGCTTGAACGGTTACGCGAGATGCGCGGCTTCCCGCTTCCATCACGCCGAACAATGGCCCGGGGTTCGCTGATAAGGTGCTGGATGCATGAACTTAGGAAGTGGGCGTTACCGTTACGCCGTCGTTCATCCGGCCGGCAACTCTGTGGAACACACCTACACCGACAGCTTCAACGAGCGATTCCGCGACGAATGCCTGAACGAGCGCGTGTTCATTTCTATGCGCCACGTCAACCCGGCGCGTCTTCCGCGGCATCGAACGTAGGCGTATCTTCCTTTTGTTCATACACTTATTAAATGTTCTTAGGAGGAAGCCGTGCCGCACCAGGAGGCGCCATCGTTAGACTCAGAACAGGACCTTGCGTCGCGCAAGATAGTTCCGACGGAGCCTCGGCCGCAGGCATCCGCAAAGGACAGCGTGCGATTGGATGGCGGCTCCACAGACCTGCTTGACCTATCGCGCCAGCAGCGCAACCTGCTACTCCTGAGGCCCATCTTCCAGCTCGAGCGCTACAAGACGATGCTTGGTGACGAAGGCGGAGCGGACAGGACACTGTTCCACGGCATCGACACTCACTACCTCGCGTTGTCCGCCCTTGACCTGATGATGGAAGCGACGACGGTCTCCAGCGGTAGCACCTCAGTCGAGGTTGTGATTCACCTGGGGTACGTCGCCGGTCGCATGAAGCCTGCCCTTACGTCGTCTCAAGCGCGCCGCATCGCGGAAGTTGTCCTCGACGCGCTCGACAACAAGGCCAACAACCACAAGGAGTTCACAGCAGAGTTCTTCGACGCGTCCACAGGCACGACCAAGTCGATCCGATACCGACTGGTTCGTTTCGAACCGGACGCTGATGACGTCTACCGCTACCGCCCCACCGCCGAAGGCTACCTCGTCTACCTGGGGATGCTCGACCTCGCGCCGGAGGACTCGCAAGAGTTGATGGAGAAGATGCTCGACCTGCTCGTGCGCCGCGGCCGGTTCGAAGCAGCCGTCGAGATTGCCCGGCGAGCCCGGAAGTACTCCATCGAGTACCGGCAACTGATTCGTGACCGGCTCTATCAAACCTATCGCGCGCCAGGCAGCGTCAACTGGAGCCGCGACGTGGCCGGGCAGCTCGACGAAGCGCGGACGCACGTTCGTCAGCGTCAAATCGAAGACGCCCGGATGGAGGAAGCCGTTGGAGAGGCCTTGCTTGGCGCCGATGAGCCGAAGACGCGCGCGAGTCTCGTGCAGTTGAAGGAAACCATCCGTAGCGCCAGCCTCATTCGACTACAGCTTGTCACCGATATCAACGTAGCGCCCGAGCGTTTCATCGAAGCGCAGCGCGCGGTCTTCCGTGCACGCAAACCCACCGGTCTACCGGACCTTGAGCCGCAACTCCTTCCGCAGCTTGTCAACCTTCCGACCCGGGTACTCTCGGCAGAGGCGGATGTCTTCATCAGTGCACTATACCCATCGGTCTGGCCGAGGGTATACGACCTGAACTCCGTGTTCGCCCTGCTACTGGAGCAGCGTGGGGAAGATACAGAGGTCGAAACTGATCCAGGCTCGATTGAGAAACTCGAACCGTTGCCCGACCAGTTTTCGAAGGAACTCGTACAGCGCGCCAATGACTGGCTGGCAGGCAAGTTCTCCACCGGCCAACGGCTGCGCATCGACCAATTGCTGGATGCCGCCGAGGACGAAGGCCTGGACCGGACGACGCGACGGTGCCTCGTTCTTATCCTGTTCCGCTCGTTCGCGCGATCTGAGAGCGAGTTCAGGGACGTAAGCGTCGAGCTCACGGGGGGCACCTTCCATCTCGACATCGCTCAGGGCAGCACTCTCGAGTTCGTTCCCCAAGGAGAGTCAGAATGAATACAGAACCTACCGTGCGCAACGCCGCGCGACTGACCTACAAGGCGCTGCACACGACGTTATCGCCCATCAATGACTCGGAGTACCGCGAACTGCTTGCCCTGTGCAGGGCGGACCCGACATTCAGACGGTACGTCGAGGATGTCGCGGCCGGCATGGAACTGCAGATTCTCGACTTGAGCGAGCAGCGTGGGCTCATCGTGGTTCCGGCCACCAAGGAGAGCCGCTTCGCAGTGCGTCTCACGGATATCCGCAGCGGCATGACTCCAGACCAAAAGGCCGCGCTCGTGCTTGCGCACATCGCCATCTCCGCGGTCTTCTTCCCAACGACTGATGGGCTGGACGACGACAACTACTCCCCGCCCCCGGCATCGGTGGCCGCCTGCCGTGACACGCTCTATGCGCTGGCGCTGCGTCTGAAGGAGACATCTGACATTCCTCCCGACGTGCCACCTGAACTCGCTCCTGGCTGGGAGACGATTTCAGCACTACCAGTAGCAATCCCGACCGGTCAGCGCGCGTCGCATGCCTCGGTCGTCGGCGTCATCAAGATTGCGCTGAACCAGATGGCGCAGAACGGGCTTGTCCGGCTTGACCGCGACGCGGAAGACGAAGCGGCTGCGACTTATACGCCCACCTTTCGGCTGCGTGTGCAGTTGCGAGAACTAGCGTTACGGCGGCTCTACGAGATGGCGCAACTGGCTATAACCGGGCGCAAGGCGGTGTAACCATGCAGAAGATTTCCCGCATCCACCTGGGCAACTGCGGCTACCGCACCGCATGGTACGACGGAAATACCTTTGAGCTAACCGACCCGGACAGCGGTCAACCCACCGACACGCTCATCAACCTGGAGAACGGCGGCGGCAAAACCACGCTCATCGGGCTTGTGTTCTCATGCTTCGAGACAGCTCAAGAAAGGTTCCTCAAGCACATCCAGAGCAAACACAACACGTTCTCTCAGTACTTCACCCACGATGGCGCGCCGGGTTTCATCATCGTTGAATGGCTCATGCCGTCCAGAATGGCAGGAGGCAAGCCCTACCGCCTGGTGACCGGTCAGGCGGTCGCGGTAAGGTCGCACACCGAGCCACCGGAGGTCGACCGCATGTTCTTCTCATTCGAGGAGCACGCCGACCTCGGCCTCGGGGACATTCCGGCCCCTGGTCTGGCACAGCCCGCACCGCCCTCCATGCAGGAGTATTCTCGCTGGCTACATGCGCAGCAGAAAAAATACCCGGGTGACGTTTTCATCAGCCACAACCGCCAGGCGGAGTGGCAGCGGCATCTGAAAGACGAGCGTCTCATTGACCTGGACATGCTGCGCATGCAGGTCAACTTCTCGGCCCAAGAAGGCGGTTTCGACACGGGCTTCCTCGACTTCAAGACGGAAGGCGAGTTCCTACGCAAGTTCCTGCACCTGACTAGCGACACCGCGAAGGCCGACGAGGCACGCAAGCTGGTGGTTGCGGTATGCGAAAAGCATCGCCGCAAGCCTCAGTTCCAGAAGCGTCGTGATGAGCTGACCAAGTTTCGGGCATCGCTGAACGCTTTCGCCGAGGCTGCTCATCTGTACCTTGAGACGCTTGCCGCTCAGCGCTCGATGCTGATTCGGGGCGCTCAGATGGTCCAGGCCTTGCAGGCCCGGGCCGCCTCCTTGTTCCTTGACCGCGACCGGGAACTGGAGTTCGAGCAGACCCAGCGAGGACTGGCCTCACTTGCACTTGCGGACTCGACCGCGTATACGAAGGAGCAGGCCGCGGTTACCTGGGCCTGGCACCAGAAGCGCGGCGCATTGGCGAAGGCATGCAAGGAGGGGGCCGATGGCCAGGTGAAGCAGTTGGAGCGGAACCAACAGCTCATTCGAGCGGCACGACTGCAAAAGGAAATCGTCGGCATCGACGACGAGCTCAAAGAGCTTGACGCACTAGCCGAAGCCGAGCGCGAGAATCTCAAGCCGACCAAGGACCACGTCGAGATTCAAGGGGCACTGCTGCGCCGGGCGCTGTTCAACGAAGAGCAGCGACTGAAGGGGGCGCTCCAGGTGCTCGATGAGCGAGCTACCGCGCGGGAGGCAGAACGAACGGCCCTTCGCAAGCAACGGGATCAAGCCGAAGCTGACGAGCTTCGCCAGGTAGGAGAACAGTCGAAGCTCCAGGCGGCCCAAGACTCCTATACACGTCGCAGGCAAGCGCTTGAAGTGGATGGGACCTTTCTCGGACCCGATGAGAAAACTCCGGAGGCACTTGAACGACTGGACGCAGAAGCTGCAACTGCGGCTTCCGAGCGTGATCTGCATCGAGCATCGCAGCAACGCTGCACCAGAGAGGCGCGAGAGCATCGACAGGCCGCCGCAGCGGAGAAGGTCCGCGCAGCCGGGTTGGCCGGCAAGGCAGAGGCACTCGGCGAGTTCATCGCACGAGGGGAAGCCGGGGTCGAGCGCCTGGCGCAGCTACCTGCTCTTCTGAATGCCGTCGAATCGGACCGCGTCGACCCGTTGTCCGCGGCCTTGCCTGCCCGCCTGCGCGAGGTCGTCTCTGAGTCAGCAAGACAAGTGTCTCTGGGAGACGTTCGCCTGGCGGAGCTGCGCGCCACCAGGCAGGCTATTGCTGAAACCGGGGTTGCCGGCTACAGCATCGACGTTGCACTCGTCGTCGAGACACTTCTGCAGGCAGGAGTTCGCTCGGCCAAAGCCTATAACGAGTACATCTCACACGCCCTGCCGGATGCCTCCAAGGCGCGAGCGCTCGTCGCCAGCGACCCCGCCCGCTTCCTCGGAGTCTGCGTGGCGTCCACGGAACTCGAAAAAGCCAGGGCCGTCGCCTGGGAGGCGCGCAAGCCTACACGTCCTGTTGTGGTATCAGCGGCAACCCTTGAGCCCGCGGAGCAACTGGAGGAGCGTGTGGTCGTCCCGGCTGAGGATGATTCGGCCTTTAACATTGAAGCTGCCGCCAGGCTGAGCCTGAATCTCGAACTGCGTATCGCCGAAGAAGATGAACGGCGGTCCGCATATCAGGAGCGCTACGACCAGACACTGAAAGCAGTCCACGAGCTCGATACCTATGCGAAGGAATTCGGCGACGGCAAACTCGGACAGGCGCGAGCCGACAAGGCAGCCCTCGAGGAAGACGAGGCCACGGCGACAGCACGCGCGGAATCTCTCGAATCGCTGGGGCTTGAGCTGGATGAGGAGGTTCAACGGTTGGAGCTTCGAGCTCAGGCAGCCGATGAGAAACGCCAGGCAGCACTTCTATCTTCCACAGCAATCCGCACGTTTCAGAGCGAACACGAAGCCGGCCACGCGGAGCGCGTTCTTCGACTGGCGGACTTGGCGCAAGGTATCACCACGGAACAGGGGAGAAAGTCCGCAGCCAACAGGGGCCTTGAGCAGTTGCAGGCTGAGCACGACCGCGATCAGGGCTCGCGTGTGAGCACGGACCATGAACTCAAGCTTGCTGGCGAAGAGCGGGCGGGCATCGCTCACTACAACAAGGACTATCCGGCTCACGAACAACTGCTGCAGAACCCGCGGCCGGTGGAGACTCTGCGTCGCATCTACCGCGATGCAGAAGCGACCTACTTAGCCACGGAAAAGGAGCGATTGGGGCTCCTCGCACACAAGCTGGACGATGCGCGCAGGCGCCGGGAGGACAAAGCCAGGGAGTTCACCCGTGAGTTCAAGGGTTTACAGATGGCGGATCTTGCTCCTTTCCTGGATGTGAGCCATGAAGAGGCATTGGCTAACGTCGCCGCCGCGCTGGAGGCGGCCAGACCAGAGCAAGTAACCGCCACTTCGCACCTGCAGGTCGTCAGCAACGAGTCGAAAAAGTGGTTCGACCAAAACAAGACGAACCTGGGGCCGACAGTACCCGCTCATGAGCCTTTGGACCTGGATGCCCTGGCCGTTCTCATGGTGGAAACCGAGAGCCGAGTGGCTGCGGCGCTGGAACGGATGCGTGTGGCCAACGAAGCCGCGAACCAGGCAGCGGAACGCGCGAATCGGAAGCGCGCTGCAGCCGAGGACGACGGGAAAGTTGAGGCGCTGTTGCGCAGCAGCATGGGGTTTGAAGACAAGCCCGACCCAGTTCTCGTTGCAGCGGAAATCGGCGCCCAAGTGGGAATGACCCTGGAGGTGCCGGACCCCGACAGCCTGATTCTCGAAGCCGACGCCAGCAGCCAGGTCAACGCGCTGCTAAAGGACTACATGGGAAAGGACCAACGCGTCAGCAACCTGCAGAGCAAGGCCCGCGTGGCCTTCGACCTCGTCAAGGCAGCTGCAATGGAGCCGTCGTTCAGGGAGGTCGACCCCGATGTTGCGCAGCAGATGGTCACCAACGAATTCGGTGCCGCGTGTACGGACGCGAAACGGCTCCTGGAGCATCTGGACGATCGTATTGCGACGACCGAGGCAACGCTGCGGTCGATGCAGACTGACTTCGATGCCTGCGTCGATGAGGTGCTCGCTGTCGTCCGCTCAGCCATCACAACGCTCAATCGCGCGACGAGCAAGGACAAGTCAGTGCCGGTGGGCGCCCCGTACGTCGGTGGCAAGCAAGTCCTGAAGATGCGGGCAAACTTCGGCTCGGTGCCCGTCGAAACACGACGCCAGACCCTCGGCGCCTACCTCGACACGTTGGTTGATACGAACGTGTTCCCTCCGCGCGGTACGGACCTCATCGCCGACGCTGTGGCACGCGTTTATGGGCGTCCACTGGGACTGCAAGTCCTGAAGATGTCCATCGAGGAGACGGAGCAGTATGTCCCGGTTGAGCGGGTTTCGAACTCCGGTGGCGAAGGCGTCGTCATGGCGATGTTCCTGTACCTGGTCATCAACCAGTTGCGGGCTGAGAACCATGCGCAGGTACATCGCATCGCCGGTGGGCCGCTCATCCTCGACAACCCGTTCGCGAAGGCCACCAGTCCCGCCATGTGGCGTGCCCAACGGCTGCTGGCCGGGGCCATGAACGTTCAGTTGATATTCGCAACGGCGCTTCAGGACTTCAACGCTCTCGGCGAGTTCCAGCGATTCATCCGCTTGCGCCGCGCCGGGCAGAACAACAAAACTAGACGCTGGCACCTCGAGTTCGCGAACCTGAAGCTCAACAACGTACCCGAGGAGTTGGCAGATTGAGCGAATTCCTTGAAGCGCTACTGTCATCGCCGCGCAAGCGTGTGCCACTCGACGAACTGCGCCGGCGCTACTTCTCGCTGTACCCAGATGTCCAGAACAGCCCAGATCGTGGTCTGATGCTGCTAAGGGCGCTGAAGGAGCTGGAAGCTGACGGCGCCCTCTCGCTGCCTGCTAGCGGAAGTTGGGAACAGGCGGGCTCGCCTGCTCTTCCACTGTGGATCACGTTGAAGAATTCACCACGCTCCGGGATTTCTGTGAACCATGCTGACGTGACCTGGGCGCCAGAGCTCGGGTTCTGGCCGGAGTTGAGGCCATCGCAGTTGTCAGCGCTACGGCCCATCAATGACTTCCTGCTTCGACGCCGAGGGGCATTCTCCCCAGTTCCAATCAAGGAGCGTTCCTTGGAAATCTTCGGCGACGAGAAGCGGCTCGACAACATGTGCGCCGGGGACTTCCTCTTTAGCGGGCGACTTCCACTCTCCGTCATCGGTTGCTTCCGGGTGCCCCAGCCGCTACCGTATCGCAAGGTTGATACGCCGGGCAAGCCCGTACTCGTTGTTGAAAACCACAACACGTACTGGAGCTTCGCGGAATGGAACGAGACCACGCGCAGATACACGGCGGTCATCTATGGCGGAGGCGAAAACTTCAGGCTTACTGGGCGAGCGTTGCGCCAAGCGATGCATGAAACAGGAGCTTCTTCAGCGGAGTACTTTGGCGACCTGGACCCGAGGGGCTTGTCAATTCCCCTAGACTTCAACCGTTCCGTTGAGCCAGGCTATCCGACCGTTTCTGCGGCGTTCCCGTTGTACCGCTGGTTGCTTGCGAACGGGGTCCGGCGTGAAAAGCCCGAGTGTGCAACCTATGCAGCTGGACTGGCGGCTGCCTGGCTCGGCATAGAACTGGCCGCAGATCTAGAAGCAGTTTGGTCTGCGGGCATGTGGCTGCCTCAGGAGGCACTGGGCACTGAGCATCTCCATGCTGGTGCCATTGACATCAAGGCCGCATCCTCCGGCGGCTTGGACGACTAAACGTCAAAGCACATGGCTTTAAGAGATGCCGGACGGCGCAAGCGACGTCGTCGCATGTGCCGAATTTCCAATGGAGACAGGACCCGGTCCTTCGGCACAAACGTGGAGATCGACGCGACACCAACCATCTCCAGGGCCGGCGACCTGCCTTCACGGACAACACGACGTGCGTCCAGCAGCTTTTCCCGCGCCTACGCCAGCGAGATGCCCCTCGACCGTAGCGGCCAATGGTCAGCATTTCTCGCCGCTCGTTGATGCGGTAGTCGTATCGAAAAGAAATGGTGCCTGCCGGAGATACTGCGACGTACATGCCGTCGCGGTCGACGATCTTGTACAGGCTTGAGGTTGCGGTGTGCAAATTCGGTGAGCATCGTTTCTCGTTCTCATGGTTGGTACAACTTTTATCCTCACCAACCACAAACCTTCGATGTGCCCGAGGACCCGCACCACGCTAGGTTTTTGGAAAAAAAATTTACCGTCACGCCCGAATCGCGCTGCCGGTAAATTATCGAGTCCGGATAATGAATGAGATGGATACCATCCGTTTTGCCGTCATCTTGTGACGCAGACGTCCTTGGCCGTCTCTGGAATCGCCGAAAAATCGCATTATATTCAAAGACTTGAAATCCACGCTCGAGCAAGCAAGGATTTCTCGCGCAATTTCAAGTCATTGATTTCTTTATGATTTTTTTAACGCCTACTCCCACTCGATTGTCAACCCGACGGCTGCAACCTTATCTGGACAGGGAAGCAGCTAGTTCAAATACCGACGATACCGCCAAGGATACCGAAAAATACCTCCGGTACTTGCCGCGGCTCCGCGGACCCCATCGGATATCCAGTACCAACTCTGTTAAAGCAGTCCCGAAGATGAAGTACCTCGAGACCATTGCTGCTGGAAATACCGTCATCGATACCGCAAAGCATTTTCCAACACGGTCCGATTAAAGCCTGCCGGCGCCGACGCCTCAATTCACAGAGCCTGATCCGGGTCGGAATTCCATAGTATCCCTCGGGGCCGTCCCACAGGGAATTCCTCAATGAGGGGATGCCCGCTTACCCAAGAACACTCCGCCGATAGGTCAGGCTCGTTCTGAAGCCCGTCGGTTCGGTTTCGCCGGCGCGGGACCTGAGTACAAGAGTAGCGATCCGCCTTCCGCGCGAATGTGAAAGCGGTCCATCAACTCACCGAGGGCACGCATCTTGGCTTCGTTAAGACGCCCCGTCGGAGAGGTGTCGTAGTGAACACCGGCAACCTTGTTTGCTACATAAGCGATGGGTGCACGTTGATGGGACACTTTGTCTGCGCAGCTTTCACGAAGCTCAGGTTGTGACGAAATCGAAAAGCCCAGGCTGTACTTATCAGCGCTTCGTAGACAGCATCAGATGATCAATAAATCCACCTCGGTCTACAGCCGACGGCAGATGACATTCCCGTCTTACTTCGCTAGACTCTCGCGATGATACAACTGAACGGCAAAAAAAATGATCCGGGTCACGATTGAACTGCTGCCCGGTGGCGACGTGTCGCGACGTCGCCACCTAGGAACGATCGAAATTGCGAACGACGGAACTGGCGACGAAGAAAAGGGAAACTACGCGATCAGGTTGTCCAAGTTCGGCAACCCAGGGCAAACCTGGATCCACGGGGTCGTAAAGGGCTTCGACCGGATCAGACGGGGCCCTTATGATCTTCTTCTTCAATGCCTTGACGCTACTGTCGGCCGTCGAAGGTAACAAGAAGCATTCGATACTACCGAAGCCCATTCCAAGTTGAGTTGCTCCGAAGGAACCTTGTGGTTTCCCCGGTCCAGCGTTCCCACTAACGGTGGGTTTATCACAGGATTCCATAAAGCGAAGATTCGTGCTGTCATCCCCATGATGACAGCACTCGCTAGACATCGCTTGCGATGCCGCCATACCCGTCAGATCAGTTTGATCGTTCCTGCGATGAGGTCGCAACAGATGGTACCGCTTCGTCGATTGCGCAAAGCACGCCAAACCTCGAAGCCACTCAGTATTGCGACCTCCCATTGTTTCCCCGAGCACCGGCCAACCTCGAGCCGTGTCGTCAATCCCTTAATCGTGCGCAGCAACTCATAATCCAGCGCCTGAACATTTGCGAAGAAAGAAGTTTTTCTGGCCTCCTCGAACACCAGCGCCGAAATCGCCTCATCAATGACCTGGGCGCGCCCCCCGTCTTCGTTCTCGTCAAGCAAAGGATCCGTCTTTCGTTTCTTTCCGAACAGTTTGCGCATGACCGGAGACCACCCCAGGACCGCAACGTACGACAGATGGAAAACGTCGTGCAGCCGATATCCGTCATCCTCGTACGTATTATCCCGAAGCGGGTCACCCAGCGGCTCCCCATTCAAGGACAGCAGGACGCGCTCCTTGCCGTCATCATCGACTACCGTATTCACAACCACGTCGAAGCGTCGAGGAAACTGTTCGCTTTCTTGTCGTCCATCGTCGAACAGTTTGGGACCAAATAGCGGACTGCTGTGTTCATGCCACCGATCAGAAACCTTGGCAAGGTTGCTCCGGGCGATCGACTCGAGATCGAGCCCCTGCTTCGTAGCAATTGTCGACACATACCAAAGGATGTCTCCAAGCTCTTCCGCGATTTTCTCATTAAAGATTCTGTATGCCGCCCCATCTCTTAGATACTTCTTATATTCCGTGAGCAGAGTGCCTGTCTCCCCAGCAAGGCCAAGCAAAGGAACCATGATACCGGTCATCATGTCAGCATTCCGCGCTTCCGTCTGATCCGTTTTTTCCGCTTCTTGTTGATAAGTTGAAAATAGCACTGCGCGCCTCCCCTCAGAATAATGCACCCTGTTGTTTGCTTCGCACTTGTGGAAGCGGCATCGTCGGCAACTGGAGCTTCCATTTCGGCGGATAGAAGTACTGGACCGGATCCTCTGTCTGCCTGAACTTCTGCTTGATCCGTGTTCTGCCAGAAACCCCAGCCACTGACGGGTGCTTGACCCTTGCGTACTTGTCTACTTCGCAGAAAACATTTTGGATGTCAATCAACTGGAGTCGCCGCCCCCAAAGATCCCGAAATCGTAACCCCAACCTATCGAACTCATGCTCCTGCCTGTCTGCCATAAGTCGAATGATGTCGATTTCGGAAAGACCACCAAGGGAGCTAAAACACTTGCGAATCCCATCCCGTGCGCCCGGCCCCGGCATCGTAAAGTCCATTTCAGAAAAGGGCGTAAGCTCGCTGTAGTTCAGGTCTGTCACAAGCTGGTACGCAAGAAAATCCCCGATCAACGGATAGGATCGCAACAGTTCGAACGCGTCGCGCATGCTTGCGCACTCAGCTATCCGCTGCGGAACAGCGTCGTTAAGCATAAGCTCCAGAAGCTTCAGATGACCTTGGTGTTTGCGGCCGACATTGAATATCTGATGACCCGACGCCATGATGTATGCGGCGGAATAGATCGTCGCTTTTGCGGACATGGCTTCTGCGAGAACACGATCGTAGTCCGAATATCGATATGTATTCCATGAAATTTCGCCAAGAGTCGATTCGAGCAGCTTCCAGGTTTCGATCTTGTTAAAGAGCTTGAAGAGCAGTATTCGAAAAAAGAGCTCATCGGGCTCCTGAGGTCCGTTATAGATAACATGGCGAATCAGGAACTGACTAACGCGGTCGGACGCCCGATATGCATTGGTGAACTTGTACTCGTTGAGAATCGCATCTTTCGACCAAGGCCTTGAAAGGCCCTCGAATCGCGCGAAAAAGACATCCTGACGCAGCGCCGCAAACCGCCAATATGAGTCGAATACTTCTGTTGGTACTGCCGGCGCCAAGGTTGAAAAAACTGTCGGACGTCGGGTGCTATTCCGCGACTTTGGCGCGTCATTGGACTTCGTATTTTGCACGTATTGCTTCTTGCTCATGTCTGGTTTTTCGGCTGCGCGCGCAACTCTGCAAGAATGTTTTGAATGTCAGATGCCAGCGGCTGCAATTGATGCGCCTGAGGGTTCCCGCGTGACAACACTGCAGCCGAACAGACAACTTGCGACAACGTCATATCCAACTGCGCTGCGACGAATTTGCCCAGCCAGTAGAGTCCAAGGTAATTGCCGTACGCTTTCTCAAACTGGTATTGCGTCGCGTAAAATCCCGTGACCGACAGCAGTCCATTCTCAAGCGGAGTAAAAGAGACCTGCTGCAGGCAGGGAAAGCCCTTCTGCCGCTGATCTGTGTGGTCCCGCGTCGGGTCGAAGACGGAGACCTGCAACGCGCTCTTGCGGTGATTGCCACGCTTGTATGAGTCGATGATAGATTCGATCTGGTTCACCGGCTTCTGTACACCATTTGGCTGATAGGCGGTGAGGCGTCGAAAGTACACGCCGTACTTGTTCGCAGGGCACTTCTTAATCCCTGGCCACGCGCGCTCATAGCGCCGGAAAAGCGCGTCAGCGTTATCGTCCAGATGCGGATTCCACATGGACATCGGGAAGATGGTATTCGCGACGGTGTTGCACTTGTTTTCAGAAAACGCTATCAGTTCAGTGTCGAGACGCGTCCTGATCGACGGTACTTCGATTTCGCGGTTGTGTTGGAGTCCGTCAATCGTAACTACAACCGGATGACGGGTTGCTCCGCCCTTTTCCATGGTAGAAAGGAAAACTTCCGCCCACGCTTCAGAAATGCTGGACGCCGATTTGAAAAGCGGCTTGATCATTCGTCTGCTTCCTCTTCGAAACGAAAACACGCGCGCCCCTTGAAGTTCTTTGGGGACGTTCGGACGAAAGCGCTCCAGCCAGTGTCGTCGTGCACAACACGCGAAATACCTGGTGAATACGCTTGCGCAAAGCCTGCGATCTCGCTAGCAGCAAGCGCACCTTCATAGCGACAGTTTTGAGGGACGCGAATCAGATCACCAACCTCGCAATCGACGGAGCGGCCACGCCAGTGCTGGTCAGCCAAGATGATTTGCTGGGCGGCCGACGGTGTGCCAACGAGTTGCTGCCGTATATCCCGCGGAGCACTGCGAAGAAAACGATCGCCGACCGTACGGGAAATAGCCCCTATACCGTTCACCATATGATTCACGAGCGTCGCGTACCCGACGCCAAGCCAGTTAGCCAACCCATACACGGTGATTGGGTCGAGCGTGTCGTAGCGGAGCTGACGACGCAACATCCCGTTTTCAAGCGCGCTTTTAGGCATCAGAAAGAACGCAGCAAAAGTGTCGGCCTGGAATTCCTTGGTATCGGTCGCGCGCCCGTACGAACGATCACTAGTGAGTTCGTCAAACTGTTCGCCGTGGCCAAACGCATGGTGACCGAGTTCGTGTGCACAAGTGAAGTTGCGTCGCCCGAATGGACGCATACTTGACAGGATAATTGTCGGTCTGCCGCCAGAAACGTACATTCCTTCCATGGAAGGAAGATCGGCAAGCCTAACTTCGACGCCGAGTTTTTCTGCCGCATCAAGAGGCGATACAGCGTCTTCCAGTGAGATGCCCAACCGCTTGCGCGTCTGCAGCGCTTTCGCAACCGCCGCAGTGAATAGCGACTTTTTGTCCGACATTACTTGTCCTCGCCCTTTCGCAGCATCCGCAACATATTCATCAGGCGATCGAGGTCCTGGTCGGACATCTTGCTGAGCTCCCGGGCTGCCATCAGCATGCGGGCGTCGGCCGCCTCATCCTTCACAGAACCATTGACGATCCACTCGACCGAAACGTCGTAGAGCTCCGCGAATAGATCAAGCTCATCCGCTGCAACCTTGCGCCGCCCCGCTTCAATCTCGCTGATGGTTGGGCGGTGCATGCCAAGTCGCTTCGCGACCTGGCCCTGCGAGAGCCCAGCAATCTCTCGCGCTTCCTTCAACCTTTCCGCAATGGACATCTCAGACTCCAATCGGCCCGCTCAGCTTCGGGTGCATGGCAGAAAGCATCTTCGCGACGTCCCGGATAGAGAGAGGCTTGTCGTCGGCGACAAAAATGTTATTCGCTTCCAACGGCAACTCGAGCTGCTCCATGACGTCAACCGTGATTTCCACGCCGTTAAGGCTATCGAAGCCCGGAAGTTCATCGAGCGGCACCGTCTCCGCGGTTACATTCGTTTCTTCGCGACCGCTCGATTTCTGAACGTTGGTCACCGCAACGATCAACAGTTCTTCAAGCTCAAGTTGCGTCATACGTCAGCCTTGTCAGTGCCCCGAATCGGGTGGTAAGATAATCTTACTACTAGATTTTAGATTTTGCAACGGCCCCTTCACCCAATCCCAGAAGGCGCATGCTGGTTCATAACTGACGACTGCTACCGGAGGCGACGGACGGCCACGCAACGGGCGGCGACGATTAACCCATGATGCTGTTAGTCGAGCATCAGATCGTAGGAGCGCCTCCGGAGCTACTTCTGAGGCGACGACGAGGCCCTCTGCGAGGCCATCTTCAGCTCATTAACGAATTACCTGTTTGGATTTGCGAGTGGACAAGTCGGCGACATCGCGACTGTAGTACATGGCCTGTTTGCGCTCACCCGTACCGGAACACCATATACTTACTGCGCGGCACCATCAGCGTAGAGACCAATAGATGCAGGCATCAGTGTGGCCACTGAAGATTCGACAATTCACACTCCGCACCGCGTTTTGATTTTACGTCACGAATGAAAATCCAATATGCATAAGCACGCTGCGTTGCAAACGGGGACTTCTGTAAGGCGCATGGCTGTGGATGCCCTGATTCGTTCACTGGCCGTGTCCCAAGACCGACCTTTGATGCTTTTCCTTGGCGCGGGTGCATCGATGAGCTCCGGGATGCCGTCCGCCGCCCAATGTATCTGGGAATGGAAGCGGGATATTTTTCTTTCGAATAATCCAGGTATCGAAGAGCAGTTTAGCGAACTCTCCCTCCCCTCCGTCCGCGACAGAATTCAAACATGGCTGGACAGGCAACGGTGCTATCCGGTCGCCGGGCATCCTGACGAATATGGGGCCTACATTGAAGCCTGCTTCTCGCGAAGTGACGATCGTCGTCGCTATTTTGAAAGATGGGTCAAGCAGTCCACACCTCACACCGGTTACAGGCTACTAGCCGAGCTCGCGGCTTCCGGTTTGATTCAGACCGTGTGGACGACAAATTTCGACGGACTCATCGCGCGCGCTGCAGTCGCCACGAATCTGACACCCATCGAAATTGGAATAGATTCCCAGCAACGACTTTACCGCGCTCCAGGTAAAGGCGAGCTCGCTTGCGTCTCGATGCATGGCGATTACCGATACGATCGCCTCAAAAATTCGCCAGGAGAACTCGCCCAGGTCGAAGTCCAGCTTCGTGACTCGCTCATTGAGGCCTTAAGAACGCATACCGTCGTTGTTGCTGGATACAGCGGTCGCGACGAGAGTGTGATGCAGGCATTCCGTCAATACGCGGTATCAGGTCTCGCGCGAACAGATTTGCCGCTGTTCTGGACGCAATACGGCGAGGATCCGCCTTTGGACACGGTCAGCGCCTTCCTATCGACGAACGACGACGAGCCATCCCGCTTCCTCGTTCCGGGCGTTTCCTTCGACGATCTCATGCGGCGGTTGGCGCTCTACCTGTCAAAGGGGCCGGCCAGAGACCGCATCAATAAAATCCTCGACGAGCATGCGACGACGCCCGTTAACCAGCTCACCGCTTTCGGGCTCCCGCCTCTTCCCCCGACCGGCCTCATCAAAAGCAACGCAATTCCGCTGACACCGCCGCAGGAGCTTCTTGAGTTTGATTTGCATCAATGGCCGGCGTCCGGAACCGTGTGGGCCACGTTGAGGGAGCTTGGCGACAAACACAATTTTGTCGCCGCGCCGTTCCGATCGAAGATTTATGCGATCGCTATAGCCGATAGTCTGCGCCTCGCCTTCGGCGAGAATCTGAAAGGGGAAATCAAACGGGTCCCCCTGAACGATGACGATCTGCGATACGAAGACGGCGTCATCAACCAGCTTGTCCGCCGTGCGACCGTCCTCGCCTTATCGGCTAAGGCGAATTGCCCGTCAGACGGCGAGTCGTTGATCTGGACATCCGAGAATGTCGAGAATTTGCGCCTGGACAGGGTCGACTGGAAAGTTCACCAGGCCGTACTGGTCCAGATACGCCCGCTCGGAAGCGAGATGGCGCTCGTCCTGAAACCCACCCTGTACGTTACCGACAAGAATGGCGCGATCGCACCCAAGGATACGGAGCGGCTCGTCAAGCAGCGCGTGCTGGGCTATCAGCACAACAAGGAATTCAACGACGCAACCGAAGCGTGGCGACGTCGCCTCGTGCCTCAGCGCGATTTTCATGTCCGCTTCCCCGACCATGAAGACGGTATCGACCTGACTTTCTCTGGACGACCGCTGTTTGCGCGAATCACTGACGAGCGCGAGCGTACCGTTTCACTCAGTTCCGCTCAGGAGTTAGCCGCGCGGCAAGCCGGACTTCAACTCGCAGAACCGCGACTGAAATTCGCGCGCAGATCGGCAGCCGGACTGGCATTCGACACCCATCCCGTCCGAGGCCTGATCAACAACAGGCCGTTCGATTCCAGCCTCACCACCACAGGCATAGCTTCCTCCATCCGCGTCGGAATCATTGCGCCTGCCCAGGACGCCACACGAGTTCACCAGTACCTGTCCCAGCTTCACGTCGCGGCACAGCCAGGGAAGGACGCGGATTATCTCCCGCCGTTCCCAGGTTTCGCGTCCGCCTACCAGTGCCCGCTCGAGATCCCTGTGGTTGGTGAACAATCGTTCGTCCAGCTTGACGAGCCGGACAGCATGACACCCTCCTCAGCACGCGCTTTGGCCGGAGCAATCACGAGATCGATTGCCTCCTTGAGCGCGTCGCAGCGTCCCGACGTAACCATCATTTACGTCCCCGATCGCTGGGCTCCGTTGCGCAACTACATGATCGACGATGAAGAGTTCGATCTACACGATTTCGTCAAGGCGGCGGCGATTCCGAAAGGTTGCGCCACACAGTTTGTCGAAGAGGAAACCCTCCGTAACACGCAGCAGCAATGCCGCGTGCGCTGGTGGCTCTCGCTTGCCCTGTACGTGAAAAGCATGCGCACGCCGTGGACGTTGGGGGGACTCAGCGAGAAATCCGCCTATGTTGGTCTCGGCTTCAGCGTCAAACGTAAAACGACGCAGAATGCGGGCGCACACGTCGTGCTGGGCTGTAGCCACCTCTATAGCCCGAACGGCATCGGTCTGCAGTTCCGCCTGAGCAAGATCGAAGATCCAATCATGCGCAACAAGAATCCCTTCATGAGCTTCGACGACGCGAGACGGCTCGGAGAGGGAATCCGTGAACTGTTTTTCGCCGCTCACCTTCGACTTCCCGAGCGGGTGGTGATCCACAAACAGACCCCGTTCCTTCGCGAAGAACGCCTTGGGCTCCAAGCTGGACTTGAGGGGGTTGCGTGCGTAGAGCTATTGCAGATCTTCGTTGACGACACGCTACGGTATGTGGCGTCTCATCCGACCCCCGACGGAAAGTTCGAGATCGACAACTATCCCATACGGCGGGGAACGACAGTGGTCATCGACGATCACACGGCTCTATTGTGGGTCCACGGCGCATCTACTGCTCTAAATCCCAGAAGACACTATTTCCAGGGCAAGCGGCGAATTCCAGCCCCCTTGGTAATTCGCCGTCATGCGGGCACGACCGATTTGATGACCATTGCCGACGAAGTTCTCGGCTTGTCGAAAATGAATTTCAACAGTTTCGACCTCTACGGGCAACTTCCGGCAACAATCGAGACGTCTCGGCGCGTCGCGAAGATCGGCGCACTTCTCGATCGCTTCTCGGACCACTCGTACGATTACCGCCTGTTTATGTAGGGGAACTGCTTCCTTCAAGTCTCCGAGTGCTGATGTTCAGGTTGGGTTGACCCACCTGAGCCAGCAGTATTGGCTCAGGTGGGTCCGTTCTGCGTGGATACCAAAATACAGCCTTCGGGTGAGGCGGCCAGATTAGTTCGACGGCATCCCGGGCCGGCACTGGCTACAATCGCGGCCGATCGGGTGATTTTCGGCACCAAAGTTCAGCCGCCCACCTCATGAAGTCCGCAAGATAACGAAGCGTTCGCACCCGTTTCAATTCGCTCTGGCCGCGCCGGTCATACCGGGAAGCTCAGCCCCTCGCTGCCAACTCAAGGGCAGCGAGCGATACGTCCGAGTAGTCGCGGCCAATGGCCCAGAAGAAGCGAGACGACCTTACTGGAACTCCAGATCGCGAAGCAAGCTGGCTGACTCTGCCTGGGTCCTGAATACCACCGTCCCGCCATCGACTTGAATCCAGACAGCGATCGGAAGGCAATCCTGGAGCGTCCGCGCATATCCGCGCCGCCAAAAGGTACTCGCCATGCGATGCCTGAAAGTGATGCCGGAACAGCGCAACTCCGTGGAAAACGGCAGCTGTTTATGCCGGCTTCATGGCATGGCATTGCCTCCCCGCGACGTCAACTTCACCGTCGATCTATTTCATGCATAAGCCGTCAGCCTGAAAAAGCCAACTCCATTCGGACGAATCTCTCTTCTCCCATATCGGCTCGCGAACAGATCTCACCGATCATCGAGAAGCCAAGATTCTGATAGAAGGTCAACGCGCTAATCCGGGCTGCGCACCATACACTTTCAGCGCCGGAGCGTTTGGCATATGCGATGCAGTATCTGGCGAGCGTGGTGCCAACTCCGCAGTTCCGACATTCGGGCTTGACGGCCATGCCGCCAAGGCGCCATACCTGAGTGTTGCGCTCGCCGCTAACGTCACGGCAGATCGAACTCACCGCCACGAGGTGCCCATGACTGAACGCCCCAACGTGAAGAGTGTCGGCACTCTGATCACCCGCGTACATACTATCGCCGGGCGGCAGGCCGGCGCGGAGGATCTCATCGCGAAGTGCCCACACGTCGGCGATCGCAACCACATCAAGCTGGAATTCGTCGTGCATGCTCCATCCGTGACAAGGGACGCTTATCCATTTTGCGACATAGTGCACTGGCCCTTCAGCCAACGGCGGTAACCATTGATCGCACGCGATCAAACCGCCAGTCTACGGCGCTACCAGGTAACTCGGGCAGCTAAGCGCGCATTAGGCCGATTGATTTGATTTTTGGGTATATTTATCGCCTCCCTGCGGATCCCGCCACCACGACTTCCCGGCGACTATGCCTCCGCCAGCAAAAGGCCATCGTGGATCTGGCGCGAGCTGAACAACCAGAGCTCCCCTTCGCCTGGCTCGGGACCTGCCCTGTACTGGCAACCCGGTGGTTGGCGCCGAAGCATCCGTTTCACCATCACAGCAATAGTCGTCGTAGTACGACATGACATGTTCAAGCAACGAGACAACCCTGCTCATCTGCTGAGGTTTGTCAGAAAAAACGAACGCCAGCAGGTAGAAGCAGCCCGCCAGCACGACCGGCATCCAAAGCCATGGATTGTCAGTGGTGGTGAGCTTCTGGGCACCAGCAGTGACAGCCAGCCATGCCGGAAACAGTCCGATCTTTTTAAGATCGCCGCTCGTCAGCGCGATTCGAATCTCGAACGCGTCGCGATGAAACCGGTACTGCATTAATGCGTATTCAAGAAGCGATTTCGGATAGCTCGCCAGCAACGCGAGGAAGTGAGCGTATTCCCTCATGTCAGTATCTACGGCGCGAAGCACCGCGCCAAACGGATCTCTCCTGATCGCTAGCAGCGAAGGTATCGTGCTGACTAAAAACAGGATCAAACCGGTAGAAGCTATGGCTGCCATAATCATCCCCGCGAGCCAGCGGGCACCGCTAGGCACAACCATCGCCGCCGCCACTTGCGAGCGGAGTAGAAAAGCCACGACCACAAGGCCCGCGAGTTCAGCGAACGCGGTCACTCCTATCACCCAGGCGCCGATGCGCTGGCTGGTGGTTGGCTCAGTCCGCGAAACCACCCGTGTCATCTCGGCTATAACTGCGGCCAATTCGCTCAGCATTTCTGCCGAAGGTTCGCGATTCTTCGGTTCGCTTTCGTTGCTCATCGTTGCATGTCTTCCCTGGATCTACGTTGTTGTCGCAGGCCAGACATGTCGTCTGTTTAAATGCCCGCGAGGATAAAGCGGCAAGAGCGAGCCTATCCACATCGTCATGGCGTCGAGCTGGCGATCCAGCCTGGACTGCATCGCCTCAAGCACCGCTTCGTGTTCCCATCGTCGAATACGCCGGTAGTCGGTGGGCGTGCACCGGTTCTTTATCGGGCATTTCGGGCAAGCGCTGCTCCAGTAGGTACGCAGGGCCATCGGAGTTTCGCGCTCGACGGAAGTAAATCGGTAAATCGCCCGTTGCCCCGCTGGACATAGGTATTGGTCGTCTTTCGCGATGTAGATGAAGTCGGCCCGATCGAACCGTCCATCTGCCTTTGCACTGGAGGTTTGTGTTTTTGGCACCAGCGCTGCAATACCAGCGTCATCGCAAGCCTTGATTTCCGTGGCGCTGTAGTACCCGCGATCGGCCAGCGCCTTGAGCTTCTTCTTGCCCATCGCTTCGCGCGCGGCTTTGGCCATCGGGCTGAGCTGAGCGCGGTCACTACCGACGTTCGTCACTTCGTGTGTCACGATGAGATGGTGCTTCGTATCAACAGCCACCTGAACGTTGTAGCCCACGACACCTGTGCCCTTGGCTTGCGACATCATCGAACGTGAGTCGGGATCAGTCAGCGAAACCTGTTTTTCCGGTAAATCATTCAACAGTTCCGCTGCCCGATCCAGATCGCGCATCTGCTCGCGCAGCGTCTCGATCTTTTCCCGCAGCCGTTCGGTTTTCGCTTCGACCTCTGCGGGTTGCGTGCGATCAGCAGTTTCCAGCGCATCCAGATAGCGCTGGATGCTTTGCTCGATCTGCTCCTGACGCTTTGCGATCTTGTTGGGCGTGAAGTTGTTATCGCGGCTGTTGACCGCCTTGAACTTGCTGCCGTCGATGGCAACGACTGCTTGCGTGAACAGCTTCAGGTCGCGGCATATCACCACGAAGCGGCGGCATACATTGCGAATGCCGGCGCCATTGCTGCGTCTGAACTCGGCAATCGTCTTGAAGTCCGGCGCGAGGCGACCGGTCAGCCACATCAGTTCGACATTACGCTGGCACTCGCGCTCCAGACGTCGGCTCGATTGCACGCGATTGAGATAGCCGTAGATGTAGAGTTTGAGCAGAACGGACGGATGGTAAGACGGTCGGCCCGTGATCGCCGGCGTGGTGCCTTCGAAGCCCATGGAAGCCAGATCGAGTTCGTCTACGAATGCGTCGACGATCCGCACGGGATTGTCTTCAGCGATAAAGTCTTCGAGACACTCCGGCAGCAACGTGCCCTGATTGCGGCTTGCACCTTCGACAAATCGCCCCATCTTCGCCTCTCGCGCTAACAGGTTGATTCAGTCTAGGCGATTGCTCGCGTTTTGACACACTCTCGGCCAATTGAATTCAAAGAGTGGACCGCCTGTTCGCGAAACAAGCGATGGCGCATGCAGGCGTCGGGGCGAGCCGCTGTTGACGAACTAGCGAATTCCCGCCTTCGCAGCTACATAGAACTTCTCGGCGAGCTGTGCTCGCGGCCCGTGTGCGGCCCAAATCAAACCGACCTTCCTGACGGGCGCGCGTGCCGGCAGTTCGATGCGGACGATGTCGAGGCCCGAGCGCCACATCGGCCTCCAGTCGGGAAGCAACGATACGCCCAAGCCCTGGTCAACAAGCGCTGCGATAGCCATGAGTGCATCGAGCTCAAGGCGCTCACGTGGCTGGATTTCGTGCTCCCGCAAATATCGCTCTGCGAGCTGTCCTGCCAGCAACGTTCGGTCGTATCGAATGAAAGGCTCTGCGCTCAGCAACTCATGAGCATCGCCACCTGCCAGACTTGCCGGTGCGACCAGCACCAGAGGCTCAGCGGCTAGTTCGCGCCATTCACATCGCTTGGGAATGACATATTGCGGCTCGACGACGATTGCTGCATCGATGGCGCCACTGTCAACTGCGCGGCAAAGGTCCAGCGATGTCCCCGAAGAAACCAGGATGTTGAGCGCCGGGGTAGCGTCATACAGCTTCTTCAGTATTGGAGGAAGAAGACTTGTCATCGCCGACGGAAATACCCCGAGGCGGAGCTCTCCAACGGAATCCCCATTGCTCGCCGCAACCCGCAGGTCACGAATTTCGCGTAACAGGCGCCGAGAGCGTTCAAGAATATTGATGCCAGCCTGGGTAGGCTTAACGAATCTGCCGCTTCGCATTACCAGGGGGACGCCGACCTCGTCCTCCAGACTGCGAACACGGGCCGCGATCGCAGCCGGGGTGACACCCAGCTTTTTCCCGGCTTCGGAGAGGGAGCCAAGTTCAAGCACCATCACGAAGCTTTGGAGTTGCAGAGCATCCATAGATTAGGTCGGGTCAATGCTGTTTTGATGCGGCGGGGTCGCGGTTGCGGTCTCGCTATACCCACCACCTTGCGTCCGAGAACATTAACCGAACACGCGACCATCTGATGACCCAATCATTGCTCTGCCAGTTGCAACGCGCGGGTAAAGACGGCAGGGTCCACGTTACCGCCCGAAGCCAGGATAACAACAGTTTTTCCAGTGACGTCGATTTTCTTGGCAAGAATAGCTGCAAGACTCGCCGCGCCGCCCGGCTCAATGACAAGCTTCAGGAATTTGAATGCGGCGAACATTCCGGCCAACGCCTCGTCTTCGTTAATGCTGGTGCAGCCAACACCGTGACGGAGCAGCACCTCAAGGGTCTTAGTGCCCGCAAGCGGGCCGTTGATACCATCAAGAATCGTAGGGCCAAGATTGAAGTTACGCTCGGGCTTGCCCGATTCGAGGGAACGAGACATCTTCTCGCCACCCGCCGGTTCGACAAGCACAACCTCGGCCGAAGGGTAGAAATGCTTGAATGCCTCGGTTACGCCCGAAGACAACCCGCCGCCACTGCAATTGCTGACCAGCAGGTCCGGACTAACGTTGAGCACGTCCAACTGCTCGTGGATTTCGAGTCCAACGGTGCCCTGGCCCGCCATGACGAGTTCATCGTCAAACGGAGGAACCACAGTAAGACCACGGCTCTCTGCGATCTCCTTCGCAAAGGTCTCGCGGTCAACCTTGGTTGCATCGTAGAAAATCGTCTCAGCTCCCCACCAACGGCAGTTTTCCACCTTGATGGCGGCGGTCGTGTTGGGCAAAACGATAACTGCAGGGCAGCCCATCAGACTGGCTGCCGCAGCGACCGCGTGGCCGTGGTTGCCTGATGAGAAGGCCAGAATGCCGTTTTTCCGCTGCTCCTCGGGTAATGACGAAATCTTGTTCAGTGCGCCTCGGAACTTGAACGCACCAGTCACTTGCAGATTTTCTGCCTTAACGAACAGGCGGCAGTTGAGCATGCGATTAAGGAAGGGCGACTCCAGCAGCGGAGTTTCCACAATCTTGCTTGCGATAGTCTCGCGAGCGCGCCGAATGTCATCGATACCAAAACTCATAGCACACCATTTTGAAGGTTAGGAATCAAGCGGCCGAGGACAAAATCCTCAGAACGGAACCAAGGACGCTGCGCGGGGTAAGTGACCCGCTCACGCCACCGATATGGCGCGAATAAAGGTCAATCGTCCACCCGAAATCTTCGGACACGACTTCAACCTTTTGGGAGAGCACGTGCGCATGAGGGTCCGAGACAAGAATACTGCGGCAGCGGTCAAAGCCGATTGAAGAATAGGCAAGTCCTGCGTGCACGTTCACATTGCGTGGATACTTGACGCAGGCTTCACGCGTGGAACCCTCGAACAGGGTCTGAGTACCTGCATGAGCGTCAATGCCCCAAGCCGCCGGCGTCTTGGTTGTCGTGATGACAAGACTCTTGATGTAACCCGAAACCGATGCCGCTCCATCCAAACCAACCATGCCTCCAGCGAGAACATGAACTTTCGTTCCAGCTGCAGCGCCTCGCTCACGCACCGCCCGTTCGAACTCTAAATCTGCCAGCGCGGTCGTTGAAAGAATTGCGAGGTCGGTCTGCGCCAGGACAGCCAGTCCATGTTCGTGCAACGCTTGGGCAGAGGCGGCCTCAACCATCAGGTTAACTGAGCGGATGTCATCGGCATTCAGATGTTGTACTGAGGGAACTGCGAGCGTGTCGAATGGTTGAGACGTCTTTCCACGCGAATATGCGAATACGACTTCGTGCCCGTTCCGAATCAGCTCAGTAGCGAGACTGAAAGCAATTTTGCCAGCACCGATGAGTCCAATTTTCATAGCCTTTGACATTCCAAGCGGACAAAGGCGAGTCTCGATTTCATGCTCTTGTTGAAGCTCCTGCGAGATGCCTTTGCACATAGTTTCGCAAAGTGGTCCATGCTAATCGAAAGAAATTTTCGACAGCATGAATTTTCTCGATGCTCTAGCATTGATTTTCCTAAAGAGCCTCTTCTGTCAAAATTCCTCAAACCTTCAATACGTGGTCGAAATCGCAGCACTCCTGAGCGATTATGATGATGGACGACGTCAGTGCACTCGCACGAGAAGTCTTGTAGACAGCAACGTAGTCGATGGGGGGCAACGGAGGGTCAACGCTGAGCACCTCAAGCCTACCGGCCTTCACCAGAGGTGTCAGACTGTTGAGCGGCAGATAGCTGACGCCAACTCCCGAGACCACGAGTGCCACCAGAGCCACGATGCTGTTAGATGCGAGTAAGGTATCCGGGACGAAGCCGATTTCACGGAACCATCGGTGGTAAATCAAGCCTGGACCAGACCTGTTGGTGAGAACCTTCTTGTCCGCGAGCTCGTGAATCCTGAAGGCCCTTTTCTCACCCAATATGCCAGGCTTGCACATCCATGCGTTTTGGACCGACCCAACCAAGTGCGTCGAGAGTTGCAAATCTGGATATGCGTCCGGCGCCACCATAAGGTCAATTTCTTCTGCGAGAAGCCGCTCCTTGAGGTTCGTGCTCATGTCGACGTGAGGCTCGACAGTGAGCTTGGGATAGTGCGCCTTCAGCAGCTCGATAAGACGCGGCAACCAGGTCATGGCCGTGAGCTCGGTGACGCCAATCCGGTAGGTGCGCTCGATGACATTTGGAAGGCTTAATTGCTCAATTGCGTGGTCTCGTAACTCAAGCATCCGTTGCGCTGTGGTTAGTAGCTGCGCCCCTTTGTCCGTCAGCTTGGCGTTCCGGGTGCTTCGGTCGAACAAGGGAGCGCCCAGCAAATCTTCAAGCTCCGAGATTCGCTGTGAAATCGTGGATTGCGTCGTGTGCAGCTTGTTTGCCGCGTGTTGAAAGCCCCCAAGCGTGGCAGCCCAGTAAAGAGCCTCCAGTTGCTTCAAAGTCATTGTTCCACCCTTACGCATCATGGCGCGTTGGTCCGCTTACATCCATTCTATGCAACTCATAGAATTAATCAATGATACATCGCTACGACCCGCCATATGCACCATATTGGTTCATATTGATCGGTAAAAACCCGTAATTTTGGGTTGAACGCAGCAATTTTTCTGAACACTTCGCCTAAACATCGATTTTTACGATGTTTATGAATCGGAATATTTCACCCTGTTTTGAAATTTGCATGGCTAGACTGGACGCACTGAATCGCGGTGTTAGAGGTGATTCCATCGATCACCGAGGTCCTCCCACAAACTCGCCAACCATTCATTTTTGGTGTCGCCATGAAAAACCGTAACCGTTTCCTCGCCGCCTTTTCTGTCCTTTTCATCGCGGCTACGACTCAAGTAGCTCATGCAGGCACGCTCGACACCATCAAGGCGAACGGCGTTATCAACATCGGGGCGCGTGATGCATCGATTCCGTTCTCCTACGTCACGGCCTCGGGAGGCAAACCGATGGGGTATTCGGTGGACATCTGCAACAAGATTGCAGAGGCCGTAAAGGCCCGGATTGGCGCGCCGAATCTCAAGGTCAACTATACGGTGGTAACGCCCGCGAACAGGCAGGCATTGATTCAAAACGGCACTATCGATATTGAGTGCAGCACCGCGACCAACACTATCGCCCGCCAGGAACAGGTCGATTTCTCGCCGACGGTCTTTGAAGCGCGCGAAACCGCAGTGGTAATGAAGTCGTCGGGCATCAATAGCTTCGCCGACTTTAAGGGAAAGACTGTCTCGACGACCTCGGGCAGCACGGCAGTGCAACTGCTTCGTGCGTTCAAGTCGAAGAACGACATCGATGTGACGTTCCTCTACGGCAAGGACGTGCCCGATTCGTTCCTCATGCTGTCGGCCGGCCGCGCCTCCGCCTTCGTTCAGGAAGATGCTCTGCTCGCAGGTCAAGTCGCCAACACCGGCAACGCCAACGATTACAAGATTCTCGATGGCGACTTCCAAACGCAGCCGTTTGCCTTTATGTTCCGTAAAAACGACCCCGAGTTCAGAAAGGTTGTCGACAGCACGATTCGACAAATGGCATCCAGTGGTGAGCTCGCTCAACTCTATGCAAAATGGTTCACGCAGCCCATCCCGCCGAAAAATCTGAATCTGAACCTGCCGATGTCGGCCGCAAACGCGGCGAACTTTAAGAACCCCGGTAGCACCGGCGTTCAGTAATCCACACCGAAGCCGGCTTTGGCCGGCTCTTTCATGCATCGCAGAGGTCTAGCAATGAGCGCAGAGCGCAAACTTCTCGAACTTGGCATTGTTCTCCCGCCAGCGCCGAAGCCGAGTGCGAACTACATCCCGTATCGCTTCGCAGGGGACTTGATGTTCCTCTCTGGGCATGCACCCAGGCAACTGGACGGCACATATGTCTCGGGGAAGATTCGAAGCGAAGACGATGTTGAGTTTGGCTACTCCGCCGCTCGCCTCGCCGGTCTCAACATGTTGTCAACCATCCGCCAAGCCCTTCACAGCCTCGACGCTGTAGAACACTTTGTGAAAGTGCTCGGCATGGTCAACACCTCAGATGATTTTCGGCATCATCCCGCAGTGATGAACGGCTTCTCAGACCTGTTCACGTCGGTTTTCGGAGAGGCTTCGAAGCACGCCCGCTCGGCAGTCGGGATGTCGTCGTTGCCGCACGGGATTCCAGTCGAGGTTGAAGCGATTCTCAAAGTCAGGCGGTAGCGTAGCTACGCCTGCTCCTATCTTGGCAGGCATTGCGAGAGAAATAGCGTGAGCGCGGCGCTATCCTGTGACACTTATTTTGATTCAGGTTTTCACTATGATTACGTGGGATTGGAAAGTCTTCTTCCAGAGTCCCGGCGACTATCCGACCTACTGGCAATGGATGATGTCGGCGTGGGGCTGGACGCTCTCGGTAGCACTTTCTGCACTCGCCATTGCGCTTGTGCTCGGGTCAATCATTGGCATCATGCGGACCTTGCACGACAGGCCGATTCTCGCTGGATTTGCAACGTGCTGGGTTGAACTATTCCGCAACATCCCGCTGCTCGTCCAGATCTTCCTGTGGTATTACGTCATCCCACCATTCATTCCGGCACTCAAAAACGTAAGTGGATTTTTTCTGGTAGTGATTGCACTAGGCCTATATACCTCCGTTCGAATCGCGGAACAGGTTCGGTCCGGCCTTCAGGCGTTGCCCCGCGGACAACGCTATGCAGGGATGGCACTCGGATTCACCGGTCCTCAGTATTACCGCTTTGTTCTGTTACCGCTGGCCTATCGCATCATCATTCCGCCGCTCACTAGCGAAGCGATGAACGTCCTCAAGAACTCGTCCGTCGCCTTCGCTGTCTCCGTCACCGAGCTTACCTGGTTCGCCATGCAAGTGGGCGAAGAGACGGCACGTCCCGTTGAAATCTACGCAGCCGTAACCGTGTTGTACATCGTATCCGCAGTTGCGATAAACCGCATCATGGCTGTCATCGAGCGTCGCTCCCGCGTGCCCGGTCTGACCAAACTAGCCGGTGCGCGGAGCCACTAATCATGCACCTCGACCTATCGTTTTACAGCTGGCACGTTTTCCACGACTACCTGCTATCTGGACTGAAGTTCAGCATCATGCTCACGCTTATTGCTACAGCGGGAGGCATCGTGCTGGGAACAGTGTTGGCCATCATGCGCTTGTCCGGCGCGTGGTTGCTTGAACGTCCCGCAGCACTGTACGTGAATGGCATGCGCAGCATCCCTCTTCCGATGGCTCTGCTGTGGTTCTTTCTGCTCGTACCACTTCTGATTGGGCGCCCGGTTGGCGCCGACCTTGCGGCAGTCATAACGTTTATCGCATTTGAAGCTGCGTATTTCAGCGAAATCATGCGCGCTGGCATCCAGTCGATTCCGCATGGGCAGACTTTTGCCGGTCAGGCTTTAGGAATGAGCTTTGGGCAAAACATGCGCCTGATTGTCCTACCCCAGGCTTTCCGCAACATGCTCCCCGTGCTGCTGACGCAAACCATCGTCTTGTTCCAGGACACCGCCGTGGTGTACGTAATCGGCGCAAACGACCTCTTCAAGGGGTTCGTCGTCGCCGGCACTAACTTGGGTCGTTCGGTGGAGAGCTATCTAATGGCCGCGGTGTTTTACTTTGTTATCTGCTACTTACTCTCCTACATGGTGAAGCGCCTGCACAAGCGTATCGCCATCATTCGATGAGAGGCCGTTGAGGAAACCGATATGTCGCAACCGATGATTGAAATCAAAAACGTCTCCAAGTGGTATGGCCCGGTGCAGGTCCTCAATGACTGCTCTCTCGACGTCAATAAGGGCGACGTCGTTGTGGTCTGCGGCCCCTCGGGATCTGGAAAGTCGACGCTCATCAAAACGGTCAACGCACTGGAGCCATTCCAGAAGGGTGAAATCACAGTCAATGGCGCCAAACTCCACGACCGTAAGACCAACCTGCCGAAGATGCGAAGCACGGTCGGGATGGTTTTTCAGCACTTCGAACTCTTCCCGCACCTGTCTGTCACCGATAATCTGACAATCGCACAAATCAAGGTGCTGCGACGCAACCCCGATGAGGCAAAGAAGCGTGGTCTTGCAATGCTCGACCGTGTCGGCCTGGCTGCGCACAAGGACAAGTATCCTGGTCAGTTGTCCGGCGGGCAGCAACAGCGCGTCGCCATTGCGCGCGCTTTATCGATGGACCCGGCCGTGATGCTTTTTGATGAGCCAACGTCTGCGCTCGACCCTGAAATGGTTGGCGAGGTTCTCGATGTGATGGTGAAGCTCGCGAACGAAGGCATGACGATGATGGTCGTCACCCACGAGATGGGATTTGCGCGGAAGGTCAGCAACCGGGTGGTGTTCATCGACGTTGGTGGGCACATCCTTGAAGACTGCAGTCGCGATGAGTTTTTCGGAAATCCCGATGCCCGACGGCCGCGGACCAAAGACTTCCTGACCAAAATTCTGCAGCATTGAAGCAGCCGCCCGCGGCTATCCGCCAAGCTCGCCGCGGTGATATTCGTTTGCCCTGCCACCATTGAGCAATTCCCGCGTAGTCCATCCAATGAAATTGCACTGTTCTGAAGGTGCATGGGCAAAATGATTCTGAATGAACTCGAGCGAGAAGAACTGTTGTCGATGCGGCGCAGCCGAAGGATGACCGTTGCCAAAATACGACGGGCGCGATTGATCCTGCTGCTCGATGAAGGGACCTCACCCGGAGGGATCACGAATGAATTGAGATGCGATTCGCGTTTTATCACCATCACCGCTTCGTCAGTGAGCGCCTGGCGGGCCTCCAGGGCAGGCACCCCGGTCGTACGCCGCGCCGTAACGTCGCGCGCCTTGGCGCGATAGTGCTCAACGACAGACTCAGGAACGAACCGACCGTCGGTTCGACGCATTGAAGCAGCCACCTTGACCGCACAGTTGTCCGCTGAGGCGCTGCCTTGATTGTTGTCGCCCATCAATCACTTGTAGTCTGCCGCGCGGCAATCCTTGCTCCCGGAGTTAAGGGCGGAAAACGGATGGTTTCGATAGATTTAAGTCATAAGCAGTCTCCGCAACCATTTATGCCTTGTGTGTCGACAGCAAAATACTGGTCTCGGTATTTGCAATGCCGTCGATCAGCCGGATCGCGCCCAGCACGCGATCGAAATTTTCCAGCGAATCAGCGTGCAGTTCGGCGATCAGGTCCCAGCGCCCATTTGTGCTGTGGATGGTCGCTACGTTCGGATGCCCGCGCAGCACCTTGATCACATCAGTGGCCCGGTTACCCTGCACGGCAATCGACATCAGCGCACGAATCCGATGCTTCTCTGCCGCCGGCTTGAGCCTCAGCGTATAGCCGACTATCACGCCGTTCTTCTCAAGCCGTGTCAGACGGTTTTGGACCGTCGCGCGCGCCACTCTTAGTTCCTTCGCCAACGTTACAACTGAGGCCCGTGCGTTGTCTCGCAACAGCGCGATGAGTTGGCGATCGACGTCGTCGAGATTGATCATAAGGGACCTTTTTTGCGGTGAGTAGGCGCCGAGCATACGGCCGACGTAGCGCGTAAAATAGCGCACTTGAACATATTGCTCACCTAGACTTAACAAAATGCCAACATTACTAGCAATTTTGGCATCTTTGCCATCTTTCTGTTGGCTTCGATCATGGAAATAATGTCTCTATCGCGCGGCACCTGGCCGCCGCAAGTCACCGGAGGAGACACATCCATGACCCGCTTTCTGGACGTACCCGACACTAGCCGCCTCATCGCGAGCCTAGGCGTACCGCGCTTTCTGGCCGAACTCGTCGGCACCTTGCGCGCCGATTATCTGCGCTGGCCCGATTTCGACAAATCGCCGCGTGTCGCATGCCATTCGCGCGACGGCGTGATCGAACTGATGCCAGTCGCTGATGCCAAACTGTTCGCGTTCAAATATGTCAACGGTCACCCGATCAACGCGCAGCGCGGCATTCATACGGTGATGGCGTTCGGCGCGCTCGCCGACGTCGATACCGGCTACCCCGTGCTGCTTGCCGAACTCACGCTGACGACTGCGCTGCGCACGGCCGCGACCTCCGTACTTGCCGCGCAGGCCCTGGCGCGACCCGACTCGAAAAAGATGGCGCTGATCGGTAACGGTGCACAAAGCGAATTCCAGGCGATCGCGTTTCACACGCAACTCGGTATCGAGGAAATCCGTATCTTCGATGTGGACGCGCGTGCAACTGACAAGCTCGTGCACAATCTGTCTGCTTACCCTGCGCTGCGTGTCGTTCGTGCGGCATCGACGGCAGATGCCGTGCGCGGTGCCGATATCGTCACGACGGTTACAGCCGACAAGGCCTACGCAACCATCCTCACACTGGACATGATCGAACCGGGCATGCATCTGAACGCAGTGGGCGGCGATTGCCCCGGCAAGACAGAGTTGCACGCCGATGTGCTGCGGATAGGCCACGTGTTCGTTGAGTACGAGCCGCAAACCCGTATTGAAGGCGACATCCAGCAGATGCCTTCTGACTTTCCAGTCACCGAACTCTGGCGAGTGCTTCGAGGCGAAACAGCAGGCCGGAAAAACGCATCGCAGGTCACCATTTTCGATTCCGTCGGCTTCGCGCTGGAAGACTATTCCGCACTGCGCTATCTGTATGCGCTTGCGGTGCAATACGTCGCTGGCACGGAGATTTCACTGATCCCACCGGCCGCCGATCCGAAGAATCTCTTTGCATTGGTCAGCATGCAGACTGCGCCCGCGTCCCGAATCGTCGCGCTCGAACCAACGCATTGAATCACGAACGTTCCGTCGAACTGCCTTCCATTTGCACATATGAACCGCTTGTCGATTCAGGCCCCGTCGGCCGTCGTGATGGTGCGTCCTCACCGCTTCACACCCAACCCCGAGACAGCCGGGGATAACGCCTTTCAACGCGAGCCCGCCGGGCATGACGATACCCATGCACACGCTCTCGCCGACGCAGCGCGCGACGAAGTGACGGCCGCCGCACGGCGACTGTCCGACGTGGGTGTTCGCGTGCACATGTTTGATGATCCCGGCGAAAACGGTACGCCCGACTCCGTCTTCCCCAACAACTGGTTCTCGACGCATCCCGGCGGCCATGTCGCGCTATATCCGATGTACAGCCACAACCGCCGGCGCGAAAGGCGGCCCGACGTTATCGACATGCTCAAGACGGAGTATCGGGTGCAGGACGTCGTCGACTATTCGGGCCTTGAACACGACGATATCTTTCTGGAAGGCACGGGCGCGATGGTGCTCGATCACGTGGCGCGCATCGCGTACACAGCGCGTTCGCGACGCGCCGACCCCGTTGCACTTGAACGCTTCTGCACGCATTTCAACTTCGAGCCGATGTGTTTCGATACAGCGGATACGAACGGGCAACCGGTCTACCACACCAACGTGATGATGAGCGTCGCGACGGATTTCGCGCTCGTCGGCTTTGACGTGATCAGCGACACGGCTCGCCGCGAGCACATTCATCGGCGTCTCGCGGAAACGGGACGCACGGTAATCGCGCTCGACAATGCTCAGCTTCGCAATTTCGCTGGCAATGCGCTCGAACTGACGGGCCGCGACGGCCGGGTGCTCGCGCTCTCCCAGCGAGCACTCGACTGTCTCACACCGCGACAGTGCAAGCTGATCGAGCGGTCCGCGCAAATGCTGCCGCTTGATGTCCCGACCATCGAAATGGCGGGCGGTTCAGTGCGTTGCATGCTCGCCGGCATTCACCTCGCGCGTCGCGGCTGATGTTCCTTTCAGGACTGGCGCAATTCGATGTCGGAAGACCTGTTCGAACGCGTATTCAAACCGGAAGAGATCCGGCTCGTGATACGGATACACCACCAGTTCCATGCCTACAGGCAGGACCGTTGCGGTGAATCCAGCGGGCAGGTAGATCGACGGCATCCATGTCTGCGAGGCAACCAGCGTGCTGGTCGGAAAGATTAATGTGCTGGTCCGCCCTGGCCGCCCACCACCCCTTGTTCGGCGCAGGCTCCTGTACGGTGGGATAGCTCAACGCGTGCACAGCCGCGTCCGCCATGGCCTGCACGACAACTCATGAAGCGCTGTCGCGGCGAGCTTGCAGAACTATTCGGGGTCGTTTTTCGTAGCTAATGAACGGCTTCCATTTCTAATACAACTCAGCCGCCTGCTTTGCATCGCCACTTGCGCAGGCACCGCCAATCTTGTGAATGCCGTCCGAATATCCGCAGCCCTCCATCGCGCGGTCGCGCCAGCATCGAAATCCGGCTTCAACATCATGGCCTCCTCGCCGTCCCACACCCGACGATAACTCGTTGCCGAGTTCAATCAGTCTCGCGGTTTCGATGCGGTCTGCGTCGTCCCGATCACGAAGTACGACATGTTCTTCGCATACTTCTCCAGTTGTGCGACGAACGGAGCGGCTAGCGGCGTGCCGGCGCCGGCGCATCCTGAATCGCTCTCGGGATAACAGTGGCGTTTGAAACTGGACCGGACGAACAGTCACTCGACGCATCGGGACCGCATTGCGTGCTAAGGCGACTGCGGACTGACCTGTGGGCCGAATAGGTCGCCCTACCAGTTACAGCACTGTCCGGTTGCTGGAGATGCGGCAACAAAATGAAGCGATGAAGAAGACGAAATCGCTATCATGGCCATCGCTTCCCTGCTTTGGTCATCGGTTGCGCAGTTCGCTCGTAGGGTCTTCCGGTTCAGCTTGGCCCCGCGCGACATCGACGAGTTGTTGCTTTGAGCGTGGTGTCGTGGTCACTTGGGAAACGGTCCCTTTCTGGTGCGATAGGTTTGGTGCGGGATTCGCCCAACGCGCCAAGGCGATGCGGCGCAAGGCATTAGACGAAATATTCGTGACACCGGACGGCGAGCCGCATCTGTTGTGGCGGGAGGTTGATGAGCACGGCGTAGAACTCGACGTGCCGGTGTCAAACGGTCCGACGAGGCCGGAGACAAACCTTTCTCCCGGCGAGTGCTGCGTTCAAAGCCGGCGCCGAAGAGAATCGTTGCCGGTCAGGTGCGCAGTTTTCCGGCGACAAAGGCCTGGGAACCAGAGCTTGCACAGATTTAGCACGTCACCGTCGAAGCGGCTGCACGCGTGAACACTCGCATCGAGAACAGCCACCAACCGCCCCTAGGCGCGAATGCGAGACGTGCTGCTTTTGCAAGGCTTGTCACACATCAGCATTTCGCTCATGCTTAGTTTAGGCCCTAGTCCGTCAGCACTTCGTGCTGCCTGGATATAAGATCAAGGAGGCGCATCATTGCATCATACGTAAAGAGCGCCTCGACTTACCGTATGATGCGCCGTGGCATCACAACATCACTCGGTGTCGGATTGTGTCAGATGATGTGCTGCTGCGGCGGCTCCATTCGCCGCACAATCGGTCGGGTGTTTCTTGTAATCCGCACCACCCGGATACACGGTCTCACAAAAAGTTTAACGCGATAGTCCGCATGAAATGCGGGTATGGTCTGTCTGACGGGCTGGTCAACCTCGAAGACCATCGACCCACCCATCATCCCCTCTCACACTGCGTTACATTCGCACGACGTCCAGCAATACTTTCTTGCTGTCCTTGTATGAGAACACCGAAATGGCACCATGCTTCAGGTCGCCTTGCGCGTTGAAGCTCGTCTCACCGATTACGCCTTGATAGTCGGTCGCCGGCATGGCCGCAAGCACCTTGGCCGCGTCGGTTGAGTTCGCACGCTTCATCGCGTCCACGATGATGTACACCGCGTCATAGGCAAATGGCGCATAGACCTGCAATGGTTGATGGAAGCGTGCCTCGTACCTGCGCACGAACGCCGCGCCACCCGGCATCTTTTCGAGCGCCATGCCGGCTTCCGTGCAAATCACGCTATCAGAGGCCGGCCCGGCGAGATTTGGCAGGTCGGTTGAGCACACCCCATCGCCGCCGAGTATCTTGCCGCGCACGCCGAGTTGCCGCGCCTGTTTGGCAAACGGACCGCCGGTTGCATCCATGCCGCCGTACATGATTGCGTCCGGATTCTCGCCTTTGATCTTCGTGACGATCGCCCTGAAGTCGACGGCCTTGTCATTCGTTGCGTCGTGCGACAGCACGCGCAAGCCGGCCGCTTTCGCCGCTTTCTCGAACTCGTTCGCCAGTCCCTGACCGTAAGCGGTCGAGTCGTCCACGATCGCCACCGTCTTCACCCGCAGATTATTTACTGCATAGGCGGCGAGCGCCGGTCCCTGCTGCGCATCGGTGGCGACCACCCGGTACGTGGTCTTGAAACCCTGCTGCGTGTACGCGGGATTGGTCGCCGCTTGCGATATCTCGACGATCCCCGCATCGTTGTAGATTCGCGATGCAGGGATCGATGTCCCCGAGTTCAGGTGCCCCACTACGCCGACCACGTTGTCGTCCACCAGCCTTTGCGCGACCTGCGTCGCCGTGCGCGGATCGCCGGCGTCGTCCTGTGGGTCGAGCTGCAACGTCAGCCGCTTGCCGCCGATCGACAGCCCCTTCGCGTTGATCTCCTCGACCGCAAGACGCGCACCGTTCTCGCTATCCTTGCCAAGGTGCGCAATCGCGCCCGTCAGTGGACCCACGTGGCCGATCCGCACGACGTCGTCCGCGTTAGCGTTAAGCGTCATGGTGAATAGCGTTGCGGTCACCGCAATGCCCGCCGCACACTTCTGATTCGTTTGCATGATTGAGTTTTCCCAGGAACGTTTACACCACATCATGGTGGTCGACAGGCGGTTCAAGCTGGCGCCCTACAGACGGAGTGATGCGTCGGCGCTTCGACGTTGCGGTCCATTGCGACGCCATACAGATCCTTCGGATCGAGCGGCGCTGGGATCAACTCCAGCCCGGCGCCGATGTTGCGTTCCGACGAAACGGCGCTGAGATAGCGCAGCGCCGAAAAGTCCTCCAACGCGAAGCCCACCGAATCGAACACCGTAATCTGTCGATCGGCCTCGCGGCCAGTCTCTTCGCCGCGGACGATCTTCTGAAACTCGATCACAGGAAAGTCCGCGGGCAGTTGCTGGATATCGCCTTCGATCCGTGTCTGTGGTTCGTATTCGACGATCACGCGCGCGAGGCGCAGTATGTCAGCGTGCAATTCGGTCTTGCCCGGACAGTCTCCGCCGACCGCATTGATGTGCATGCCCGCTTCGATCATGTCCGGTGTGAGAATCGTCGCGTTCGTCTTGTCGGCGGTGACCGTGGTCACGATATCGGCACCGCGCACGGCATCCGCGGCGGAATGCGCTCTGACGACGCGAAGCGTCCTGAATGGCGCGAGGTTGCGGATCAGCTTGTCGGTTGCGTCTGTGTCGACATCGAACACGCGGATTTCCTCAATGCCCAGCATGTCGTGGAACGCCAGTGCCTGAAACTCACTTTGCGCGCCGTTGCCGATCAGCGCCATCGAGCGCGAATCGCGACGGGCCAGGTAACGTGCAAACAACGCGGACGTCGCCGCTGTGCGTATCGCGGTCGTCAACGTCATTTCACTCAGCAGCAGCGGATAGCCCGTATCAACGTCGCACAGCACGCCGAAAGCCATCACCGTCAGCATGTCTGCCTTCGTGTTCTTCGGATGACCGTTCACGTATTTGAACGAGTACAGCCGTTCGTCGGAGGTTGGCATCAATTCGATCACGCCATCCGTCGAGTGGCTCGCCAGCCGCGCGGTCTTCTCGAACGCATCCCAGCGCTGGTAGTCGTGCTCGATGTAGGATGCCATTGCCCTGATCACCTCAATCATGCCGACTTCCGACACCAGTTTCGAAACATCCTTCACGTCTATGTATCGCGTCATGCCTGTTGCTCCTTTTTGTTAATGGTGGTCACCTGCATCGAACCGGTTACCCGCGCCCTTCAAAACCGAGCAGCACATTCACCGCGTTGACGCCAATTTCATCCACCATGTAGCCGCCCTCCATCACAAACAGCGTGGGAACGTTGAATTTCGCGAGGGCCTCACCCATGCGCAGGAAGTCCGGCGTGCGCAGGCTGAAGTGGCTGATCGGATCGTCTTCGAAGGTGTCGACGCCGAGCGACACGACCAGCACATCGGGCGCATGGGCGACAATTGCTGTACCGGCATCACGCAATGCCTGTTCGTAACCGCGCCAGGCAGTGCCTTTCTCCAGCGGCAGATTGAGGTTGAAGCCCAGCCCCGCCCCGGCGCCACGCTCGGAGGCGTATCCAGAGAAGTAAGGAAACGACACAGCGGGGTCACCGTGAATCGACGCGAACAGCACGTCGGCGCGATCGTAGAAAATGTCCTGCGTGCCGTTGCCGTGGTGAAAGTCGATGTCGAGTACCGCGACGCGTTTCGAGCCGTTACGCAGGGCGTGCTGCGCGGAAATGGCCGCGTTGTTCAGATAGCAATATCCGCCCATATATTCGCGACCCGCGTGATGCCCCGGAGGACGGCACAGCGCGAATGCCGAGCGCGCCCCGGCAGATAGCGCATCGACACCGGTCAGCGCGCAGTTCGCGCTCGCACGCACGGCATTCCACGTGCCGGCGTTGATCGGAGATCCGGCGTCCATCGAAAAAAAACCCAGCTTGCCGTCGATAAAGTCGGGCAACTCCACACTGGGCAAGCCGCGTACCGGCCACACGAGCGGCAACGCCTGGCACGTACGCCCCGACGCGGCCCACTCTTCCCAGGCACCGGCCAGAAAATCGACGTATCGCCGGCTATGCGCGCCGACGTAGTGTTCGCACGGATAGCTCTTTGGATCGATCACCTCGCCAAGCTCTGTTGCATGCACCCGCGCCAGCACGGTCTCAACGCGGCTGGGTTGTTCAAACGATGGCGTGACCGCGCCGTCCTTCAATTCGACGCCGTGATGCAGGCGATGATCGCCGCTGTAGATGGTAAGCATGGTTGACTGTCGCGTTGGAAACAGCCACCAGTTTACGGAGAGGCAAGCGCATTTACTTTGCTTTCGTTTGCGCCAGACCCTACACTTGAAGCACAAATTATCTACGCGATCTAAAAAATGGGCACAAATCGTTCAAAATTCGAACTGGATGCAGTCGACCGCTCAATGCTGCGTCTGTTGCAGGATGACGCGTCGATGTCGAACGCGGCGTTGGGAGAGAAGCTGTCGCTCAGCGTGACACCCTGCTGGAGACGGCGCAAACACCTCGAAGACACGGGCGTGATTACGGGCTACCAAACCACCATCGATCGGCGCGCGGTCGGCATGAACCTGTTTGCATTCGTGCATATCGTCTTCAACATGCACTCGGATAAATCGTCGGACAACTTCGAAGCGATGATTCTCAATCGCCCGGAAGTGCTGTCGTGTCACAAGATCACCGGCCAGGCGGATTACATTCTGCAGGTGGTCGCCACCGATCTCGATGCATACGGCGAGTTCGTCGAACGCGTGTTGCGCCGGCAAGCCGGTATCGCGTCGATACAGTCGAGCCTGTCGCTGCGCGAGGTGAAGCTTTCGTCGAAGATTCCGATTCCCGAAGCGGACGATTGAAGGTGTCATCAATCAGCAGACGATCAGATTGATTGTAAGTGCTCTACATGAACGTCCGCCGTTTGGGCAGGATTCCTTTTGTTCTCGGCAGACAGGATGGGTCGTGGGAGTGCGTTTCGCAGATGGTAAAGGCGGCTCTTGGGTCGTCAAGAGGATGGCGATGCGAAAGTGATAAAGCTCGATCCCCCATGTGCGCAGAAGTGAGAATGGTCCTTGCCATCCTCTGAGGAGAAGCGAAACAAAGCTCACGCAGGAGCCATCGTGAAAGTTCCGGTCCTGCAGGCTGCATAGCTCGCACGTGTCCTGTGCGGATGCTCCTGCTGGAGACACCGCAGTTCGGGGCGCCGGCGTTCAAAGTCGGCGCTCAAAGCATCAGTCGATTCAGATTTATCTCGTTGCGTGCATTCGATGCCCTTGCGCTCACTGGAAACTCGGCCTGGTCGACCGGAGGGAGTAGCGGCGTTTTCACAAACAGGCAGTCTAGCGTTACGTCATCGAGCGACGTGAGGCCAAGCATGCCCATGTTGCGCAAGACTTCCCCGGCGAGGAGCCTGATGCCGTGCCCAACACCGGCTTCTCCTGCAATTGATGCCGCGTACCCAAACGGACGGCCCACGAAAACGAACTTCGCACCGAGCGCAATGGCCTTCAGCACGTCTGCGCCTCTGCGCACGCCGCTATCCAGCATGACGGGTGTGTCAGGTACAGCCGCAACGATACGCGGCAAAACGAGCAACGGCGCAACCGCCCCATCGAGCTGTCTGCCTCCGTGATTGGAAACAATGATTCCATCAGCGCCCGATTCCACCGCACGACGCGCATCGTCGGGGCGAAGAATACCCTTGACCACGAGCACCCCAGGCCAGAGCGAGCGGATCATCTTTAAATGCTGCCAGGTCAGGTGTCCGCGATCCGAGAAGTCGCGCAAAACACCTGGCGAAAGGATGGGCGCACCGCGTTCTGCGTAGTTGTTCTCAAAGTGCGGCATGCCATGACGCACGATCGTCTTGAGAAAAGTGCCGAACAGCCACGACGGGTGCGTGATGCCATCCCACGCGAGCCGCAGCGACGGACGCAATGGCGTAGAGAAACCCGTGCGAACGTTGTTCTCGCGATTCGCGGCGACCGGCGTGTCGACGGTGATAACGAGCGTACGGAATGCGGTTGCCTTCACGCGTTCGATGAGTGCAACGATCTTCTCTGGTTCCCCCGGAAGATAGGCCTGGAACCAGGCATCCGGATTGACGGCCGCGACCTCCTCCAGACGCACCAAAGACGAGCCACTCATGATCATCGGCACCGCGCTCGCCTTCGCGGCGCGCGCGAGCACGATATCTCCGCGATACGCAGACAGCGCGCTGATGCCCATCGGCGCGATGCCGAACGGTGCCGCATAGCGCTGTCCGAAGAGGCTTGTCGATATCGAGCGCTTCGATACGTCGACCAGCGCGCGCGGGAGGAATGCGAAGCCAGAGAAAGATGCACGCGTTGCTTCGTACGACACATTGTCCTCCGAAGCACCTGCGATATAGCCGAAGATCGGCCTCGGGAGATGACGTTTCGCCATCGCCTCGAAGTCGTTCAGGCAAAGTGCTCGTTCGAGCTTGCTCATCGTCTTTTACGGAATGAGAGTTTGAGATTCACCACCGAACTAGTCCTCAACGTTGCGCGGTTCGGAGATGGTCAGCAAAATGACGACCGTCAGCGCCGACGCGGCCGCCATGAACGCGAACACCGAATCCCAGCCGTAACGATCAAGCAGCACGCCAGTGATGAACGGCGTCGCGGCGCCGCCGAGCTGCCCGCCCATATTGACGATCGCAGTCGCCAGAGGAAACTTCTGCTTCGAAACAAGCGGCATGGGATATGCCATGTAAGCCGAAAAGCCGATGCTCAGCGTCATCCCGGTCAGGAAGATGAGCGCCGCATACAGCACGGGGTCCGACGGCGAGTGAATCAGTGCGAACATCATGCCTACGGTGCCCACCGCTGAAATCAGCATCCCCGGCTTTCTGCGTTTGTCCAGCAGGCGGTCGGAGATCAGGCCACCGAGAATGTTGCCGAACACGGCGCCGACCCAGGGCGCGGCAGCGACGAAGCCCATGCTGACTACCGAGAACTTCTTTACGGTCAAGAGGTAAGTCGGAATCCACGCAAGCAGGACGCTGGAAATGCCGAGCTGGCAGCAGTAACCGAGCGCGCAGCCGTAGATGTTCCATGACGTGGCCACCTTTCGCGTGGTGTCGAGCAACGGCGCGCGTCGCGCGCGGATGAGCCGGTCCAGCCAGGTCCGCTTGTTCGCGACGGCTGCCCCCGATTCCCGGCGCTCGCTTTCGGCGTTGATGAGTTCGAGCTCCGCGCTGTTCACGGCGCGGCTCTGCGACGGCTTGTCAGCGACCATCAGATACCAGACTGCCGAGAGCAGCACGCCCGGCAGTGCGAACAGGATGAAGACTTCTTTCCATCCCCATACGGCGATGACGGCTGCGCTTATGATCGGCGTGATCACTGGCCCGAACTTCACCGCCGACAGGAACAATCCTGCCGCGGTGCCCTTCTCGCGCGCGGGAAACCAGTTGTTGATGGTCGTGGTGATGCCGATCGGCAACGGGCCTTCAGCGAAACCGAGCCCGATGCGACACATCTTCAACGCAAACAGCGAGCCGACTGTCCCCGTCAGTCCCGTCGCGAGCGATGTCAGCAGCATCGAAATCGAGAACACGCGCTTGACGCCGAACTTCGATATCAGCCATGCGGAGGGCAATTGCGCCACCGCGTATGCGATCAGAAAGAGGCTGACCAGCGCGCCCGCCTCCGCATTGTTCATCGCGAATTGCCTGCGCAGAAACGGCAGGGCCACACCGAGGTTCGCGCGGTCCGCTGCCGCGATCGTATAGATCACGAAGAACAACGCCGCCACGATCCACCGGTAGCGTGTCGCCTTGAGCGCTGTGCTACGCGCGCCCAGCGCGGCCTGGGCAGTGAGCTTTTTCATCGTCTCCTCCGTCCTGATCTTGTCTTTTGGTCTTAGCGGATGTTCAGGCGTTGCAAGGTCTCTTCCAGCCCGAGCAACTGTGCGGTGTTCGCGCCGGCCCGTATGCCAGCGCGAAACTGCGCTTCCTTTTCCTCACGTGCGTGGCTCTTGAGCACGACTTCATCGAGTTCATCAGGACGCACCACGACGACGCCGTCCATATCGCCGATGATCACGTCGCCCGGATGAATCACCACGTCGCCGATACACACCGGCACGTTCAGTTTGCCCGGCTGATTCTTGCCTGTTCCCTTGATGCTCAGGCCGCGGCAGAACACCGGAAAGCCCATCTCGATGATCGCCCTCGCATCGCGCACCGCGCCATTGATGACGAGACCCGCAAGTCCCTGGTGCTTCGCCTGCTCGGTGAGGACATCGCCCCACGGGCCAGCTTCGAGAAACCCCTTCGCGTCGACGACAAGCACGTCGCCAGGTTTCGCGTGCAGCAATGCGTAATGGAGCATGAGGTTGTCGGCCGGGCGCACGTCCACGGTCACGGCGCGGCCCGCGATGCGCATGCCCGCGTCAATCGGCTTGATGCCGCTATCCAGCGCGCCTTTCGCGCCCTGCGCCTCGTAAACCGTGGCGCTGCCAAAATCCGCCAAGGCCGCAAGCGCTTCAGCCTCTGGTAAACCCGCGTGACCGCTCATGTTCCACTCCGCAATTGAAATAGCGACCAGTGTTAGATAAAGTGAACCGCAGATCAAACATGATTATTTGATGGTATGTTCACGAATCATGAACTTAAGACAGCTTCGTTACTTCTGTGCCATCGTAGAATCGGGCAGCGCGGCCCTCGCGGCGCAGGCTCTTTTTGTCGCCCCGACCGCTATCAGCATGCAGCTCGCGCAACTTGAAGAGCATATCGGCGGCGACCTGTTCGACCGCTCGCGCAGGCCGATGGAACTGACCTCGCTAGGCCAGTATCTTTATCCGCGCGCCAGGGAATTGCTGTCCAGCGCAACGCGACTGGATGACGAAGTGAAGGGGATCGCGCAAGGCAAGCGTGGATGGATAGGGATCGGCTTCGTGCGGTCTGCGAATTTCTCGCTATTGCCCGATAGCATTCGTCGATTCAGGAAAGCGTGTCCCGACGTTCATCTCGATCTCGTTGAAGTCCTGACCGAGTATCAGCCGGAAAAGCTTCTGCAAAAGCGCATTGATGTCGGCATATCACGATTCATCGGGCCATTCGAGCGACATCCTGAACTCCACTACACGCTCATCTACGATGATCCCTTCGTCGCAGCCGTTCCCCTGGACGGTCCTCTCGCGAAGCAAAAAGTCGTGACGGCGGCCGAGTTGTCTGCGCACCCATTCATTCTCTATCCGAAAGACCCGCGCAGTCCCTTCGGCCAGCAGATGCTGGCTGCGCTGCGGCAGGCAGGCGCAGATCCGGGGGTCGGCTATGAGGCAGTCGAAACACATACCGCACTGGCGCTGGTCGGAGCTGGACTCGGCGTGACGATGGTTGGGCAATCCATCGCGAAAAACAATCGCAAGGACGTCAGGTTTCTGCGCATAACCGACGTCAAGCTGACGACAACTCTGTTCATGGTGACCCGCGTAGATGATGAATCCAGGACGGTGGAAGCGTTTCGTAGTGCGGTCTGTTCGGGAGGCCGTACGCGCTACCGGCCAAAATTTTGAAGAGACGGCATTCGGCCCCGGTCATTTGCCTGCTGGCGGTCTCCAGAACTCGTGGCACCTATGTGCGGATAAAGTACTCTCGCGATAACCTGGTGAATCGGGCTACCCTTGATTACGAAACTCACTCTTGGTCTGGATCTGTCAACGAAGCGCGCGTAACCGGGAATTCCTTGATGAGACTTTTCCGGCTCAGCGGGCGAGGCCACTTAGTTTTTAGCACTCAATTCGACGAAGAACGCCGCCCGCACACGTAACCCAGACGTGAACCAGACGAAAAAGTGAGATCACTCGCGCGAGTTGAACGCGCATGTCAGCGTAGACGCGCAGTCAGGGTTGGCGCACAACCTCAATGGACCGAACGGCGACCAGCGCTCATGACTCATGGCAGCATGAGTCGATGTTGCATGGCGAGGGAACGGACGCCTACGCTAAAGTTGGATATCAGGGAATTGAAAAGGGGGCAACGCGGACGTGGCTCGCTCTTATGTCGCGACGCGCCCCAGAAGGCGCAGGTAACTGGACTTGAAAGATCGCGTGGATACGATTCACGATCAGATCGAACGTCTGAAGGCGGGCATATGCGTTAAGGCCAGGTCGCGACATGAATTATCGCATCATGCACTTTTGGCTGTGCGACTGGCCAAAATAAAACCGCGCGGCATTCGCGTCGCAATTTGAAGATCTACCGAGTGACTTTGGATGAAGCGACATAGTCCCGCCCCTTCCTCGCATGGATTCGGATTTTGATGCATGCCATGCGTTTCTTTGGTTTGTCAGCGAATTTTAGTCTTCATACGCTCAGACACCAGTAACCGGATCGCGCAATACGCCGCTACGGACTGGCAATTAAATATTCATAAGTGAAGTCCACGTCTGGAGCATGTCAATGAAGAAGAAGTCGATCGTCGTCGCGCTAGCCGCCACGCTGACCTCGCCCGCGTTCGCGCAGTCGAGCGTCACGCTGTACGGCATTCTCGACGAAGGCCTGAACTACACAACCAATACCGGTGGCAAGCACAACATCGAAATGGCGGCGGGCTATGGCGCCGGCAACCGGTTCGGCCTGAAGGGCGCGGAAGATCTGGGCGGCGGCTGGAAAACGATTTTCACGCTCGAAAACGGCTTCGACCTGAGTTCCGGCCGGCTGAACCAGGGTGGCCGCATGTTCGGCCGTCAGGCGCTCGTCGGGCTTTCCAGCGACAAATTCGGCACGCTCACGGCCGGCCGACAATACGACTCGATGGTCGACTACGTCGCGCCACTGACCGCGAACGGCAACTGGGCGGGCTACCTGTTCGCGCACCCGTACGACAACGACAACACCGATAACTCCTTTCGCGTCTCGAACTCGGTCAAGTACACAAGCAATAACTACGGCGGCCTGAAATTCGGCGGCGTGTATGGCTTCAGCAACGCGGCCGGCCAGTTCGCGAACAACCGTGCGATGAGCTTCGGCGCGAGCTACGCGATCGGCGACCTGACGTTCGGCGCCGCCTACATGGACCTGAACAACGTCGGCATCGGCTCGACAGGCGCCGTCGCCGCGAACGACGCCAGCTTCTTTGCCGGCCATCAGCGCGAGTTCGGCGCGGGCGCCAACTACACGCTAGCTTCGGCGACACTCGGCTTCGTCTACACGCACACGCGGCTCGACCAGCCGACCGGCAACGGCTATCTGACGCCTTCGTCCTTTCCGGCAGGCATCACGGTGAATTCGCTGACCTTCGACAATTTCGAACTCAACGCGCTCTACCACTTCACGCCGTCGCTGTCAGCCGGCGCGATGTACACCTACACGAGCGGCCGCTATGACGGCAGCAACGGCGACTCGAAGCCGAAGTGGAATCAGTTCGGCCTCGTGGTGGACTACAACATTTCGAAACGCACGATGGTGTATGCGCATGCCGTTTACCAGAAGGTGTCGGGTTCCACCGGCACGTTCCTCGACGACGCGTACATCACCGGTACCGACAATTCGTCGTCGACCAGCAAGCAAGGCGTCGTGCGGCTCGGCATTCTGCACGTGTTTTGATGGCATAAGGCGGGGGTGGCGGCGCGTAGTGCTTGACAACCCCCGTCTTGCGTTTTTGACGTTCGCGGTTCGCCGTTTGCGCTTTGACGCTGGACCGTTTTCGGCGCGTCGCGTGGCCCTTCGCTTCCGCGACGCGCGTCACGCGGCCATAGCCGTAGCCGCGTCGCCAACACCACTCAGATCGACACATCCACGCCCGCAACGCGGCTCGCCGCCAGCACGGTATTGCGCAGCAGACAGGCGATCGTCATCGGGCCGACACCGCCCGGCACTGGCGTGATCGCCCCCGCCACCTCCCGCACCGCGACGAAATCGACGTCACCCGCCACGCGATAGCCGCGCTCCGCCTCCCCCACCCGGTTGATCCCGACGTCGATCACCACGGCGCCCGGCTTCACCCACTCGGCCTTGACCAGCTCCGCCCGCCCAACCGCCACGCACAGCAGATCCGCTTCGCGGCACACCGCAGCCAGATCCTTCGTGCGCGAGTGCGCGATCGTCACGGTGCAGTCAGCCTGCACCAGCAGCATCGCGAGCGGTTTGCCGACGATGTTCGAGCGGCCGACCACGACCGCACGCTTGCCGGACAGCGCACCGTCGAATGCGCGCTTCGCGAGCAGCATGCAGCCCTGCGGCGTGCACGGCACGAGCGCATTTGCATCGCCGTTCAGCAGCGCGCCGCCATTGACCGGATGAAAGCCGTCGACGTCCTTGTGCGGCGCTATCGCTTCGATCACGCAGCCTTCGTCGATGTGCGCCGGCAGCGGCAGTTGAACCAGAATGCCGTGCACGTCGGGCGCCACGTTCAGCGTGCCGATCAGCGCGAGCAGTTCGTCGGCAGGCGTGTGGACCGGCAGCACGTGCCGGATGCTGCGCAATCCTGCCGCCTCAGCCTGCACCACCTTGTTGCGCACATAGATCTGGCTTGCCGGATCTTCGCCCACGAGCACGACGGCTAGCGTCGGCGTCACATGGTGTTCCTGTTGGAGTCGCATTACGGCGCGACGCGTGGCCGCGTTCAGTTCGGCGGCAATGGCTTTTCCGTCAATGATCATGGTCGGTGTCGAGGTAGGTGGCGCGTGCGCATCGGACGATGGGCACGCCGCACGAGTTGATGTTGGCGCAGGCGCTGACGTTGGCTCTTGGCTTGGTGCTGGCAATAGCGTTGATATCAGCGAGTCGCGGCGAAAAATTCGTCTGCCGCGTCGAGCCACCAGCGCATCAGGAACTCGCTGTACGCGACATCGAAATAGACCAGGTACTCGCCGGGCACCCGATGAACGATCGTCGCGGCCAATCCGGCGAAGCGCGTGGCGGCCGCGCTGCCCGGAGGAAAAGCGTCCGTCTCCAGATTCAGCGCCGTGCCCTTGGCAAGGAGCGCAGGCGCATCGGCGCCGGTTGCACGGAAGCCCACGCGGCTGTCTGAGATCAACGTTGCGACCGCGAGGCTGTCATCGCACAAGATTTCGAGCGCTTCGAGCCGTTGCGCTTCTTCAGCAAGCGGGCAAAAGACCAGCCATTCGCGCGGCGCGCTCCATGCGATGAAGTGCTCGGCCGGGGTGACGACCGTGCAGCACCCAGTATCCGGCAGCGCGGAGACTCCGGCCGCGGCGGCGAGTCTCACTAACCATCCCGACTCGTCGAGGCGGCTTTGCAGACGAACGATGCCGGCGAGCGGCAACTCTTCTATCGACAGATTTGGCGTGCCGACCGGGAACCGTCCGGGCGGCGCCCATTGGGTTGCCGTCAGCGAGCGTGCAGCGAGCTCAGACATGCAGACGTTCTCCTTGCGGATCGAAATGAGCGGGCGGGACGATGCGCGCCGCGCAGACCTTGCCCTTTGCGTAGATCTGCACGGTCTCGCCGATGCGTGCCGCGCCGTTGCTGAGGATGCCGAGCCCGATCGATTTCCCGAGCATCGGCGAAAGACAAGCGGCCGTTACGTACCCTTGCGAGCATGTGGGCGGCGTGAGCGGCCCCGCTTCGACAAAGTGGCCGCCAACCGGCAGCGGCTCGCCCGCATCGATCGCTTCGATGCCGACGAACGCGAGCCTTCGCGCGTCGAGATCCGCCGGACGCTGCAGCGAGCGGCGACCGATGAAGTCGCCCTGCTTCTTCGCGATGATCCTTTCCCACCCAATGTCGTGCGGGTTCGACGCGCCGTCCGTGTCGGCACCGATGTGCAGATAGCCCTTCTCGGTGCGCATCACCTCGAGCGCCTCGATGCCGTACGGCGTCGCGCCGAGCGGCGCGCCCGCGCGTTGCACGGTCTCCCACAGCGACGCGGCGTAACGCGCCGGCACCGAGATCTCGTAGGTCGCTTCTCCCGTGAAGCTCGCGCGCAGCACGCGTGCAGGCGCGCCCGCGAACGTGCCTTGCCGGAACTGCATGTGGCCGAACGCTTGAGGATCCCAGTCAATGTCCGAGTCGATGCTGCTCACCAGCGCGCGGGCATGCGGCCCGGACACCGTCACGTTGGCCCACTGCGTCGTCACGTTGTTGACGAACACGCGTAGGTCGGGCCACTCGCATTGCAGATATTCGTCGAGCAGAAGAAACACGCGATCGACCGCGCCGCTCGTCGCATGCACGATGAAGCGCGTGTCGCTAATCCGCGCGATCACGCCGTCGTCGATCAGCACGCCGTTCTCGTTGGTCAGCATCGCGTAGCGCGCGAAGCCGGGCTTGAGGGTCGCCAGATTGTTCACATAGACGCGGTTGAGAAACGCCGCCGCATCCGGACCGCGCACGTCGATTTTGCCGAGCGGCGAGCCGTCGAATAGCCCTACACCATTGCGGACTGCGAGCACCTCACGCGTGGTGGCAGCGGCGATATCTTCATCGTCGCGCAGGTAGCAGCCCGGCCGGCGCCAGCCGTAATCGTCGAAGCTCGCCTGCTGCGCGGCGTGACATGCATGCGCCGGCAGCGTGCGCCACGGCGCGTAGCGCTCGCCGACGGTCGGCCCCGCGAACGTGCCGAGCGTGACTGGCGCGTACGGCGGACGGAAGCGCGTCGTGCCGACGTCGACGATCGGGCGGCCGCTCAGTTCGGCCATCACAGCGAGGATGTTGAAGTTGCTCGACTTACCCTGATCGATACTCATGCCGCCCGTCGTGTAGCGTTTCACATGCTCGACGGACTGGAAGTTCTCGCGCATCGCGAGCGCCACGTCGGACACCTTCACGTCGTACTGGAAATCGAGCCACTGTTTGTCGGTGCGCGTGGTGCGCGTGAACCAGAAGGGTTCGATGCCGAGTTTTGCTGGTTCTTCTTCGGCGTGTGGTAACCGTGCAGCTATCGCAGTGGCAGAGACGTCCACCTTCGCGCCAAGCCGCCGTGCCGCTTTTCGTCCCGCCGCATCGCCCTCGCGCAGGCACGCCGCGAGCGAAAACACGCCGTTCGCCGCGCCCGCCACCTGCACCGCCTGCGCACATTGATCCGGCACGAGGCAGAACTGGGTGTCGTCATAACGCAGGCTACCGCCCGCCTGGCTGAACAGATGAATCGTGGGCGTCCAGCCGCTCGACATCGCGACGAGATCGCACGCGAGCGTGACGGATACGCCTTCGAGCCGGCCGCTGCCCGTGTGACGCGCGATCTCAACGGCCCGCACGCGACGCTTGCCGCGCACGCGCTGGATACCGTAGCCCGCGTGCAATGCAATGCCGCGTTCCGACAGCGCCGCACGCAAGCGCGCCGGTACATTGCTTCGCGTATCCACCATGACGATGTCGCGCAGTCCCGCAGCGTGGAAGTCGAACACAGTCCGGTAAGCGTCGTCGTGATTGGCTACCACGACGATGCGCTGTCCGGCCACCACGCCGAAGCGGTTCAGATAGCTCCGAACCGCGCCCGCGAGCATTACTCCGGGCCTGTCGTTGTCGGCAAAGACGAGCGGCCTTTCGAGCGCACCCGTCGCGAGCACGACCTCGCCCGCGCGGATCCGCCACAAGCGCTCGCGCAAACTGCCCTCACCCGCCGCCGGTCCCTGCGCGTTCGCGACGCGCTCAACCGCCACCAGAAAGTTGTTCTCGTAGTAGCCCGAAACTGTAGTATCCGACAGCAGCCGCACACGCGGCATCGCGCGCAGCGTCGCCGTTGCTGACTCGACCCAGCGTATCGCCGGAACGCCATCCAGCAGTTCGCGTGTGTCGTTCAACGCGCCGCCGAACGTGCGCCCCTGCTCCGCGACGATCACGTTCAAGCCAGCACGAGCAGCCGCCAGCGCCGCGGCGAGTCCTGCCGGCCCCGCACCGCAGACGAGCACGTCGCAATGCACGTTGCGGCGCTGGTAGCGTTGTGCATCGTCGGCTTCCGGCGCGCGGCCCAGCCCCGCGATCTGCCGCACGAAGCGTTCGTAGAAGTGCCAGTTCGGCCAGATCATCGACTTGTAGTAGAACGACGCCGGCAGCCAGCGCTGGAACCGGTCCAGCACGTTGAACAGATCGAAGCGGACGTTCGGCCACGCGTTCTGGCCACGCGCGCGCAGTTCCGGGTACAGCTCGACCAGGGTGGCGCGCGCGTTCGGCTCGTCGAAGCCGCCGGCTTCGAGTTGCACGAGCGCGTTGCATTCGTCGATGCCCGCGGCAAACACGCCGCGCGGACGATGCAGCTTGAAGCTGCGACCCACGATATCGACGCCGTTCGCGAGCAGCGCGGCCGCGAGCGTATCGCCGGCGCGGCCGGTGTAGCGCTTTCCGTCGAACGTAAACGGAATCTGCGCAGGATCGCCGGCATCCTCGCGGCCGAATGGCGTCACACGTTCAAGCGGCTTCATCGGCACCTCGCGTGTAAGTAGGCAGCAAGGCCTCAGGGTGACGCGCGCACGCGTCGAGCGGCGCGGTGCGACGTACGACGTGCGTGACTGTGTCGCGCTCGACGCCGAACCATTTGCGGCAACCGAACGTATGGCGCCAGCGCTCGTGCGCGAGGCCGCGCGGGTTGTCGCGCTCGAACAGCCACGCGGCCCACGCCGCATCGTCGAGCTGGGACGGGTCGGCGGGACGCACGCGTTCGAGCGGGCCGCCGTAGGTGAACTCTTCTTCGTCGCGCAGGCTCGCGCAGTACGGACAGTGGAGACGGAGCATGGTCGGAGATGGAATCAGTGATCGACGCCGGCCGCCGCGGCTTCGTTGACGAAGCGGCCAGTCGTGAAACGATCGAGCCCGAACGGCTCGACCAGCGGATGCGGCCGGTCGTGCGCGATCGTATACGCGAGCGTGTCGCCGCCCGCTGGAATCGCCTTGAAGCCGCCGGTGCCCCAGCCAGTGCTGAGATACAGGCCATTGATCGGCGTCCTGCCGACAATCGGACTCGAATCCGGCGAGATATCGACGATGCCCGCCCACTGGCGCATCAGCTTCAGGCGGCTGAAGCTCGGAAACAGGTTCAGCGCGGCGCTCAATGTGTCTTCGAGTGCGGGCAGCGCTCCGCGCTGGCCGTACGACGGATAGCCGTCGGCGCGCCCGCCGATCAGGATCTCGCCGCGATCCGACTGGCTGATGTACGCGTGCACCGTGGGCGACACGACGAGCCCGTCGAGCGCCGGCTTCACAGGTTCGCTGACCATTGCCTGCAGCGCACCGCTCACGATCGGCAGCGATAACCCGGCCATCCGCGCAACCACCGACGAATTGCCGGCCACCGCGATCGCGACCTTGTCGGCGCGCACCAGCCCGTCGCGCGTGCGCACGCCCAGCACGCGCCGGTCGCTGACCTCGATGCCGGTCACTTCGCAGTTCTGCACGATGTCGACGCCGAGCGCGTCCGCGGCGCGCGCGTAACCCCACGCGACCGCATCGTGACGTGCCACGCCGCCACGCCGCTGGATGAAGCCGCCGTAGATCGGGAAGCGCGCGCTGCGCCGCGTGTCGAGCAGCGGCATGAAGCTGCGCACCTGCCCGACTTCGAGCATTTCGGCGTCAATGCCCTGCAGCAGGATCGAATTCGACCAGCGCTCGAGCATGTCCATCTGATGCGGGTTGTGCGCGAGCGTCAGCACGCCGCGCTGGCTCAGCATTACGTTGTAGTTCAGCTCGTGGCTCAGCCCTTCGTACAGCTTCAGCGAGTGCTCGAAGAAATTCGTGCTCTCCGGGTAGAAGTAGTTCGAGCGGATCGCGGTCGTATTGCGGCCCGTGTTGCCGCCGCCGAGCCAGCCCTTCTCGAGCACGGCGACGTTCGTGATGCCGTGCCGCTTTGCGAGATAGTAGGCGGTGGCCAGCCCCTGCCCGCCGCCGCCGATGATCACCACGTCGTAGCGCGTCTTCGGCCGGGGGTTGCGCCACACGGGCTGCCACTGACGGTGCCCGCGCAACCCGTGCCGCACGATGTTCAGAAACGAATACTTTTCCACCTGCTGCCCTCGCCGGACGAATGAGCGTTCAAAGAACGACGGTGCGCTGGCCGTTCAGGAACACCCGGCCCTCGCTGAACAGGCGCACGGCGCTCGCGAGCGCGATGGCTTCGGTGTCGTGGCCGATAAGTGCCATGTCTTCGGCGCGCTGCGTATGGTCGACCGGCTTCACTTCCTGCACGATGATCGGCCCTTCGTCCAGATCGCTCGTGACGAAGTGCGCGGTCGCGCCGATCACCTTGACGCCGCGCTCGTGCGCCTGGTGATACGGCCGCGCACCCTTGAAGCCCGGCAAAAACGAGTGGTGAATATTGATGGCCCTGCCTTCCAGCCGGCGGCTCATGTCGTCGGACAGGATCTGCATGTAGCGCGCGAGCACCAGCAGTTCGGATCCGGTCCGGTCGAACAGCGCGAGAATGCGCGCTTCCTGCTCGGGCTTCGTCTGCGGCGTGATCGGGAAGTGATGGAACGGAATGCCGTGCCATTCGACGAGCGCGCGACAATCCTCATGGTTCGACACAACGCCGACGATATCCACCGCGAGCGCACCCGCGCGCCACTTCGTCAGCAGCAGCGTGAGGCAATGGTCATAGCGGCTGACCGCGATCAGCACCTTCGGGCGATAGTCCGCGCGGCGCAGCACGTAGCGCATGTCGAGTTCGGACGCGAGCGTATCCAGATCGTCGCGCATCGTTTCGAGCGGCACGTTCATCACGTGATCATCGAAAATCATCCGGCAAAAGAAGGTCTGCGTGCCTGGGTCGCCGTAGTGGAACGACGCCGTCACGAAGGCGCCGCGCTTGTACAGCAGGTCGGAGACTTTCGCGAGGATACCGAGCCGGTCGGGACACTGGAAGGTGAACAGCCAGTCGACTGAGGTGTTGTCCATAATATGCAATACGTCCTTTACCTTTAACCAACCATCTATCAGGATAACTAACAGGCGATGCAACGAAGATGCGCGAATTCGTAGTCTTCGTCGGTCTATCTGACTATCGCCCTGCCGCCCCTCAGCGCGCGTCGACGAAACGCCGCACGTAGTCGTTGGCGGGCGCGCGGCGGATCTCGTCCGGCGTGCCTACCTGGATCACGGCGCCGTCCTTCATGATCGCGATGCGCGAGCCGATCTTCATCGCTTCGTCGAGATCGTGCGTGATGAACACTATGGTCCGGCGCAGCACCGCCTGCATTTCCAGCAGGATGTCCTGCATCTCGCCACGGATCAGCGGATCGAGCGCGCTGAACGCCTCGTCCATCAGCAGCACGTCCGGGTCCGACACCAGCGCGCGCGCCAGCCCGACGCGCTGCCGCATGCCGCCCGAGAGTTCGTCCGGATAGCGCTGTTCGTAGCCTTTCAGGCCGAGCCGCCCGTTGATCCATTCGCGCGCCACGCGATCGGATTCCGCCTTCGGATCGCCGCGCACCCAGCGGCCGAACACGACGTTTTCGAGCACCGTCTTGTGCGGCAGCAGCGCGAAGCTTTGGAACACCATGCCGATGTGATTGCGCCGCATGTCGCGAAGCGCCCGCGGGCCCAGGCGCAGCACGTCGATGCCGCGGAACATTAGTTCGCCACTGTTCGGCTCGATCAACCGGTTGAAGTGCCGCACGAGCGTCGACTTGCCCGAGCCCGACAGGCCCATGATGACGAAGATCTCACCCTCGCGGATCGACAGCGACACGTCGCGCACCGCGACATTGCAGCCAGTGCGCTGCAGGACATCGTCCTTCGTCACGCCTTGTTTCGCGAGCGACAGCGCCGATTCGACCTGGCGCCGGTGCCCGCCGAACACCTTGTACAGATGTCGCAATTCGAGAATCGGCGCGCCAGAAGCAGCGGAGCCCACACCGGCGGCCGGCCGGGCGCCCGCCACAAACGATGCATCGGCGGCCGGCCGGGCCGCCGGACCATGCGCGCCGGCGTCGAGCGAAGCGCGCAGGCCGCGCAGAATGGAGAGTGTCATACGGATGCGCTCCGGGCTTGTCGGCGCAGCCGCCGGCTCACGCCGAACGACTGCGTGATGCGATCGAACACGATCGCGAGAATGACAATGGCCACGCCCGCGACAACGCCCTGGCCCATGTCGAGATTGTTGATGCCGGACAGCACGTCCTCGCCGAGCCCGCGCGCGCCGATCATCGACGCGATCACGACCATCGCGAGCGACATCATCACCGCCTGATTGACACCGGCCATGATCGACGGCAGCGCGAGCGGCAGTTCGACTGCGATCAACTGCTGCCACGACGTCGCGCCGAACGATTTCGACGCCTCGACGACATCCGCCGGCACCTGCCGCAGCCCGAGATCGGTGAGTCTGACGAGCGGCGGCAGCGCGTAGATCATCGTCGCGAAGATCGCCGGCACACGGCCGAGCCCGAACAGCATCACGACTGGGATCAGATAAACGAACGAAGGCAGCGTCTGCATCATGTCGAGCACCGGATTGCAGACCCGCGCGAGCCACGCGCTGCGCGACACCGTGATGCCGACCGGTACGCCGATGATGGTGGTCAGCACGAGCGCGGTCAGCATGATTGCGCAGGTCGAGATCAGCTTGTCCCACAGGCCGAGACAACCGATCACATAGGTGAGCGCCATCAGCAGCAGCGCGCGTCCGATGCGCCGTCCGCCGAGCCACGCGATCGCGCCGATCAACGCGATCACGACGAGCGGCGGCGCCGCTTTCAGCAGCGCCTCGACCGGATTCAGCGCGTACATCAGCAGCACCACGCTGACGTGATGAAACACGTCGCCGTAACGCGATACCACGCCGGTGAAGAACTGGTTGATCGGGTCACCCAGGTGCAGCGGATAGAAGATGCCGTTCATTGCACTACCCTTTTCAGTGGACGGCGCCGCCCGGCGCCGTCGATCCGTCGGTTACTTCAGGCTGACCTCCACCTTCTGCGCGACCGCATCCGGCACCCAGCCGGCGACGATGGCCGGATGCGCCTTCAGATAATCGACTGCCGCGTCACGCGGTGCAAGCTTCGTGCTCGCCATCTGCGCGAGGGTCGCGTTGATCGCGCCGATCGGAAACTGGACTTTGTCGAACAGCGACAGCACCGCGGGGTCGCTATCGGCCACCGAGTTCGACACGACGACGCGCAGCGTGGTGGGCGGCGACGCCGAGCCGCACGGGTTCGCGTCCTTGCTGCCGTTGATGGTCTTCCAGCACGCCGCGTTGTAGGCCGGTTCGTCGAGCTTGACCGCGTGGAAGCGGCCGAGAATCGTCGACGGTTCCCAGTAGTAGAACAGGATCGGCTTGCCGCGCGTGAAGGCCGATTCGATCGCCGCGTCGAGCGCGGGCCCGGAACCCGGATGGAAATCGGTGTAGGACGCGTCGAGCTTGTAGGCCTTCATCTTCTGCTCGGTGTCCGACTCGCACTGCCAGCCAATCGGGCAGTTGTACAGGCGGCCGTGAGACGGGTCTTCCGGGTCCGCGAACAGCGCCTTGTAGCGCGGCAGGTCGGTCACGCTCTTCAGGTCCGGCGCGATCGGCTTGATGCCGCGCGCCGGGTCGCCCTTGATCACGTAGTCGGGCACGTAGTAGCCCTCGACGCTGCCGCCGTTCACGAGCGAACCGACGATCTTCACGCGGCCGTCATGTGCCGCGGTTTCGAACGCCGGCGTGCGGCCGGACCAGTACTCGACCATCACGTTCAGGTCGCCCGTCGACACCGCCTGTAGCGCGATCGCGTTGGTGGCGGGCGTCAGCTCGGTCTTGCAGCCGTAGCCCTTTTCGAGCACGTAGCGGATGACCTCGGTCATGAACTTCGCGCTGTCCCACCCCATCTCCGCAAACTTCACCGGCTTGCCGGCCGCGCACCACGACGACTGTGCGAGGTCCGCGGCCTGCGCGTTCGCACCCAGCGCACCGACCGCGCACACGACGAGCGCACGCGCCAGCGTATGCGTGAAAAACCGTTTAAACATGTCTCCACTCCGTTCGTTGATTGGCTCCAATACCCCGATTGCGCAACTGCTGCTCTACCGCCTGCTTCGTGAAACCTGCCCGCGCGTCGCGTGCGCTGAGTGATGCAGCGACGCGGGCGTTCCTTCTTCTTCACAGCGCCGCCACCACCGCCGGCACCGCGTCGAACAGATCGGCGACGAGCCCGACATCGGCGACGCCGAAGATCGGCGCCTCCGGGTCCTGATTGATCGCGACAATCGTACGCGCGTCCTTCATGCCCGCGAGATGCTGGATCGCGCCGGAGATACCGACCGCGACATACAGGTCGGGCGCGACGATCTTGCCGGTCTGGCCGACCTGATAGTCGTTCGGCACGAAGCCCGCGTCGACGGCCGCGCGCGATGCGCCGAGCGCCGCGTCGAGCCGATCGGCCAGCGGCGTCAGCACGCGCTGATAGTTGTCTCCCGAACCAAGGCCCCGTCCGCCCGATACGACGACCCGCGCCGTCGCCAGATCCGGCCGCTCGCTCACGGTCGTGGCGCGGCGCACGAAGCGCGCGGTAGTCGTGTCGGCGCGCGCGGCGCATTCGACTGTCACGCGTTCGCAGGCGGGCTGCGTCTGCTGCACCGCCGGGAACGCCGACGCGCGCACGGTACCGACCACCACACCGTCATTGACCCGCACCGTCGCGATCACGTTGCCGGCGTACATCGGGCGCTCGAACGTGTGAGCGTCGATCACCGCAGTGATGTCCGATACCTGCGGCACGTTCAAGCGTGCGGCGACACGCGGCATCACGCGCTTGCCGATCGACGTTGCCGCGGCAAGCAGGCAATCGTAATCGCCTGCCAGCGCGAGCAGCTGCGTGGACCAAGGTTCTGCGAGCGCATGCTCGAGTGCGGCGTCGTCCGCCACCAGCACGCGCATGACGCCTTCGACACATGCGGCTTCGTCCGCGACTGCGCCGATGTTCGCCCCTGCCACCAGTAGATGGATCGGCCCGAGCAACGCACGGGCGGCGGCAATCACACTCGCCGTCGCTGGATGCAGATGCGCGCCGTCGTGTTCCGCGAGGATCAGCGTGCTCATCAACGTGCTCCCATTGCAGCGACTGGCGCGACGAACGACTTCAGCGCGCCGGCCAGTTCCGTGGCGTCCGCCACGCGGCGGCCACCCTCGCGCGGCGCCGGCTCACGCAGCTGCAACACTTCGAGGCGCGGCGTCATATCGACGCCTAGCGACTCGGCCGTCACCGTATCGAGCGGCTTCTTCTTCGCCTTCATCAGGTTCGGCAACGTCACATAGCGCGGCGCGTTGAGCCGCAGGTCGACCGTCACGACCGCCGGCAGGCGCAGCGACAGCGTGTCCACGCCGCCGTCGGCTTCACACGTGACCACCGCTTCGCCCGCACCAAAGAATTCGAGCGCCGAAGCACAGGTCGCCTGCGGCCACCCGGTCAAGGCCGACAGCATCTGACCGGTCTGGTTGCAGTCGTCGTCAATGGCCTGCTTGCCGAGCAACGCAAGGCCGACCGCTTCGCGCTGCGCCACTTCTGCCAGAACCCGCGCGACGCCGAGCGGCTCGCAGGCGTGTTGCGTGTCGACGCGAATCGCGCGGTCGACGCCCATCGCGAGCGCGGTGCGCAGCGTCTCCTGCACTTCCGTGCCGCCGATCGATACCGCGATGACCTCGCCGGCGAGGCCCGCTTCCTTCAGGCGTACCGCCGCCTCAACCGCGATCTCGTCGAACGGATTGAGCGCCATCTTGACGTTCGCAACATCGACGCCGCTGCCGTCCGCCTTCACCCGCACCTTCACGTTCGCGTCGACGACGCGCTTCACCGCCACCAGTATCTTCATGAGTGCATCCCTCACATGCGCATCCGCGCGCCGGCCGGATCGTAGGCAGGCTCGCACAGCAGCCGCGCCGCGCGGCGCTCGCCGAGAATCTGGATTTCGAACGGATGCTTCGCGCCGCCGTCCAGCCATACCGATTTCACGTAGGCCATCGCGAGGCTCTTGCCGGTGCTGTGCCCGTACGCGCCCGAGGTCGTGTAGCCCGCGACCTGGTCGCCGACCCAGACCGGTTCGAAGCCTGCCGCATCCGCATCGAGCGCGTCGACATCGAAGGTCACGAGACGCTGCCCGGGTGTCACTCCGCGTTGCGCGAGCGCCGCGTCGCGGCCGATGAAATCACCCTTGTCGTACGCGATGAAGCGCTCGAGGTCCGCCATCGAAGGCGTGTACTCGGGGCCGAACTCGCGCGACCAGATGCCGAAGCCCTTCTCGATGCGCAGCGACAGCAGCGCCCAGACCCCATACGGACGCAGGCCGTAGGCTTCGCCCAGCGACAGCAGCCTGGCGTAAACGCTGCGGACATACGGTGCTTCGACATAGATCTCGTAAGCGAGCTCGCCCGACAGCGACAACCGCGCGACCCACGCCGGCGCCACGTCGGCGTCGCCCTGCACGACCTGCATGAAGCGCTGCGCCGGCACCGCGCTGTCCGCGCCGAACAGGTCGCGCATCAACTCACGCGAGCGCGGACCGGCGACCACCAGCATCGCGAGCGAATCGCTACGATTGTCGATGCGCACCGAACCGTCCGCCGGCAGCAAACGGTCGAACCAGCGCTGATGCCATTCCTGCAGATAACCGGAACCGGTAATCAGAAAGCGGTCCTCCGCGAGGCGCAGCAGCGTCAGGTCACCCTTCAGGCGGCCGCTTTCCGACAGCAGCGGCGCGAGACGCGCGCGTCCGACATCCGGCAGCCGGCTCGCGAACACGCGGTCGAGCCACGCGGCCGCACCAGGTCCGCTCACCTCGTACTTCGCGTAACCACATGCGTCGAATACGCCCACCGCCTCGCGCACCGCACGACATTCCTCGGCGACCGTTTCGAACGCGTTCGAGCGGCGGAAGCTCGGCGTTTCTTCGGCAGGCGTGCCGGGAGGCGCGAACCACATCGGCGCTTCGAGCCCGTACATCACGCCGAATACCGCGTTGGCGTCCTTCTGCAGGTCGTACAGCGGCGTGGTCTTCATCGGCCGGCCCGCGGGCCATTGCTCGTTCGGCCGCGCGAGATAGAAGCGGTGTTCGTAGAACTCCTGCGCTTTCGCCGTCACATAGGTCTGCGTCAGATTCGGGAAGCGCGCGACGTCCATGCCGAACACGTTGTCGTGTGGTTCGCCTTCGATCATCCATTGCGCGAGCGCGAGACCCACGCCGCCGCCCTGACTGAAACCCGCCATACAGCCGCACGCCGCCCAGTAGTTGCGCAGCCCGCGCACCGGCCCGACAAGCGGATTGCCGTCCGGCGTGAACGTGAACGGCCCGTTGACCACCCGCTTGATGCCCGCGTTGCCCACGCTCGGGAAGCGCTGAAAACCGTGCATCAGCTCTTCTTCGATGCGTTCGAGGCGCGGCGGCAGCAGATCGGTCTCGCCGTACTCCCACGGTGTGCCGCCGAGCGCCCACGGCGTCGAACTGCGCTCGTACACGCCGAACAGCACGCCGTGATGCTCCTGACGCATGTAGATTTCACCGTCCAGATCGACCATCACCGGGATCTCTCGGCCGAGCTGGACCAGTTCGGGAATGTCCTCGGTCACCAGATAGTGGTGTTCCATCGGAATCAGCGGCAGCTTCACACCGGCCATCGCTCCCACTTCGCGCGCCCACAATCCAGCCGCGTTGACCACGTGCTCCGCGTGAATCTCGCCCTTGTCCGTCGTCACGATCCAGCTGCCGTCGGGGCATTGCCGCAGCGCCTCGACACAGGTGTGCTGATAGATCTCGGCGCCCTGGCGGCGCGCCGCGCGGGCATACGCCTGCGTGCAGCCGTACGGATCGAGGTGGCCTTCGTTCGGCGCCCACAGGCCGCCCTTCACGTCGCTCACGTCGACGAGCGGGCACTTCGCGGCGATCTCCGCCGGCGTGATCAGCTCAGTTTCGAGACCCATAAAGCGGTGCCGCGAGGCCTCCGTGCGCAGGAACTCCCAGCGCTCCGGCGTCGCGGCGATCGTGATGCCGCCCGGCACGTGCAGCCCCACGTCCTGATCGCCGACTTCCTGGATCTCCTTGTAGAGCGAGATCGTGTATTCCTGCAGCCGCACGATATTCGGGTCGCCGTTGAACGCGTGGAAGCCCGCGGCCGCATGCCAGGTCGACCCCGCGGTCAGCACCTTGCGCTCGAGCAGCACGACGTCTTTCCAGCCGAACCGGGTCAGGTGGTACAGCACCGAGGCGCCGACCACGCCGCCGCCAATGACCGCTACCTGGCAATGACTCTTCATCGATCTCGTTTCCTTCACAGGTTCATTCATGGATGCATGCAACGCCGGTTGTTCAGAGCATCGCGGGTGTGTCTTCCGCAGCGCCTAGCTCGTTTGCACTCCGCACTATCTGCATCTTGGGGAGTACAAAAAACTGTCACAACCGAATTTCGGCAATGGCTGTCATGCAAATCCGCATGCAGCGTTCGTGTGCCGAATGAAATCTCAAACGTCGAGCTCGACATCCGACGTCGGCCGCGAGCAGCACGCGAGCACATAGCCCGCCGCGATCTCGTCTTCGTCGATGCCGCCGGCGTCGCTCATGTCGACCGTGCCCGCGAGCAGCCGCACGCAACAGGTGCCGCACACGCCCGCCCGGCACGCGCTCGGAATCACGAGGCCTGCGCCTTTCGCCGCGTCGAGCAGCGTGGCGTCCGCCGCGCAGGGACCCTCGCGCGCCGCACGCGCATAGCGCACACGAAACGTTGCGTCGCTGGCCGCCGGCGGCCGTTCGGCGGGCAGCGGCAGCGTGAAGCTTTCTTCGTGATATTTCGCGGCCGCGAGCCCCATCGACAGCAGCAACGCCTTCACCTCGCGCATGAACGGCTCGGGCCCGCAGCAATAGACATCGCGCTGTGCGACATCCGGTGCGAGGTGCGCGAGCATCGCGGCGGTGAGCCGCCCGCTGCCCGGCGCGCGAGAGATCACTTCGTGCACGCGAAAGCGAGGCCAGTCGCGCGCAAAGCCGATCAGTTCGTCATGGAACAGCACGTCGCCCGGCGTACGCACACACTGCACGAACACGGCGTCCGGTCCGTCGTCGCGCAGCGTCGCGCGCCAGTGACGCGCCATCGCGATCAGCGGCGTGATGCCGACGCCGCCCGCGATCAGCAGCACCGGCTCGCGCCCCGAGGGCGCGACGAAGGTGCCCGACGGTCCCGCCGCGCGCAGCACCGCGCCAGGCGTCGCGCGCCGATGCAGCCACGTCGACACCGGTCCTTCGGGCGCCGCTTTGGCCGTGATCGAAAACGACGCGCGATCTGCGACCGACACCGACGACACCGTGTAGCAGCGAAACTGCGGACCGTCGTCGAGCGGCACCTCGAACGTCACGTGCTGACCCGCAGCATGCTCGAAGCGTCGTCCGTCCTCGAAACGCCACGTGAAGGTCTTCACGTCGTGCGTTTCGCGCACGACCGACACGCACCGTACCGGCGCGAATTCCCGGTCCGCGACCGTCATCACGCAACCCGGATCGGCAGCGTGCGGCGGCGGGCAGCCACACCGTCGCGCATCGCATCGAGATACCACGCGATGAACGCCATCACGCCACTTTCGACGAGCGGCGAATACTCTCCCGGCTCGTAACCGAGCGAATTGATGCCGAGCTGGTTGGTTTCGACGAGCCGCTGATCCTGCGCGTTGGTCGCTTTCCAGACTTCGGTCAGCGTGTCGAGGTCGTAGTCGACGCCTTCGACCGCTTCTTCGTGAACGAGCCAGCGCGTCGTGACCTGGGTCTCGCGCGGGCCGAGCGGCAGCAGACGGAACGCGACCGCGTGGTCGCCGAGCGCGTGATTCCACGTGTTCGGAAAGCGCAGCAGCCGCAGCGAACCGACGTCCTGCTCCGGCAGCGTCCCCATCACGCGCCGGCTGGCCGCTTCGCCCGACATCGTGAACGACACGCCTCGTTCCATCGCGGCCCGCACGAGGCGGTACTCGGGCGCTTCCTCGACCGGCGCATACGGCAGGCCGGCGGCCGCCCAGCGCGCCTCGTCGCGCGCGGTCTTCGCGGCGAACACGACGCCGTCGCTGCCGTAGCGCGGATCAGTCGGGCCGTCGTACTCGGAAATGGTGCGCAGCAGTTCCGGATGGTTGGCTGCGCAGTGGTAGCACTCGCGGTTGTTTTCGAGCACGAGTTTCCAGTTCCCCTTCTCGACGATCGTCGATTCGAACGCAATTTTCGCGTGCTCGAGCCCGTGCGGCGCGAGGTACGGCGTGACCCGCGCGCTGAACGCGGAGAAGTCCAGCGGCTCCCGCGCGAGACTGATGAAGATATAGCCGGCGACGACTTCGCACGCGACGGGCTTCAACCCGTACTTCGACGGATCGAACGTCTCGCCCATATTGCGGGCGAACATCAGCTTGCCGTCGAGACCGTAGGTCCACTGGTGATAAGGGCAGGTCAGCCGGCGCGCGGTGCCGCGCTCGCCCGCACAGACGCGCGAGCCGCGATGGCGACAGGTATTAAAGAACGCGCGGATAGTGTCGTCGCGGTCGCGGATCACGAGAACCGAGGTCTCCCCGATCGCCACCGTGAACCAGTCGCCCGGCCGCCTGATCTCGCAGGATAGCCCGGCGAATAGCCACTGCCGCTCCCAGATCAGCGCCATGTCCGCGGCGAAAAGGTCTTCGTCCTTGTAGAAGGCCTGCGGCAACGGGCGGCCTGGCACACAGGCGGCGAGCAATGCGTTGAGCTTCGTGTCGTCAAACATGGGAGGTTCCGTGCATCTGTCGTGGCGCACCGCCGCTTCGCGCGGCGCAGCGGTTCCGGCGGACCGCTGGGATAGATTTCATGCCGACATAAAGGGCGCGACAAGCCACAATTTCTGTGGCATTGCATGCGAATTTTCATGCAAAACTGCGCCGGCAGCGCGAGAGCCCATCCGGCAAGGCTTTCGTCAAAGGCTGGTGGGGCTTGCTTTGGATCGCTACGGCAAGCCACTAGGGACTATCCCCTAGTGGTCCGGCATTTCTTTTTGGCTAGCATTTTTGCAATCGAACCGGCGGCCGGGCGCGAGGCATCACGCGTCGTCTGCTGCTTGGGGTCAACCATCCTGAAGCGAGGGCGTCATGGCCATGCAAAAGTCGAAAAAGCGGCTGCCGCCGCTCAACACGATCGCGGCATTCGAGGTCTCCGCCCGGCTGATGAGCTTCACGAAGGCGGCGGAAGAACTGCATCTGTCGCAGGGTGCGGTAAGCCGGCAAATCCAGGTGCTGGAAGAGCGCATCGGTGTGCCGCTCTTCAACCGGCGCCATCGCGAGATCGATCTGACCAAGGCCGGCGTCATCTTCCAGCAGGCGATCGCGCAGAGCCTGATGTCGATCCGGCGCGCGGTCGCGCTGATCGAAAACCTCGAATCGTCGAGTGTGACGATCGCGGCGAGCGTCGCGATGTCGAGCTTCTGGCTGATGCCGGCGCTGATCGGTTTTCGCGAGCTGCACCCCGACATCGAGATCCGCGTGCTGGCAAGCGACCAGCCGCTCGACCCGCGCCGCGAAGCGGTTGATCTCGCGATCCGCTACGGCGACGGTCACTGGCCCGGGCTCGTCAAATACAAGCTGTTCGACGAAGAAATCTTTCCAGTCTGCAGCCCTGAGTACCTCGAGTCGCGGCCGATCTCGCGCGCTGACGACCTGCTCGACGAAGTGCTGATCGACGTCGAAGCAGGCCTCTCCGTTTGCAGCACGTGGGACGACTGGTTCGCTCTCGCGGGCGTCACGCCGCAGCCACATCGCAGTTCGATCCGCGTGAACAACTTCGACCTTGCCTATCGCGCTGCGTGCGCCGGCAAGGGCGTGGCGCTCGCGTGGTCGTACGGGGTGACGGAATTGCTGCGCGACGGCGCGCTCGTGCGCCCGCTCGACGTCAGCGTCCGCACGCGTCTGTCCGAGTACATCGTGACTGCGGAGCAATACCCGCCGAGCAACGCGGCCCAGTGCGTGCTGGACGCGTTGATCGATTTCGCCGCTCATACGGTTCCTACATACAGGACCAGACCATACCTTTTTAATGGCGGTGAAGCCGCGGTTTAGGGGCCGCAGTTGTACAGCTGAAGTTGCGGCGCGTTCACGAGCATCGGTAGGACTTCAGTATCCGAAACGTCAGCGAAGGGATCGGGACCGGAACCCCAGGAACGACGGGGATCGCAGCGGTGCGCAACGCGTGATGGCGCTGCTCGCGGGTATCGGTGCCGACAGCGCCTGGACCCTCAGCAGGGAAGTGTTCGGCCGGCGGCAGTTTTATAACCGCCGCGAACTGTCCGGCTGCTTGGGGCCGGCACCGACACCCTGTGGCAACGGTACCAGTCGAGCAGAGCACCAGCAATACTGGCAACTTGTGAGCCCGATGGCCGATTTTCGAACTTGCTCCGAAACACTGATACGCTCCCCGCCAGCGAGCAAAGCCCTGCAGGTTACCTTAAATTTATGCACAAGCCTCTACGCAATCGAACTCACAGCACCTGGGGTAGATCTTAAGTTAGCAGCGCTATCCGTCGCAGGATCGTTTGCTATCCACCCATCAAGCGTATCCGCCCACGCCTGCAGCATCGTCCTCCGCTGATCGGCATATTCAGCCTTGTTGTACACCGCTCTCACCCCGCGCTGTTCGTGCGCCAGACATTTTTCTATCCAGTCGCTGTTGAACCCGGCTTCATGCAAGTGCGTGCTGGCCGTTCTTCGCAGGTCATGTACCGTGAAGGCTTCAAAATCCTCCACGCTGTCACGAGCGATCTTGACAGCAGCGTCAATCACGCGATTCAGGGTGGCGGCACTGATCGGCAGCTCCGTCTCGTAACGACCAGGATGCAGGTACGAGCTTGCGCCGAAGCACGTCTTAAAAGCGACCAGGATATCCAGGGCTTGCTGGCTCAGATAGACATGGTGTGCACGACCGGCCTTCATCCGGTCTTTCGGAATCGTCCAGAGTGCCGCATTGAAGTCGATCTCCTCCCATGTTGCGAGGATAAATTCCGACTTGCGTACCATTGTGAGCAGCAAGAATCTGATAGCCAGCCGCAGCGTAGGCAACGTAGGCGTCCGCTCCAGTGCCTTGAAAAACACGTGAATTTCTGACGGTGTCAGTGCCCGGTCCCGCGGTTTGAAAGTAGCGATGGCAGAGGGCCGGATGTCTTCCGCGGGGTTGAGTACCTTCAGCCCTCTTGCCTGCACAAAACGGTAGACCTGCAGAACGATGTCGCGTGCCTGAACAGCGGGTGCAGCCGCACCCCGCTCCTTGATCTTCTCACACCTCATTAGGAGTCTTGAAGGTGTGATTTCTTCGAGCTTCAGCCGCCCGAACTCCGCTGCAAGATTCCGATCGTAGACAGACTTCCTCATCGCGCGGGTCGACTCCGCGAGCGTGGCTTCCGCGAAGTATTTTTCGGCCCACTTCCCGAACGTCATCGATTCGGCCGCTTCCACACGCTTTTCAACCTTGCTTCTCGACGGACTGACGCCCCGTTCAACGTCCCGACGAGCACGTTCAAGGAGCATCCTTGCTTCCGCAAGACGCACCGACATGCCAAAGGAAAGTTCGTCGGCAGCGCGCGCGCCGCGTGCTGGCAGCCCGGGATCGTAGCGGCCAATGACCAGGGTCTCCCGGCGACCATTCAGACGATAGTCGAAGCGGAAACTCACCGTTCCGGACGAGGTAACCGCCACGTACAGGCCGCGCTGGTCAGCGACCTTGTATATCCTGCCGGTCGGCTTGAGCGCCCGCAATTCGAGGTCCGTAAGCATTCAATACTCCGTGAACTGATACCGTGTTTGATACCGTCACGCGCCGTGACGGTATCAAAATGGATCGTCTGCAGAGAAAGATGCTATACCGTCGCTCATGCCGTCGGCGACGTAGCGCTGCCGACGGACGGCAGCGGACCAAAATAGTCGATAAACCCTTGTTTTTGTGTGGGAAACCAGGGAATCGCCGGACCTCTGCAGACCACTGCAGAGGATCCTAAATTACTCCCACTCAATCGTCGCCGGCGGCTTCCCACTAATGTCATACACCACCCGATTAATCCCGCGCACTTCATTAATAATGCGATTCGACACATGCCCCAGCAACTCATGCGGCAGATGCGCCCAATGCGCAGTCATGAAGTCGAGCGTCTGCACCGCGCGCAGCGCGACCACATACTCATAAGTGCGGCCATCGCCCATCACGCCCACGCTCTTCACGGGCAGGAACACCGCGAACGCCTGGCTCGTCAGCTCATACCACGACTTGCCCGTTTCCTCGTCGATCGTGTTACGCAGCGTCTCGATGAAGATCGCATCGGCGCGGCGCAGCAGGTCCGCGAAATCGCGCTTCACTTCGCCCAGAATGCGCACGCCCAGACCCGGGCCCGGGAACGGATGGCGATACACCATATCGTGCGGCAGGCCGAGCTTCACGCCCAGTTCGCGCACTTCGTCCTTGAACAACTCGCGCAACGGCTCGAGCAGCTTGAGGTTCAGCGTCTCCGGCAGGCCGCCCACGTTGTGGTGGCTCTTGATCGTATGCGCGCCCTTCTTGCCCTTGCCCGCCGACTCGATCACGTCCGGATAGATCGTGCCCTGCGCGAGCCACTTCGCGTCGGTGAGCTTGCCTGCTTCGGCCTGGAACACCTCGACGAATTCCGCGCCGATGATCTTGCGCTTCGCTTCCGGATCGGCCACGCCAGCAAGCTTCGAGAGGAACGCCTCGCTCGCATCGACGTGAACCACGTTCACGCCGAGGTTGTCGGCGAACATCGACATCACTTGCTCGGCTTCGTTCAGGCGCAAGAGACCGTGATCGACGAACACGCAGGTCAGCTGGTCGCCGATCGCGCGGTGCAGCAGCGCCGCCGCCACCGACGAATCCACGCCGCCCGAGAGGCCGAGAATGACGTGCTCGTTGCCCACCTGCTTGCGAATCGCCTCAACGGCTTCGTCGATATAGTGGCCCATTTCCCAGTCGGCCTTCGCGCCGCAGATGCCGAGCACGAAGCGCTCGAGCATCGCGCGGCCTTGCACCGTGTGCGTGACTTCCGGGTGCCATTGCAGGCCGTAGAAGTGGCGCGCCTCGTCGGCCATCGCCGCGATCGGGCACGATTCGGTCGATGCCATCAACTTGAAACCGGGCGGCATGTCGGTGACTTTGTCGCCGTGGCTCATCCAGACCTTGAGCATGCCGTGGCCTTCGCTCGTGCGGAAATCCTCGATGCCTTCGAGGAAGCTCGTGTGATTGCGCGCGCGCACTTCGGCATAGCCGAATTCGCGCAGATGGCCGCCGTCCACCTTGCCGCCGAGCTGCTCGGCCATCGTCTGCATGCCGTAGCAAATGCCGAGCACCGGCACGCCCAGCTCGAACACGGCTTGCGGTGCACGCGGGGTGTCGGTTTCGGTGACCGAGTTCGGGCCGCCCGAGAGGATGACGCCCTTCGGCGCGAATTCGCGGATGAAGGCGTCGTCGACGTCGTACGGATGGATTTCGGAGTAGACGTTGGCTTCGCGCACGCGGCGCGCGATCAGTTGGGTGACTTGCGAACCGAAGTCGAGAATCAGGATTTTGTCGTGCATGGCAGCGGACGAGACCTAAAAAAGAACGGATACAGAAAGCCGCGCGCTGGATGAAGCTGGCGCGCGGCATGAATTCATCGGAACTGTGGCGCTTGACGGCAGCAGAGCCCGACAGCGAAATAAACCGCGTAGTTCAGGCGCAAAGCGGCTGACGTTGCCGGTGCCGGGGCGGCTCGCGCGATCAGCCACGCACCGGCGGCCGCGGCGAACCGGCCGCTTCGTCTCGCGCGGCGAGGCGCGCCTCTTCCGCCTCGGTTGCCGTGCGCGGCGTGACTGGCGTCACTGCTGGTGTCACCGTCGGTGTCACGACAGGCGGCACCGGGGCCGGCGATGCCGGCGTCACGGCCCGCGGCGGCACCACGGGCTCGGCGCCCGCCGCACCGGTCCCAACCGGCCTGTCGGCAAAAACCGGCTTTGCGTACACCACCGGCTCTTCGCGCTTCGACCTGGCCACCGCGCGCGCTTCGCGCTCCTGCGCGGCGGCCTCGGCCGCCTGCACCTTTTCGCGCCGCTTCACCGCGCCGGCCAGCCGTGTGCCGCCCAGCCCGACGATGATGAGCCAGGCGCCCACCGCACCGGCCACCAACTGGCCAAAGCCCGTGAGCCGCGGCGTATGCAGGCCGATCAGCCAGACCAGCATCAGCACGCCGGCGATCCAGTTGACGTGCCCCACCGTGCGCCCGACCATGGCGGTCAAGCCACCGTCGAACGCCGCGCGCGCCGCGATCCAGGCGAAGCCGAGCAGCACCACGCCGAACGCCTGTCCGATGAGCGCCGGCTGCGGCTGCACCAGTTGCAATGCGTTGTAGAGCGAGTTCCAGGGTGTGAGCAGAAACAGCACGCCGAAACCCAGCAACGTTAACGCGTCGACAATCAGCACTATGCGCAGCAGCGGCTTCATCGTGATTTAGTCCACGTGGTAGTTGGGCGCTTCCTTCGTGATCTGCACGTCGTGGACGTGCGATTCGTTCAGGCCGGCACCGGTGATCTGCACAAACTCAGCCTTCGCATGCAGTTCGTCGATCGTGCTGCAACCGCAGTAGCCCATCGAGGCGCGCACGCCGCCGATCAGCTGGAACAGGATGGCGTTGATCGGACCCTTGTAGGCAACGCGGCCTTCGATGCCTTCCGGCACGAGCTTGTCGATGTTCGCCGAGTTGTCCTGGAAGTAGCGGTCCGCGGCGCCGTCCTTCATCGCGCCGACCGAGCCCATGCCGCGGTACGACTTGTACTGGCGGCCCTGGAACAGAAACACGTCGCCCGGCGACTCTTCCGTACCCGCGAACATGCTGCCCATCATGACGGCGTTCGCGCCGGCTGCCAGCGCCTTCGACACGTCGCCCGAGTAGCGCACACCGCCGTCGGCGATGCACGGCACGCCCGTGCCCTTGAGCGCTTCCGAAACATTGGAGATCGCGGTGATCTGCGGCACGCCCACGCCGGCCACGATACGCGTCGTGCAGATCGAGCCCGGGCCGATGCCGACCTTCACCCCGTCCGCGCCGTACTCGACGAGCGCGCGCGCCGCGTCGGCCGTCGCGATATTGCCGCCGATCACCTCGACATGCGGGAAATTCTGCTTGACCCACCGGACGCGCTCGAGCACGCCCTTGCTGTGGCCGTGCGCCGTGTCGACCACGATCACGTCCACGCCGGCCTGCGCCAGCAGCTCGACGCGCTCTTCGTTGTCCGGGCCCACGCCGACGGCCGCGCCCGCGCGCAGCTTGCCATGCTCGTCCTTACAGGCGGCCGGGTGCTCGGTCTGCTTGGTGATGTCCTTGACGGTCATGAGGCCACGCAGCTCGAACGCGTCGTTGACGACCAGCACGCGCTCGAGGCGGTGGCTGTGCATGAGCGACTTGGCTTCGGCGAGCGGCGTGCCTTCCTTGACGGTGACGAGGCGCTCGCGCGGCGTCATGATCGAGCGCACCGGCTCGTCCAGACGCGTTTCGAAGCGCAGGTCGCGGTTCGTGACGATACCGACGAGCTGTGCGCCTTCAACGACCGGGAAACCCGAGATGCCATGCTGCTGCGAGAGCGCGATCACGTCCGCGACCTTCATCTGCGGCGGAATCGTGATCGGATCGCGCACTACGCCCGACTCGAAACGCTTCACCTTCGCGACCTCGCGCGCCTGCTCGGCGGGCGTGAGGTTCTTGTGGATGATGCCGACGCCACCCTGCTGCGCCATCGCAATGGCGAGGCGACCTTCCGTGACGGTGTCCATCGCGGCCGAGACGAGCGGAATGTTCAGGGAGATATTGCGGGTCAGCCGGGTCTTCAGGCTGGTGTCGCGCGGGAGAACGTCGGAAAAGGCGGGAACGAGGAGCACGTCATCGAACGTGAGTGCTTTCTGGATCAGACGCATGGCAAATCCTATAGGCGCAAAAGCAGATTATACGGGATAGTGCCCTGGAAATCATCAGTATCAACAGTAGCTTAGCGCCGATTTCGGGATTTTGTTGAGGTCCTGGGCGCGCGTCCGGGAGCGCCGTGTGCATCCGCACATCAGTGGCGCGTCAGACCCGATTTCCGGACAGCCATCCGCGCCTCATAAATCGCACCGTGCAGAATTGAACAAGACGGCCGCACCGCGCGCGGGTAAGCTGCCTCCCATCTTGTACGGCCAGGACGGCCAGATCGAAATTGCGGAGGCAAGGCAAATGCAGCGTGGTGTGTTGTACGGCGTGCTCGCCGGGGCGTTATGGGGAACCGTGTTTCTGGTGCCCCGACAGTTGCCGGAGTTCTCACCGCTGCTCCTGAGCGCCGGGCGCTACGCGATGTACGGCCTCGTCTCGCTCGCCGCGCTGCTGCCCATGCTGCGGCGCGTCTGGCCGCGCATCACGCGCGCCGATCTCATCGCGCTCGTGAAACTCGCCCTCGTGGGCAACCTGCTTTACTACCTCTTTCTCGCGAGCGCGATTCATCTCGTGGGCATCGCGCCCGCCTCGCTGATCGTCGGCGTCCTGCCGGTCACGGTCACACTGCTCGGACGCGGCGATCACGGAGCCGTGGCGCTCTCGAAGCTGGCCTGGCCGCTCGCCATGATTGCCGCCGGCATCGTGTGCATCAATGTCGATGTCTTTACGGCGAGCGCCGGCGATCACACGGGCACGCTCACGAAGATTGCCGGCCTTGGCTGTGCGGTCGGCGCGCTCGCCTGCTGGACGTGGTATGCCGTCGAGAACGCGCGCTATCTGCAGCGCAACGCGCATTTCGGCGGCAACGAGTGGTCGGTGCTGTGGGGCGTCGTCACGGGCGTGCTCGGCGGCCTGCTCTGGCTCGCTGTGCTCGTCATGCCCGTCGGGACGGTCCAGCAGAGCGTGAGCGGCGGGCGCTGGGCCGCGTTCTGGCAACTGAACCTCGTGCTGGCCATTGGCGCGTCGTGGCTCGGCAACGGCCTCTGGAACGCGGCTTCCAAGCGCCTCCCGCTCACGCTTTCGGGCCAGATGATCGTCTTCGAGACGCTGTTCGCCCTGCTCTACGCCTTCGTCTACGACCACCGCCTGCCGCGCATGCTCGAAGTCGCGGCGATCGTGCTGCTGGTCGCGGGCGTGAGCTGGTCGGTCCGCCAGCACGCGGGCGGCCCCGAAGACACCGCGCACGGCGACGGCATCGTGCCCGAAGGCAATCTGCCCAGTATTGCGGGTGTTGGGACGAACGTCGGGAAAACGGATGCCCCGCCGCGCAAGAACGGCACGGAGCGGCGCCGCGCGGCGAGTTGAAGAACCACGGGAACAGAATGGGAGCGCGGCGCGCCTCCATCGAATGGCCGATCAAGCAGATTTAGTCGGCCCTCAATGCGCACTCAGCGCAGATTCAGCGCGAATCCTTGTTCTGCCACTTGCGGCCCTCTATCGAGCCTTCCTTGCGGGTTTTGTCGACGCGCCGCTGGCGCGCGAGCTTGGGATCGACCACCAGCGGACGGTAGATCTCCACGCGGTCGTGATCGGCGAGCACGGTGTCGAGCGGCTTGAGCTTGCCGTAGACGCCCACCTTCAGTTTCGTCAGATCGATCTCGGGATGGCGCGCGAGGATGCCGCTCGCGTCGATGGCCTGCTGCACCGTCGCGCCCGGCGCCAGTTCCACGCCGATGAGCGTCTGCGCGTCAGGCAGCGCATAGCAGACGTCGATGGACAGTTTCGCGCTCATGGTTTGTTCTTGCCGTAACGCTGGTCGGCGCGCTTCACGAAGGTGTCGACGAAAGTGTTCGCGATGTGGTGGAACACCGGGCCGATGATCTTTTCGAGAATGATGTTTGAAAACTCGTAATGCAGCGAGAACTCGATCTTGCAGGCATCGGCGCGCAGCGGCGTGAAGCGCCAGGCGCCCGTGAACTTCTTGAACGGGCCGTCGGCGAACTCCATGTCGATGCGCTCGGGCCGCTTGTGCGAGTTGCGCGTGGCGAAGTGCTGCTTGATGCCCTTGAAGTTGATATCGATTTTCGCCTCCATGCCGTTCTCGTCCTTGCGGCGAACCTCGACGCCGCCGCACCAGGGCAGGAAGTTGGGATAGTCGTCGACGTCGGTGACGAGGTCGAACATCTGCTCCGCCGAATGGCGAATCAATACGGTTTTCTGGACATCCGCCATAAATTGCGTAATGCGAGGCAAGGGTGAAGGCGCCACGGGCTTTCGGTGGCCCGCTTTGCTAAAATCGTAATTTTAAACGAGTTGGGCGTTTCCCATTTTCCTATGAGCATCATCGACAACAGAAAAGCCTTCTTCGATTACTTCATCGAAGAGCGCCACGAGGCGGGGCTCGTGCTCGAAGGGTGGGAGGTCAAGGCCATGCGCGCCGGACGGGCCAATATCAAGGAAGCGTACGTCATCATCAAGGACGGCGAGCTTTACCTGATCGGCACGCACATCAGCCCGCTGCCCGAAGCCTCGACGCATATCCATCCGGACCCCACGCGCATCCGCAAGCTGCTGCTCCACCGCGAAGAGATCGACAAACTGATCGGCAAGGTCGAGCAGCGCGGGTTCACGCTCGTGCCGCTGAACTTCCACTACAAGGGCGGCCGTGTGAAATGCGAGATCGGCCTCGCCAAGGGCAAGAAGCTGCACGACAAGCGCGAAACCGAGAAGCAGCGCGACTGGCAGCGCGAGAAGGCGCGCCTGATGCGCAACCCGACCTGATCGCCGGACGGCGAAAGATACGTCACGCCTGAGATCCGCGCTCCCGGCGCGAGGCATGTGGCAAAAACGACAAAGGGCGGCCGAAGCCGCCCTTTTTCTCGTGCGCTTTTCGTGCGCGCCGCCTGTGAACGCGCTCAGGCGCCCTTCGTCGTATCGCGGCTCAACTGCGTCTCCTTCATGCCCGTACGGTTCACGATGGTGAGCGCCGAGGCGATCATCGAACTCAGATCGCTCATGTTGCCTGGCACGATCAGCGTATTGCCCTGCTTCGCGAGATTGCCGAACGCGGTCACGTACTGCTCCGCCACCTTGAGATTGACGGCGTCCATGCCGCCCTGCGCCTGGATCGAGTTGCCGATCTTCTGGATGGCCTGCGCATTCGCCTCGGCCACGGCCAGAATGGCCGCCGCCTGACCCTGCGCCTGGTTGATGGCCGCCTGCCTCTCGCCTTCCGACTTCTGGATCGCAGCTTCGCGCGCGCCGGCCGCGAGGTTGATCTGCTCCTGCTTGCGCCCTTCCGAGGCCGCGATCAGCGCGCGCTTCTCGCGCTCCGCCGTGATCTGCGCCTGCATGGCGTGGAGGATTTCCTTCGGCGGCGTGAGGTCCTTGATCTCGTAGCGCAGCACCTTCACGCCCCAGTTGGAGGCGGCCTCATCGAGCGCCGAAACGACGCTGTGATTGATGAAATCGCGCTCCTCGAAGGTCTTGTCGAGTTCGAGCTTGCCGATCACCGAGCGCAGCGTGGTCTGCGAAAGCTGCGTGATGGCGAACACGAAGTTGCTCGAGCCGTACGAGGCCTTCATCGGGTCGGTCACCTGGAAATACAGCACGCCGTCCACCTGAAGCTGCGTGTTGTCGCGCGTGATACAGATCTGGCTCGGCACGTCGAGCGGAATCTCCTTGAGCACGTGCTTGTAGGCCACGCGGTCGACGAACGGCAGCACGATCGAGAGCCCCGGCGTGAGCGTGGCGTGATAGCGGCCCAGCCGCTCGAGCACCCAGGCATGCTGCTGCGGGACGATCTTCATGGTCTTCGAGATCAGCACGATGACGATCACGAGCAGGATCACCCCGACGATAGGCACTTGCATACGCTTCCCCCTTTTTGCTTCGATTTGACTTCGGCTTCGCTACGCGTGACGCGTCCCTTCGTGCGCCCCGTGTGCGCCCGCGACCGCGCCACTCGCGCGCCGGGCCGCGAGAATGAGGCAACTGCCCCGCACCGCCTTGATTTCGTAAAGATGAGCGTCCTCAGGCTCGCCGGGCGCGAGCTCGACGTCCCATTCGGCGCCGCGATACATCGTGCGTGCGCGCCCCTCATGCCACGCGGCAACGGTGACGGTCGAGCCAATGTCGAGATTCACGCCCGGATCGGTCGAGGCATCGACCATGCGCCGGCGCCGCCCGAACCGCGAGCGCCGCAACGCGATCACGGCCACCAGCGCGACGAGCGCGGCGACCACCAGTTGCGCATCGAGCGGCGCGCCCAGCTCGAACGACAGCACGCCCGCGAGAAACCCGAGCGCGATCATCAGCAGATAGAACGTGCCGGTCATCAGCTCGGCCACGATCAGCACACCCGCGCCGATCCACCAGAACAAACCATGCGGACCCACGTCGACCTCCCAAAGTAAAACACCCCGGCTTGACCGGGGTGTTATAGCACGAAGCTGACACTGTTTTCCGCAACGTGCGAAAGCGAAGCGTAAGCGGCCTCAACTTTCGCGCGCGGCGGGAGCGCGAACGCTCAGTGTGACATTAGCAGGCGGGCATTACTTCGCCTGCGCCTTCGCGAGCGCCTGCCATGTCTCGACGACCGTGTCGGGGTTCAGCGAGATCGAGGCGATGCCTTCCTCGGCGAGCCACTGGGCGAAATCCGGATGATCGGACGGGCCCTGGCCGCAGATGCCGACGTACTTGTTCAGGCGGCGGCAGGTTTCGATCGCACGCTTCAACATGAACTTCACGGCCGGATCGCGTTCGTCGAAGTCGGCGGCAAGCAGCTCCATGCCCGAATCCCGGTCGAGGCCGAGCGTGAGCTGCGTGAGGTCGTTCGAGCCGATCGAGAAGCCGTCGAAGTACTGCAGGAACTCTTCGGCGAGGATCGCGTTCGACGGCACTTCGCACATCATGATGAGGCGCAGGCCGTTTTCGCCACGCTTCAGACCGTACTTCGCGAGCAGGCCGACCACGCGCTCCGCCTGCTTGAGCGTACGCACGAACGGCACCATGATCTCGACGTTCGAGAGGCCCATCTCTTCACGCACTCGCTTGAGCGCGAGGCATTCCATTTCGAACGCCTGCGCGAAGTCGTCGGCGATGTAGCGCGACGCGCCGCGGAAGCCCAGCATCGGGTTCTCTTCATCCGGCTCGTAGCGCGAGCCGCCGATCAGCTTCTTGTACTCGTTCGACTTGAAGTCCGACATACGCACGATGACGGTCTTCGGATAAAACGCCGCCGCGATCGTGGCGATGCCTTCCGTGAGCTTGTCGACGTAGAACGCACGCGGCGACGCATGGCCGCGCGCGACGCTTTCGACCGCCTTCTTCAGGTCCGCATCGACGTTCGGGTACTCGAGGATCGCCTTCGGGTGCACGCCGATGTTGTTGTTGATGATGAACTCGAGACGCGCGAGGCCCACACCGGCGTTCGGCAGTTGCGAGAAGTCGAAGGCAAGCTGCGGATTGCCGACGTTCATCATGATCTTGACCGGAATCGACGGCAGTTCGCCGCGCTGCACTTCGCTGACTTCGGTTTCGAGCAGACCGTCGTAGATGCGGCCTTCGTCGCCTTCGGCGCACGATACCGTCACGAGCGCGCCGTCCTTCAGCACGTCGGTTGCGTCGCCGCAGCCCACCACGGCCGGCACGCCGAGTTCACGCGCGATGATCGCCGCGTGGCAGGTCCGGCCGCCACGGTTCGTGACGATGGCCGAAGCGCGCTTCATCACCGGCTCCCAGTTCGGGTCGGTCATGTCGGCGACCAGCACGTCGCCCGGCTGCACGCGTTCCATTTCGGACGGATCGTGAATCACCTTCACGCGGCCCGCGCCGATCTTCTGGCCGATCGCGCGGCCCGTCGCCAGCACCTGCGACTGGCCCTTGAGCTTGAAGCGCTGCTCGACCTTGCCCGCGGCTTGGCTCTTCACTGTCTCCGGACGCGCCTGGAGAATGAAGATCTTGCCGTCGAGGCCGTCCTTGCCCCACTCGATGTCCATCGGACGCTGGTAGTGCTTCTCGATGATGACGGCGTACTTCGCGAGCTCGATCACGTCTTCGTCGGTGATCGAGAAGCGGTTGCGCTGTTCGTGCGAGACGTCGACCGTCTTCACGCGGCCCGGCTCGCCCGGCTGCGTGAATTCCATCTTGATGAGCTTCGAGCCAATCGAGCGGCGGATGATCGCGGCCTTGCCCTGCGCGAGCGTGGTCTTGAAGACGTAGAACTCGTCCGGATTCACGGCGCCCTGCACGACCGTTTCACCGAGACCGTAGCTCGACGTGATGAAGACGGCGTCCTTGAAGCCCGATTCCGTGTCGAGCGTGAACATCACGCCCGCGGCGCCACGGTCCGAGCGGACCATGCGCTGCACGCCAGCCGACAGCGCGACTTCGGCGTGGGTGAAGCCCTTGTGGACACGGTAGGAAATGGCGCGGTCGTTGTAGAGCGACGCGAACACGTGCTTGAGGCGATCGAGCACGTCCTCGACGCCCACCACGTTCAGGTAGCTCTCCTGCTGACCCGCGAACGAAGCGTCGGGCAGGTCTTCCGCCGTCGCCGACGAACGCACGGCAAACGAGAGCTCAGCCGGCGAACCGTTCTGCAGCGTCTCGAAGCCCGCGCGGATGTCCGCTTCGAGCTTCGGCTGCAGCGGCGCGTCGACGATCCATTGACGGATTTCCTTGCCCGCTTCGGCCAGCGCCTTGACGTCGTCGACGTCGAGCGTTTCCAGACGAGCGGCGATCCGTTCGGTCAGGTCGTTGTGTTTGAGGAAGTCGCGGAAGGCGAGCGCCGTGGTTGCGAAGCCCGTGGGCACCCGCACGCCAGCCTCAGCCAACTGGCTGATCATTTCGCCGAGCGAGGCGTTCTTGCCGCCCACGATCTCGACATCGGTCATCCGCAACTGCTCGAAAGGCACTACATACGCCTGATCCTTGGCAACGGTGTTAGTCATACAAGCCCCTAAGTGTGAAAAAAATTCACGATTGCGCAAGTGGGCTCGAACGCAGATCGCCCATTGGAAGCGGATTTGCGTCTTGCGCAACCTGTTGGAAAAGCAATCGCCACTGCCCGGGGGCCGGCATCCAGCATGAGGAAAAGCACGAAGATGCGCGCGATTACACGAAGTTATGCAAAATCGCTGCAGGTTGACGCCCGATTGAGCCACGATGGGCAGCGGTTGGGCGCGGTTGCACTGCAATTGCTTATCCAACAGGTTGCCGCTATTCTACCGTGCCGACTCCCGAAAATGTGTCTGTCGGCGAGAATCGCGCCTCGATATCGTTCCACAACGCTCTCAGGGCGCCTCCCGGGCCCCTCGCGCGCTCGCCGAAGCCCCGCTCACGTACCAGCCTCAACCGATGCCGCCTACCGTATTCATCGTCTCCGACGGTACCGGGATCACTGCCGAAACGTTCGCGCATTCGATCCTCTCTCAGTTCGACCAGAAATTCCGCCTCGTGCGCGTGCCGTTCGTCGATTCGACGGACAAGGCCTACTCGACCGCCGAAAAGATCAATGAGGCCGCGGTGCAGGAAGGCCGCCGCCCCATCGTCTTCACGACGCTCGTGGACAGCAATTCGAACGAGATCGTCAAGCGCTCGAACGCGCTCGTGCTCGACATGTTCCAGACCTTCGTGGAGCCGCTGGAGCAGGAACTGGAGCTCAAGTCGAGCCACGCGATGGGCCGCGGCCACCAGAACGCCGACACCGACGAATACAAGAACCGCATCGAAGCGATCAACTTCTCGCTCGCGCACGACGACGGCCAGTCAAACCGTAATCTCAACGACGCCGACGTGATCCTCGTGGGCGTCTCGCGCAGCGGCAAGACGCCGACCAGCCTCTATCTGGCGATGCAATACGGCGTGAAGGCGGCCAACTATCCGCTGATCCCCGACGACTTCGAGCGCGGCAAGCTGCCCAATTCGCTGCTGCCGTATCGCTCGAAGATTTTCGGGCTCTCGATCGATCCGCAGCGTCTCACGGAAATCCGCAACGAGCGGCGGCCCGGCAGCAAGTACGCGGCGCTGGAGAACTGCCGCTACGAAGTGAATGAAGCCGAAGCGATGATGCGCCGCGAAGGCATCAAGTGGCTCTCGTCGACGCACAAGTCCATCGAGGAAATCGCCACGACGATCCTGCAGGAAATCCGCCTCGACAAGCCCGCGTACTGAAGATCGTCTCGCGTAGAAACGACAAAGGCCTGCATTGCGCAGGCCTTTTTGTTGCCACGATCCGAAAGAATTCGCGCGGCGCTCAGCGCGCGTGGCGCTGCTGACGGCATTGCTCGAAGACGCAGATGGCCGCCGCCGCCGCCACGTTCAGCGATTCCATGCCGCCCGGCTGCGGAATCGTCACGCGCAGCGCCGCCGTATCGCGCCACACCTGCGAGACGCCCGCCCCTTCGTTGCCGAAGACCCACGCCAGCTGACCCGTGAGGTCGCTCTCGTCGATGGCCTGCGCGCCATGCGAATCGGTGATCACGACCGGCACGCCGAGCAGGTCGATCAGCGCTTGCGGCTCGACGTTCTCGAAGACCTGCAGCAGGAAGTGCGCGCCCATCGCCGAGCGCAGCACCTTCGACGACCACGCGTAAGCGGTTCCCGGCGTGCAGAACACCTTGTCGATCCCGGCGGCGGCCGCGCTGCGCAGGATCGAGCCGACATTGCCCGCGTCCTGCAGGCCGTCGAGCACGAGACAGGTCGATTCGACGCGCGCCGGCAGATGCGTCTCGGGCATGTCCACGAGCAGCAGCATGCCCACGCCGTGCACGACGTTCGAGAGCTGGCCGAACAGCGCATCGGGCAGCGTGACGACACGGCGCTCGTCCACGCGCGCGACGATGGCCTGCGCCTCGTCATGCGCGAGCGCGCCCTCGGTCACGATGCAGTATTCGGGCTGCGTGCCGCCGTCGAGCCACGCGCTCGCGAGGTGGAAGCCTTCGAGCAAGGCCTGATGGCTGCGCCGCTGCTGATGCGTCGAGCCGGCCAGCGCCTTCAGGCGCTTGTAGAGCGGGTTGTCGCGCGAAGTAATGGCTTTCACGGGCGGGCCTGACGATCTGAAAAAGGATGAAGGGAAAGGAAAACGGCGCCGCACGAGGCGGCGCCGGCTTGCGTGAACCGCGGCATTGCCGGCTCAGGCTGGCGCGAAAGCGTCGTCGTCCAGACCGGCGACGTCGCTGATCACCGTTGCCGCGCCCGGCAACGCGAGGCCGTGCAGCGCATAGGCGTCGCGCACCGGTGCGAACGAGCGCCGGTGATGCACGCAAGGGCCATGCGCGCGCAGCGCCGCCAGATGCTGCGCGGTGCCATAGCCCGCGTGCGCATCGAAGCCGTAGACGGGGAACGTCTCATGCAGCTCCAGCAGCAGGCGGTCGCGCGTGACCTTCGCGATGATCGACGCCGCGGAAATGCTGGGCACCAGCGCGTCGCCGCCGATCACGGCCTCGCTGCGCACGGGCAGGACCGGGCAGCGGTTGCCGTCGATCTTGGCGAGCGTGGGCGTCACGCCCAGGCCCTCCACGGCGCGCCGCATCGCCAGCATGGTCGCGTGAAGGATGTTGAGCGTGTCGATTTCCTCGACGCTCGCTGACGCCACGCACCATGCGAGCGAACGCTCGACGATGAGCTCGTAGAGCGCTTCGCGCGCTTTCGCCGTGAGCACCTTGGAGTCGTCGAGGCCGGCGATCGGACGCGCCGGATCGAGAATCACGGCGGCGGCCGTCACCGGGCCCGCGAGCGGTCCGCGTCCGGCTTCGTCCACGCCGCAGATGATGTCGTCGGGCGACTCGAACAACAGGCCGGCCTGTTCGGCCCACATCTGCCGCGACGCGCGCTTTTCCGCCGCTTTCGAGGGCGCCTTGGCCAGAGCTTGCCGCGCGGCTTGACCGGCGGTCTTCGCCGCCGGCGCCTTCGCGCGAACGCGCTTGATCGGACCCTCGCTCATGCCTGCCCCCTGCGGCGCTGCACGACGCGCTCGACCACTTCCGCCGCGCGCTCCGCCGTGTTCTGGCGCAGCGCATGATGCATCTGCGTGAACACTTCGGTGAGCGTGCGCCGGTTCGCCTCGTCGTGCAACTGCGTGAGCGTGGCGTCCGCGAGCGCCTCGGGCGTCGCGAAGTGCTGGAGGATCTCGGGCACCACGAAGCGCCCCGCGAGAATGTTCGGCAGGCCAACGTACGGCAGATAGCCCTGGCGGCGCATGATCTGCCCCGTGAGCCAGGGCACCTTGTACGAGATGACCATCGGCTTCTTGAGCAGCGCCGCCTCGAGCGTGACCGTGCCGCTCTTCACGAGGATCGCGTCGGCGGCCGTCATCGCCACTTGCGACTGACCGTCGATGATCGTGAGCGCGAGGCCCTCGTGCTGGTTCGCGAGCTCCTGCAACTGTGCGTGGATCGCCGGCGTCGCCGCAGGCATCACGAAGCGCAGGCCCGGCTCGCGCTGCTGCATGATCTGCATCGCGTCGAAGAACGTCGGACCGATCAGGTTGATCTCGGAGCGGCGGCTGCCCGGCAGCACCGCGATCACCGGGCCGCTCTCGGGCAGGCCGAGCGCGCGGCGCGCGCCGGGCACGTCCGGCTCGAGCGGGATGTCGTCGGCGAGCGGATGACCCACGTAGGTCGCCGCCACGCCGGCCTTATCGAGAATCGCGGGCTCGAACGGGAACACGCAGAGCATTTGATCCACGGCCTTCTGGATCTTCTTGATGCGGCCGCCGCGCCACGCCCAGATCGACGGACACACGAAATGAACGGTGGGAATCCCGGCGTCTCGCAGCGGATGTTCGAGCCCGAAGTTGAAATCGGGCGCGTCCACACCGATGAACACGTCGGGCGGATCGGCCAGCAATTGATGCTTGAGTTCGCCGCGAATGCGCAGAATCTCGGGAATGTGCCTGAGCGCCTCGACGTAGCCCCGCACGGTGAGCTTGTCCATCGGCCAGTGCGCGTCGAAACCGGCGGCCTGCATGCGCGGGCCGCCGATTCCGTAGTACTGCGCAGTATCGGGCAACCGGCCGGTCAGCCCCTTGAGCAGCGACGCCGCGAGCAGGTCGCCGGACGGCTCGCCGGCGACCATGGCGAGGCGCAGCGGACGGGTTTGCAGCGCCATCGGTTAGCGGATGATGCCGCGTTGCGACTGCTCGACGAAATCGAGCAGCGCCTTCACGTGCGCGTCCCCGTCGCCGCCCGCTTGCGCGAGCTCGGCGAGCTGCACCTTCGCCTCTTCGAGCGACAGGTTGTTCTTGTACAGCGCGCGGTAGGCCGCGCGCAGCGCCGAGATCGCGTCGGGCGAGAAGCCGCGGCGGCGCAGACCTTCGACGTTGATGCCGTGCGGCACCGCCTTGTTGCCCGCGGCGATCACGAACGGCGGCACGTCCTGCACGAGCGCCGATGCGCCGCCCACCATCGAGTGCGCGCCGATGCGCACAAACTGATGCACGCCCGTCATGCCGCCGACGATCGCGTAATCGTCGACGATTACGTGGCCCGCGAGCTGTGCGTTGCTCGACATGATCACGTTGTTGCCGAGCCGGCAGTCGTGTCCCACGTGCACATAGGACATGATCCAGTTGTCGTCGCCGACGATCGTGACGCCGGTGTCCTGCACCGTGCCAGTATGAATCGACGTGAACTCGCGGATGGTATTGCGGTTGCCGATCACGAGCTTCGTGGGCTCGCCCTTGTACTTCATGTCCTGCGGACGGCCGCCGACGATCGCGTAGTGGCCAATCGAGTTGTCCTCGCCGATCGTCGTGTGGCCTTCCAGCACGCTGTGCGAGCCGACCTTGGTGCGCGCGCCAATGGTGACGTTGGCGCCGATCACCGCATACGGCCCGATCTCGGCCGATTCATCGACTTGCGCGCCGGACTCGACGACCGCAGTGGGATGGATCCTGCTCATTCGTCCTCGCTCTCCGATTCTGTTGCCGCGCCGCGGCGCCCGGCTATGGCCAGGACGCGCAGCGGCACGCGGGGGCGCATCTTATTGCGCCGCGTCCATTTTCTTGACAGTGCACATGAGTTCCGCCTCGCAGGCGACGGCACCGTCCACGTCGGCTTGTGCCTTGAACTTCCAGATGCCGCGCATGTAGCGCTCGAACGTCACGTTCAGGATGAGCTGATCGCCCGGCTCGACCACGCGCTTGAAGCGCGCGCCGTCGATCCCGACGAAGTAATACAGCGTGTTTTCGAAGTCCTGCTCTTCTTCCGAAAACGTGAGCAGCGCGGCGGTCTGCGCCAGCGCTTCGAGGATCATCACGCCGGGCATGACCGGGCGCTGCGGGAAATGGCCCGTGAAAAAGGGCTCGTTGACCGTCACATTCTTCAACGCCTTGATGCTCTTGTGCGGCTCGAGATCGATGACCCGGTCCACCATCAGGAACGGATAACGGTGCGGAAGCAGCGTGAGGATCTTGTGGATGTCGAAGTTGAGTTTTTCGATGTTCATGGTGTTTCTGCTCACGCAGGAATTGCGTGTGACTGTCGAATGCAATGCCTGAAGTGCCCGGCATACCGAAGCCCGGCTCCGGCGGTACCCCTGCGGCCCGCGCTGACGCGCAGTATGCGCCACGCAAGGCACTTCGTGCATGCGGATTGCCCCGGGTCTCGCAGACCGGGGCATGTAGCCCGGCTCACGCAGACCGGGGCGCGCGGCCCGGACTCGAACGCTTTCGCCCCGAGCCCCCCGAACCTGCCCTTGTTATGCGCCGCCTTGCGGCTTCTGGGCGGCGGCTTCGAGCGCCTTGATGCGATCGCGCAGCTTGTCGATATTGCGCAGCAGCGCGGCGCTCTTGTTCCAGTCGGCGTGATCGACCGCGGGAAACGCGCTCGTGTAGATGCCGGCCTTGGGCAGCGACTTCGACACGCCGGACTTCGCCGTGACGATCACGTAGTCCCCGAGCGTGACGTGCCCCGCAATGCCGACCGCCCCGCCGATCATGCAATGACGCCCGATCGTGGTGCTGCCCGCGATGCCGGCGCAGCCCGCGATCACGGTGTACGCGCCCACCTTGCAGTTGTGGCCGATCTGCACGAGGTTGTCGATCTTGACGCACTCTTCGATGATCGTGTCGGCCATCGCGCCACGGTCGATCGTGGTGTTCGCCCCGATCTCGACGTCCGGCCCGATCAATACGCCGCCCACCTGCGGAATCTTGACCCAGCTGCCCGCGCGCGCATCGCCCTCGCCCGTGAAGTCGGGCGCGAAGCCAAAGCCGTCCGAGCCGATCACGGCGCCGGCGTGCACGATGGCGCGCGCGCCGATCTTGCAGCCGTGATAGACCGTCACGCCCGGATAGAAGTGCGCGCCCTCGCCCACCTCGGTGCCGCGCCCGATGAACACGTTGGCGTCGAGCCGCACGTGCTCGCCGATCGTGGCGCCCGCCTCTACCGTGACGTTCGGGCCGATCACCGCGCTCGCGGCAACCGACGCCTTCGCGTCGACGTGCGCGCTCGGGTGCACGCCCGGCTGCACCTTCGGCGCGGCGAGGTCGATGAACGCCTGCGCGACGCGCGCGAAATAAGCATACGGATTGGGTGTGACGATGAAGTTGCGGCCTTCGCGGGAAGCGAGCTTTTCGAGATCGTCCGGGCTGATGAGGACCGCGCCTGCACGGGTCGCCTCGACCTGCGACAGGTACTTCGGATTGGCGAGGAACGCCAGCTGCTGCGGACCGGCCTGGTCGAGCGGCGCGAGCGAGCCGACACGTTGCGTCGGGTCGCCGATCACCTCGCCGCCGAACCGCCCGGCGATGTCCTCAAGCGTAAAAGCCATGCGCGTGCTGCTCCTGCCTTAATTGCTGCTGCCAGTGTTACTGCCCGTGCCGCTCGACGCTGCGAGCGCCTTGAGGACCTGGTCGGTGATGTCGATGCGCGGGCTCACGTACACCGCTTCCTGCACGATCAGATCGTAGTGCTGCTGCTCGGCGATCTGCTTGATCACCTTGTTCGCCTTGTCCAGCACCGCCGCGAGTTCTTCGTTGCGGCGCTGGTTCAGATCTTCGCGAAATTCGCGCTGCTTGCGCTGGAAGTCGCTGTCGAGCTGCGAAAGATCGCGCTGCTTCTGCGCGCGATCGCCCGGCGACATGCTCGGGCCATTCTTGTCGAGCGCATCCGACATCGACTTCAGGCGTTGCGCCATGTCCTGCAGGTCCTTGTCGCGCTTCGCGAACTCGGCTTCGAGCTTGGTTTGCGCGGCCTTCGCGGGGGCGGATTCGCGCAGGATGCGGTCGGAGTTGACCGCGGCGATCTTCGCTTCCTGCGCATGGGCGACGCCCGTGCCAAAAGCAAGCATCGCAAGCGTTAGCGTCAAGGCCCCGATCGTCCGTCTGGAAAACAGTCCCGTTAGCAAAGTTATCCTCTCGTTTCTGTAAATGCCTGTTCCTGCGTGCCTCGTCAGAAGGCCGTACCGATCTGGAACTGGAACTTCTGGTATTGGTCGCCTTCGTGCTTCACGATCGGGAAGCCGAGACTCAGCTTGAGCGGGCCGATCGGCGAAATCCATGCAAGACCCACACCGTAGGCGTAGCGCAGGCCGTTCGCACCCGTGCTCGTGTTGCCCTCGTCGCCCCAGACGTTACCACCGTCGACGAAAGTGAAGACGCGCAGCGTGCGGTCGTAGCCGGTGCCCGGCAGCGGGAACGTGAGCTCGATATTGCCGACCACCATCTTCGAACCGCCGATCGGGTCGTTCGTCTTGGCGTCGCGCGGACCGAGCGAGCTCGGTTCATAGCCACGCACCGAACCGATACCGCCCGCGTAGTAGTTCTTGAAGATCGGGTATGGCTTGCCGTCGAGGCCCTTGCCGTAGCCCGCCTGGAAGTTCAGGCCCAGCACGAAGCCGCGCGCGAACGAGTAATAGTACTGCGCCTGCACGTCGGTCTTGATGTACGGCGTCGAGCCGAGCGGCGTGCCGTACTCGGCGTTCGCCTGCGCGAAGTAGCCGCGGCTCGGCACCAGCGCGCTGTCACGCGCATCGCGCGACCACGCGACGGTGAGCGGCACGTTGTTCGACACGCGGCCGAACTCGTTCACGTAGTCGATATAGCTCTGCGGCGTGTACGCGTCGACGTCGAGGCGGTCCTGCTCGAAGCCGATGCCGAAGAACACCGTATCCACTTCGGAGAACGGAATGCCGAACTTCAGGTCGCCACCCGCGGTGATGATGCGGAAGCTCGAATCGGTCGAGTAGTACAGCGGCTGGTACGTGCGATAGTAGACGTCGGTAATGCGCTTGATGCCGTCCACCGTGAAGTACGGGTCCACCTGCGTGACGGCCAGCGTGCGGTACGACTTCGCGGTGTTCACGTTCACCGAGAGGCTCGTACCCGAGCCGAACACGTTGTCCTGCGAGACGCCCGCCGAGAGCACCACCTTGTCCGTCGACGAGAAGCCCGCGCCCAGCGTGATCGCGCCGGTCGGCTTCTCGGTCACCTTGACGTTGACGTCCACCTGGTCGGCCGTGCCTTCCACGGGCACCGTGGTCACGTCGACGTCGGTGAAGTAGCCGAGACGGTTGATACGGTCCTTCGAGAGCGCGAGTCGGCTCGAATCGAACCACGAGCTTTCGAGCTGACGCATTTCGCGGCGCACGACTTCATCGCGCGTACGCGTGTTGCCAATCACGTTGATGCGGCGCACGTAGACGCGGCGGCTCGGATCGACCTGCAGCGTGAGGTCGACCGTGTGATCGGCCTGATTGATCTGCGGCAGCGCATTGACGGTCGCGAACGCGTAGCCGTATTCGCCGAGCTTGTCGACGATGGCCTTGGTCGTGGCCTGCAGCTTCTCGGCCGAGAAGCGGTCGCCCGGCTTGATCTTGATGAGCTTGTTGAGCTCGGCCTCGCGGTCGAGCAGATTGCCGGCCAGATGGATGCCCGAGATCTTGTACGGCTCGCCCTCGTGGATCCCGATCGTCAGGTACATGTCCTTCTTGTCGGGCGAAATCGAGACCTGCGTCGAGTCGATGTTGAACTCGAGGTAGCCGTGATTCAGGTAGTACGAGCGCACGTTCTCGAGGTCGCCCGTGAGCTTTTCCTTCGAGTACAGGTCGTTCTTGGTGTACCACGAGAACCAGTTCGGCGTGGAGAGCTGCATCTCGGAGAGCAGCGTGCCGGTGCTATAGGTCTTGTTGCCGATGAAGTTGATCTGGCGGATCTTCGCGCTCGGGCCTTCGACCACCGAGAACAGCAGACCCACGCGATTACGGTCGATCGGCGTGACCGTGGTCGTGACCTCGGCCGCGTAGAAGCCGCGCGTGAGGTACTGGCGCTTGAGCTCCTGCTCGGCCTTGTCGACGAGCGCCTTGTCGTAGTAGCGGCCTTGCGAGAGACCGACGGCGCGCAGCGCCTTCGTGAGGTTGTCCTTGTCGAACTCGTGGATGCCCGCGAAGTCGATCGTGCCGATCGCCGGGCGCTCCTGCACCTGCACGACGACGACGCTGCCTTCGGTTGCGATGCGCACGTCGTTGAAGAAGCCCGTCGCATACAATGCGCGAATGGCCTCTGAGGCCTTGTCGTCGGTGAACGTATCGCCCTGCTTGATCGGCAGGTACGCGAACACCGTGCCCGGCTCGACGCGTTGCAGTCCTTCGATGCGGATGTCCTGTACCACGAAAGGCGTTGTCGCTGCGTGAGCGACGAGGCCATGTGCGGCGATCGCCGCGGCCGCAACCGTTTTTGGAACCAAGCGATGAGGTCTAAACAACGTGCTTCCCCAGTGTGTATAGCTGCATCAGATCAGGCGGCCCGCCCTCGGACGCCGCCAGACATCTTTAAAAATGGATTAACCGAGCCAGATCGTTGAACAACGCGATCGCCGACAGCGCGACGATGCAGGCAAGTCCCGCGCGCTGCAGCACGAGCTGCCAGCGGTCCGAGACGGCTTTGCCCGTTACGGCTTCAACCGCATAATATAACAGATGCCCCCCGTCCAATACCGGAATTGGGAGCAGGTTGAGTACGCCAAGGCTAATGCTGACAAGGGCGAGGAACGACAGGAACGCAGACGGACCGAGTCTTGCGCTCTTGCCCGCATAGTCAGCAATCGTCACCGGGCCCGACAGATTCTTCAGCGACGCCTCGCCCGTGAGCATGCGGCCGAACATCCGCAGCGAGTAGAAGGCGATATTCCAGGTGCGCAACGCACCGAGCTGAATGCTCTCGATCGGGCCGTAACGCACGTCGACCGTGGGCGCCTGCGCCGCGAGCGCCGCGCCGATACGTCCCACCTGCTCGCCCGTTTCGTCGTCGCGCTGTGCGGCCGGCGTGACCGCGAGCGTGATCGTCTGCGCCGGTTGTCCGGTCCTGGGCGCCGCGCCAGGCGCCACGTTCTGCGCATCGCCGCCGCGCACGATCTGCAAGTGCACGGGCTTGCCCGCATGGGCCTTCACGTAGCCGATGAAAGTGCTTGCGCTGTCAACGGGTCGGCCATCGATCGCCAGCAGACGATCGCCCTTTTCCAGCCCCGCCTGCTGCGCGGCGCTGCCCGGCTCCACGCCCGCGATCGTCAGCTTGCTGCCGCCGACCTCGAGGCCGAGCTTCGACATGAAGTCGTCGTCGAGATCCTTGCTGGTGAGATGCGAGAGATCGAGCGGAAAGTCGTAGGTGCCGCCGCCGTCACGCGCAACAAGCACGACGCGATGCTGATCGAAGGCCGCCGAAAGCAGCTTCCAGCGCAGATCCGCCCACGAGCGCACGGGCTCGGTGTCGCTGCCGTTGGCGTCGCTCACCGAGAGAATGGTCTCGCCGCCCTGGAAACCCGCCTGCGCGGCGGCCGTTTGCGCCGGCGGCGCGGCCACGATCGCGGTCGGCTCGGTCACGCCGCTCGCGAACACCGCGGCGAGCAGCACGATGGCGAGGATGAAATTGGCAATCGGTCCGGCCGCGACAATGGCAATGCGCTTGCCCACCGACTGCCGGTTGAAGGCATTCGGCAGATCAGCCGAAGGAATTTTCTCTTGCGATTCCCGCTCGTCGAGCATCTTGACGTAGCCGCCGAGCGGCAGCGCCGAAATCGTCCATTCGGTGCCGCTCTTTTTGCTGACCCAATGCACGAGCGGCTTGCCAAAGCCGATCGAAAACCGCAAAACCTTGACGCCGCACAAGCGCGCGACGCTGTAGTGCCCATATTCGTGTACGACGACGAGTACGCCGATCGCCACGATAAACGCCACCAGTTCGGTGAGCAGATTCATATGCGCCTCCTCTACTGGAAGCAGCGCGCCGGTGCGGGGCCAGCCTCATGGGCGGGCCGACGGGCCTGCGACGAGACCCTCATGACCTCTTGCCCGAGCCGCCCGAACGCCGTCCAGGCGCAACCCGAGCGAGGCATCAAGCCGGCACCGGCAAGCTGTCGATGATCTTGAGCGCCGCGCGGCGCGCGGCTGCGTCGGCTTCGAGCACGACCTCGAGACTCGCGGCGCTGCGATTGTCCAGCGCGTTGAGCACGGCGTCGACCGTCTGCGCGATCGCCATGAAGCCGATCCGGCGGTTGAGGAACGCCTCGACCGCGATTTCGTTGGCCGCGTTGAGCGTCGCGCTCGCCACACCGCCCTCGGCCAGCGCCTTCATGGCCAGCGCGAGGCACGGGAAACGCGCGTAATCGGGCTGCTCGAACTGGAGCGTGGCCACCTGGGCGAGGTCGAGCTGGGCAACGCCCGAATCCAGGCGTTCCGGGAACGCCAGCGCATGCGCGATCGGCGTGCGCATGTCCGGGTTGCCCAGTTGCGCGAGCACCGAACCGTCCGCGTACGAAACCATCGAATGGATCACGCTCTGCGGATGGATCAGCACGTCGATACGCTCGCCGGGCAGATCGAACAGGTAATGCGCCTCGATGACCTCGAGCCCCTTGTTCATCATCGTGGCCGAGTCGACCGAGATCTTGCGACCCATCGACCAGTTCGGATGCTTGCAGGCCTCGTCGGGCGTCACGCCCACGAGCGTGGCAGGCTCCCGCGTGCGGAACGGGCCGCCCGACGCGGTCAGGATGATCTTCGTCACGCCGCCATGCTGCGTGCCTTCCGAAGGCAGGCACTGGAACACGGCGTTGTGCTCGCTGTCCACCGGCAGCAGCACCGCGCCGTTTTCGCGCACCGCATCCATGAAGATGTCGCCCGACATCACGAGCGCTTCCTTGTTCGCGAGCAGGATGCGCTTGCCGGCCTGCGCCGCCGCGAGCGTGGGCACGAGGCCCGCCGCGCCCACGATGGCCGCGACCACGGTGTCGCAGCCGTCGCTCTTCGCGACCTCGACGAGCGCCTGCGGCCCGTAGGTCACGATGGTCTTCGAGCCGGCCGCGCGCAGCTTGCGCTCGACCGCAGCGGCCGTCTCGGCGTCGCCGACCACGGCCACTTCGGGCGCGAAGCGCAGACATTGTTCGACGAGCTTCTCGCCGTTGCGATGCGCGGTGAGCGCGTAGACGGAGAAGCGTTGCGGATGACGCGCGACCACGTCGAGCGTGCTGTCTCCGATCGAGCCCGTGGACCCGAGCAAAGTGAGTCGTTTTTGCATTTTCATTTCTCTGGTCGAGCGCCTCTAACCCAGCAGGAGCATGGCAAGCGGAAGCACCGGCAACAATGCGTCGATGCGGTCGAGAACGCCACCGTGGCCCGGCAGGAGGCCGCTCGAATCTTTTACGCCGGCCTGGCGCTTCGTCATCGACTCGAACAGGTCGCCGATCACGCTGAACGCGACCAGCACGGTCAACACGAAGAGCGCCCTGACAAGACCCAGACGGGCTGCCAGCGCGGAATACAGGGTCGGCTCGAACGCATGCAGCGCGAGCGCGGCGATGGACACGGCCATCACGGCCACCCAGCCGCCCACGGCGCCTTCCCAGGTCTTGCCGGGGCTGATCGCGGGCGCGAGCTTATGCTTTCCGAATGCCTTACCCGCAAAGTATGCGCCGATATCGGCGAGCCAGACGACCAGCAGCAGCGAGAGCACGAACGCGACGCCCACCGCACGCGCCGCCACGAGCGCGTGCCAGCAGGCACAGAAGATCACCAGCCCGGCCACTAGCAGGAACGCGCGCCAGACGCCCGCGGCGAGCGTCGGCTTGCGCAGGAGCACATAAGGGCCGGCGACGAGCCAGAAGATGCCGGCGGCCTGATACAGCGAATGCGCCGAGTCGAACCGCGTGCTCGCCGACACGGCCAGCGCCGCCAGTATCGCGTAGACGATCGAGCCCACCTTGCCGGCCTTGAGCAGGCGCGCCCACTCCCACGCAGCGAACACCACCACGAGGTGGATCAGCACGCCAAAGGCGGCCACCGGCGCGAACAGCGTGACCGGCAGGAAGACGGCCAGCAGGACGATCGCCGTGATGACACGGGTCTTTAGCATGAAAGCGAGTCGGCGTTCTGGGATTGGTTTTCGAGCTGGGCGCTCGTGCGGCCGAAGCGGCGCTCACGTTCGGTATAGGAGCCGATCGCGCGATTGAGCGCTTCGGCGTTGAAGTCCGGCCAGAACGTGTCGGTGAAATAAAATTCTGCGTAAGCGAGCTGCCAGAGCAGGAAATTGCTCACGCGCTGCTCGCCGCCCGTGCGAATGAAGAGATCCGGCTCAGGCGCGTAGCTCATGGCCAGATACTGGCCGATGGTGTCCTCGGTGACCGGCACCGGTTCGCCCGCGGCCGCGGCGGCCTCGACCAGCTTGCGCGTGGCCTGCATGATGTCCCAGCGGCCGCCGTAGTTCGCGGCGATCGTGAGCGTCAGGCGGGTGTTGCGCGCGGTCTTGGTTTCCGCGCGACGGATCAGGTCCTGGATGCGCTCGTTGAACATCGACAGGTCGCCGACCACGCGCAGGCGAATGCCGTTCGCATGCAGGCGCGCCACTTCGCGTTCGAGCGCGGTGACGAACAGACGCATGAGGAACGACACCTCGTCGGTCGGACGTCGCCAGTTCTCCGAACTGAAGGCGAACAGCGTGAGATATTCGACGCCGCGCTCGACGCAGGCCTCGACGACCGAGCGCACGGCGTCCACGCCGCGCGTATGGCCCGCGACGCGCGGCAAGCGGCGTTGAGTCGCCCAACGGCCATTGCCGTCCATGATGATCGCGATGTGGCGCGGCACGGCCGCCACGTCGGGCACGCGAACGGTTGAGCTGGTATAGGTCATGGCCGTCGGACTAAAACTGCGGATGCGGACAATAGGGAAAGCAAACCCTGGCGGAACTGAGAGCCTGACGGCCTCAGACCGTCATGATCTCGGCTTCCTTGGTCTGGACGAGCTTGTCGATCTCGGCCACGAAGCGGTCCGTGAGCTTCTGGACGTCGTCGCCGCCACGGCGCTCGTCGTCTTCCGAGATTTCCTTGTCCTTCACGAGCTTCTTGAGCTGCTCGTTGGCGTCGCGGCGCAGGTTGCGCACGGCGACCTTGGCTGTTTCGCCTTCGTTCTTGACGACCTTCGTGAGCTCCTTGCGGCGCTCTTCGGTCAGCGCGGGCATCGGCACGCGGATCAGATCGCCGTGCGTCGCCGGGTTCAGGCCGAGATCCGACTCGCGGATGGCCTTTTCGATGACCGGAACCATCTTCTTTTCCCACGCCTGAACGCCGATCGTGCGCGCGTCGACGAGCGTCATGTTCGCGACCTGCGAGATGGGCACCGGCGAGCCGTAGTAGTCGACCTGGATGTGGTCGAGCAGGCCCGTGTGTGCGCGGCCCGTGCGGATCTTCGCCAGGTCGCTCTTGAACGCGTCGATCGAGCGCTGCATTTTCTGCTCAGCGCCCTTCTTGATGTCAGCCACAGCCATTTTGATACCTCCGAACCTTCATTACGGTACGGGCCCGCCAGCGCGCTCAAGGGGCGGCGCGGCCCGCGTTCGTGTCTCGCGTGAGACGAGAGTTTACACGTGGACGAGCGTGCCTTCGTCTTCGCCTTGAATGATGCGCTTGAGTGCACCCGGCTTGACGATGGAAAAAACCCGGATGGGCAGCTTCTGGTCGCGGCACAGCGCGAACGCCGTCGCGTCCATCACCTGCAGGTTGCGGCCAATTGCCTCGTCGAAGCTGATCGTCGAGTAACGCGTGGCCGCGGGGTCCTTCTTCGGATCCGCCGAGTAGACGCCGTCGACCTTGGTGGCCTTGAGCACGACTTCCGCGCCCACTTCCGCGCCACGCAGCGCGGCGGCGGTGTCGGTGGTGAAGAACGGGTTGCCCGTGCCTGCGGCGAAGATCACGACCTTGCCCTCTTCGAGCTGGCGAATCGCGCGCGGGCGAATGTACGGCTCGACCACCTGGTCCATGCGCAGCGCCGACTGCACGCGCGCCTCGATGCCGGCGTGACGCATGGCGTCCTGCAGCGCGAGCGCGTTCATCATGGTGGCGAGCATGCCCATGTAGTCGGCCGTTGCGCGGTCCATACCGGCCGCGCCGCCCGCGACACCGCGGAAAATATTGCCGCCGCCGATCACGACTGCGAGCTGGGTGCCCAGACGCACCACCTCGGCCACGTCTGCCACCATTCGTTCGATCGTGGCGCGGTTGATGCCGAAGGCATCGTCGCCCATGAGGGCTTCGCCGGAAAGTTTGAGCAGGACGCGTTTATAGGCGGGTGTGGGCATGGAGGTATCCAGGATCGCGCGCAAAGGGCAATAACTTGAAACTGTAGGGGTGAAATACGGCTTGGGGCAAGCGCCGCCAGAATAGCGAAGATTTGCGCCACGGGGCGCGGCGGGGTCCGCCGCGCAAGGCGCCGCTACATCGGGCGTCGCTACGCTGCCCACCGCGGCGGATCACTCCGCCGCGGCTTGCTACGGTACTGCGGTAAGGCTTTTACTGCGGTAAAACTTGGTGCTGCTTGCTACTCAAAATACGCGAAAGGCTTGCGCGGCCTTTATTGCTGCTTTGCAGCAGCGACTTGCGCGGCCACTTCGGCGGCGAAGTCGTCCTGGCGCTTCTCGATGCCTTCGCCCACCACGAAGAGGGCGAACTTCTGCACCGTCGTGCCAGCAGCCTTGAGCATCTGCTCGATCGTCTGCTTGTCGTTCTTCACGAACGGCTGGTTCAGCAGCGAGACTTCCTTCAGGTACTTCTGCACCGAGCCGTCGACCATCTTGGCGACGATCTCAGCCGGCTTGCCCGATTCGGCGGCCTTCTGCTCGGCGATGCTGCGCTCCTTGGCGATCAGCTCGGCCGGCACGTCGTCCGACGACAGCGAGACCGGTTTCATCGCGGCGATGTGCATCGCGACGTCCTTGCCCACTTGCTCTTCTGCGCCCGTGTACTCGACCAGCACGCCGATGCGCGTGCCGTGCAGGTACGCAGCCAGCTTGTTGGCGGTTTCGAAGCGCGCGAAACGGCGGATCGAGAGGTTTTCGCCGATCTTGCCGACCAGCGCGAGGCGCACTGCGTCGACCGTCGAGCCTTCCAGCGGCAGCGCCGACAGGGCAGCGACGTCAGCCGGGTTCTGCGTGGCGACGAGTTCAGCGATCGTCTTGGCGAATGCGAGGAAGTCGTCGTTCTTCGCGACGAAGTCGGTTTCGCAGTTCAGCTCGACCACGGCGCCAGCGTTGGCACCGATGAACGACGAGATCACGCCTTCGGCCGTGACGCGCGAAGCGGCCTTGCTGGCCTTGTTGCCGAGCTTCACGCGCAGCAGTTCTTCAGCGCGCGCGAGGTCGCCGTCGGCTTCCGTCAGCGCCTTCTTGCATTCCATCATCGGCGCATCGGTCTTCGCGCGCAGTTCTGCCACCATGCTTGCGGTAATTGCCGCCATCATTCGCTCCTTGAATCTGTCTGGTACGCGCCGGCCGCATAGTTCGATGCGGCCAGCAGGAATTCGTTTCCGTAAATGCCGTGCTGAAACGCTTTTTTACAGCTGCTTCTACAGGACTACGGTGCCGCCAATATGATGCGGCTTCGAACGCCACGGCTTAAAAAAAAGGGGCCTATGGAAAGCCCCCTTTTCTTGCCGGACACGGGGCGGCTTACGCCTCCGGATTGACCTCGACGAACTCGTCGTCGCCTTCGTTGCCACGCACGGCTGCAACCACTTCGTTGACCGCGCTTGCACGGCCTTCGAGGATCGCGTCCGCCACGCCTTGCGTGTAGAGCGCGACGGCCTTGCTGGCGTCGTCGTTACCCGGGATCACGTAGTCGATGCCTTCCGGCGAGTGGTTCGTGTCGACCACGGCGATGACGGGGATGCCCAGCTTGTTGGCTTCCGTCACGGCAATCTTGTGGTAGCCGACGTCGACCACGAAGATTGCGTCAGGAATGCCGCCCATGTCCTTCACGCCGCCGATCGACTTTTGCAGCTTGGCGATTTCGCGTTCGAACAGGAGCGCTTCCTTCTTGCTCATCTTCTCGAGCTCACCGGCTTCCACGGCCGCTTCCATGTCCTTCAGGCGCTTGATCGAAACCTTCAGCGTCTTGAAGTTGGTCAGCATGCCGCCGAGCCAGCGCGCGTTCACGAACGGCATGCCAGCGCGGTTTGCTTCTTCGGAGATCGTGTCGCGCGATTGACGCTTCGTGCCGACGAACAGGATCGTGCCGCGGTTCGCTGCCAGTTGACGCACGTACTTCAGTGCGTCGTTGTACATCGGCAGCGTCTTTTCGAGGTTGATGATGTGAATCTTGTTGCGATGACCGAAGATGAATGGGGCCATCTTGGGGTTCCAGAAGCGCGTTTGGTGACCGAAGTGGACACCGGCTTCCAGCATCTGACGCATGGTAACTGCCATGTTGCAATTCTCCGCTAGGGTTGGGTCTTAAGCCGGCTGCCGTATCGGTGCGCCGCCCCGCTCTCTTGCAGGACTGGCGCGCCCGACACCCTGGGTGCGCCGGCTCGCGATTTCACTTTGCTACTTACTACTGCTCAATTGCCGCCGTTATTTTTTGCCCGCGGCGACAGCAGGCATAATCGCCGCTTGCACCCTCACTGCACTTTCGCAATCGAAAGAACATAGGAAGCGACTTAGCCGAAGATTATAGCACGTAAAACTGACCGTACTCAAGCCAGCTATTACCCTCGGAGCGAGTGCGCCCGGGCTTTAAGCCTGTCTGGCCCCAAGTTGGCCGCAAGCGCCCGCCCCGCTTCTCAAAAGCCTGCGACCGTGCGGATAAGGTGCGATAATTTGATATTCGACTGCATTTTCGGGCGCACACCATGGCCATTTCGATCAAGAACGAACACGACATCGCGCAAATGCGCGTCGCCTGCCGGCTGGCGAGCGAGGTGCTCGATTACATTACGCCGTTCGTCGTGGCGGGCGTGACGACGGGCGAACTCGACCGGCTTTGCCACGAATACATGACCAACGTGCAGGGCACGGTGCCCGCGCCGCTCAATTATCAGCCGCCCGGCTATCCGCCCTACCCGAAAGCCATCTGCACCTCGGTCAACGACGTGATCTGTCACGGTATTCCGGGCGACAAGGCGCTGAAGAACGGCGACACGCTCAATATCGACATCACCGTCATCAAGGAAGGCTACTTCGGCGACACGAGCCGCATGTTCATCGTCGGCGAGGGGTCGATTCTGGCGAAGCGCCTCGTGCAGACCACGTATGAATGTATGTGGCTCGGCATCGACCAGGTGCGACCGGGCGGCCATCTGGGCGACATCGGCCATGCCATCCAGCGCTACGCCGAATCGCAGGGCTACAGCGTCGTGCGCGAATATTGCGGCCACGGCATCGGCACGGTGTTCCACGACGAGCCGCAGGTGCTCCACTACGGCCGCGCCGGCACCGGCGTCGAGTTGCTGCCGGGCATGATCTTCACCGTCGAGCCGATGATCAACGCCGGCCGCCGCGATATCCGCACCATGCCCGACCAGTGGACGGTCAAGACCAAGGATCGCAGCCTCTCGGCGCAATGGGAGCACACGGTGCTCGTGACCGAGACCGGCTACGAAGTGCTGACGGTTTCGGCCGGCACGCCGGCGAAGCCGGCTATCGTCGCGCAGATGGCGGGCACGGCGGCCTGATCCGGCCTGATTGATTTGATTGATTGCAAGGCGCTGCGCGGCCGGCCGCAACACGCAGTGCTTACTGCTTCGCCACGCGCTTACGCAGTTACGCATTCACGCGGCAAGACGCCGCGGCGAGCCGCAACCGGGCGCCGGCCAGGCAAAAATCGGCATTAAATCGGTATTACCGGGATCGGCTGGCGCCACACTGGCACCAACCAGGTATGGCCCAGCAGGTACGACCCAGGCACTATCCAGGCACCACCAAGGCAACAACCGGCATCATCCCGCGCCCGCACGGTCCGCCGCCCGGCAGTCCGCGCGCGCGGCCGGGCCCCTTCCAATCGCGCCAACCGCACCGAAGCCCATGAGCGTTCCCGCCGTCGCCGCACCCGATACGTCGTCGCTGAAGTCCGACTACAAGGCCGCCAAGGCCGAGTTGCTCGAACGCTTCAAGCGCGCGGCCAACGTCGACTCGCTGATGCGCGCGCTGGCCCGCACCACCGACGACACCCTGCGCCAAGCCTGGAGCCTCTGCGAGCTGCCGGCCTCGCTTGCGCTCGTGGCCGTGGGCGGCTTCGGACGCGGCGAGCTCGCGCCGTACTCGGACGTCGACATCCTCGTGCTGCTCCCCGACGACGAAGCGCTCGCGCCGCTCGAAGCGCGCATCGAGCGCTTCATCGGTCTTGCGTGGGACCTCGGGCTCGATATCGGCAGCAGCGTGCGCAGCGTCTCGCAATGCCTCGAAGAGGCCGCCAACGATGTGACCGTGCGCACGTCGCTGCTCGAAGCGCGCCGCCTCACGGGCAGCCCGACGCTGTTCGGCGATTTCGCGCAGCGCTACCGCGACGCCATGGACCCCCGCGCGTTCTTCCAGGCGAAAGTGCTGGAAATGCGCCAGCGCCACGCGCGCTTTCAGGACACGCCCTACTCGCTGGAGCCGAACGTCAAGGAAAGCCCCGGCGGCTTGCGCGACCTTCAATTGATCCTTTGGATCACGGAAGCCGCGGCATTCGGCAGCAGCTGGAAGGAGCTCGACCAGCGCGGACTCATTACCGGGCGCGAGGCGCGCGAGCTGCGCCGCAACGAGGCGTTCCTGAAGACGCTGCGCGCGCGCCTGCACGTGATCGCTGGGCGCCGCCAGGACATCCTCGTGTTCGACCTGCAGACGAGTGTGGCCGAAAGCTTCGGCTACTCGGCCAGCGCAGCGCGGCGCGCGAGCGAGCAGCTCATGCGCCGCTACTATTGGGCCGCCAAAGCGGTCACGCAGCTTTCGAGCATCCTCATCCAGAACATCGAGGCGCAACTGTTCCCGAGCACGAGCGGCATCACGCGCACCCTCTCGAATCATTTCGTCGAAAAACAGGGCATGATCGAGATTGTGTCCGACGACGTATTCGAGCGCGAACCGCACGCGATTCTCGAAGCCTTTTTGCTCTACGAGCAAGTGCCAGGCGTGAAGGGCCTGTCGGCGCGCACGATGCGCGCGCTCTACAACGCGCGCGAGAAGATGGACCAGCACTGGCGCCGCGACCCGGAAAACCGGCGCCTCTTCATGGCGATCCTCAAGGAGCCCGCGGGCATCACGCACGCCATCCGGCTGATGAACCAGACGAGCGTGCTGGGGCGCTATCTGCTGAACTTCCGGCGCATCGTCGGGCAGATGCAGCACGACCTCTATCACGTCTACACGGTCGACCAGCATATCCTGATGGTGCTGCGCAACATCCGCCGCTTCGCAGTGGCCGAGCATGCGCACGAGTACCCGTTCTGCAGCCAGCTGATCGGCAATTTCGAGCGGCCCTGGGTGCTTTACGTGGCGGCGCTCTTTCACGACATCGCCAAGGGCCGCGGCGGCGACCATTCGCAGCTCGGCATGGCGGACGCGCGGCGCTTTTGCCGTGAACACGGCATCGCCGGCGAAGACGCCGACCTGATCGTCTGGCTCGTGCAGCAGCATCTGACCATGAGTCAGGTCGCGCAGAAGCAGGACACGAGCGACCCCGAAGTGGTGAAGCGATTCGCCGATCTGGTGGGCACGGAGCGGCGGCTTTCGGCGCTCTATCTGCTGACCGTCGCCGATATCCGCGGCACGAGCCCCAAGGTCTGGAACAACTGGAAAGGCAAGCTGCTCGAGGACCTCTACCGCTCGACGCTCGCCGTGCTAGGCGGCGCCGAGCCCGACGCGCACTCGGAACTCAAGACGCGCCAGGAGCTGGCGCTCGCGCTGCTGCGCCTCGAAACCGTGCCGGAGCATGCGCACCGCGCGCTGTGGGACAAGCTCGACGTCGGCTACTTCCTGCGCCATGATGCCGCCGATATCGCGTGGCAGACACGCGTGCTCTACCGCCATGTGGAGACGCCCTCGCCCGTCGTGCGCGCGCGGCCTTCGCCAGTCGGCGAGGCGCTGCAAGTGCTCGTCTACGCGAAGGACCGCCCGGACCTGTTCGCGACGATGTGCGCCTATTTCGACCGCAGCGGCCTGTCCGTGCTCGACGCGCGCGTGAGCACGACGCGTCACGGCTACGCACTCGACAATTTCATCGTCGCCCATACCGAGGGCGACGTGCATTACCGCGATATCGCGAATCTGGTCGAGCAGGAGCTCGCCCAGCGCCTCGGGACGTCCGGCAACCCGCTGCCGGAGCCCTCGAAGGGGCGTCTGTCGCGCCTGTCGCGCACCTTCCCGGTCACGCCGCGCGTCGACCTGCGGGCCGACGAGCGCGGCCAGTACTACATCCTGTCCGTGTCGGCGAACGATCGGCCGGGCCTTCTTTATTCCATCGCGCGCGTGCTGGCCGAGCACCGCATCGGCGTCCAGGCGGCGCGGATCAATACGCTCGGCGAGCGCGTGGAGGACGTGTTTCTGCTCGACGGCTCGGGGCTCTCCGACAACCGGCAGCAGATCCGCGTCGAAACCGAACTGCTGCGCGCGATAGCAGTGTGAAAGCAACAGCGAAAGACGTAGAACCATGCGAGCCAAACTGACAGCCAAACATCCGCGCCCGGCCACGCCCGAACGCGCCCCCGTCCGCCGCGGCAGCACGACCGCCCGCAAGCCGGTGCGCCCGGCCGAAGGGCGGCCGGCTGAGGGGCGGCCCGCCGACGCGCGCCCCGGTCAAGGGCGACCCTCCGCGGCAAAGCCCGGTGGCAAGTCGCCCTCAGGGAAACCGGCGATGGGGCGCGAGCGCGACGCATCGAACCGCCCCGCTCGCGCGCCGCGCGAAGGCGGCGGCTACGGCGATGAGCGCCGCCGCCGCGATACGGGCGACGCACCGCGCGCCACCAAGCCGTGGGACCGCGATGCGCGGCCCGCACGCCGCGCCGAGGGCGATCAGCGCGGCGAGCGCAGTTTTTCGCGCGAGCGCCGTGAAGGCGATGAGCGACGTCCGTTCCGTGCGCGTGAGGAAGGTGGTGAGCGGCGGTTCCCACGGCGCGATGAAGGTGGCGAGCAACGCCCTTTCCGCGCTCGCGAAGAAGGTGGTGAGCGCCGTTTCCCGCGTCGTGACGAAGGTGATGATCGACGTCCGTTCCGTGCTCGCGACGAAGGCGGTGAGCGACGCTTCCCGCGGCGCGATGAAGGTGGCGAGCAACGCCCTTTCCGCGCTCGCGAAGAAGGTGGTGAGCGCCGTTTCCCGCGTCGTGACGAAGGCGACGACCGACGTCCGTTCCGTGCTCGCGACGAAGGCGGTGAGCGACGCTTCCCACGGCGCGATGAAGGTGGCGAGCAACGCCCTTTCCGCGCTCGCGAAGAAGGTGGTGAGCGCCGTTTCCCCCGCCGTGACGAAGGCGACGACCGACGCCCCTTCCGCGCGCGTGAAGAAGGCGGCGAACGCCGCTTCCCACGGCGTGATGAAGGCGATGATCGACGCCCCTTCCGCGCTCGCGATGAAGGTGGCGAACGCCGCTTCCCCCGCCGTGACGAAGGCGACGACCAACGCCCCGCCCGCCCACGCGGCGAAAACCAGGAACGCCGCCCGTTCCAGACCGATCGACGCGCACCGGGAGCCGCACCGCGCGGCGAGCGGGATTTCGCACGCCCAGTGAAATCATCGTGGGGCAACGCAAACGAGCGCAACAGCACCGGTTCGCGTCCGCGCAGCCGCAACGACGGCGAGTCGTTCGCACCGCGCGAGCGGCGCAGCACGGAAGACACCCCGACCCGCAAGCCCGCACCGAAGCCCTTCGCGAAAGACGGCGACCAGGCGCCGCAGCGCGCAACGCGCGTGGAAGTCGAAGGCGACAACGCCCTGCGCCTCTCCAAGCGCATGTCGGAACTGGGCCTGTGCTCGCGCCGCGAGGCCGACGAATGGATCGAGAAAGGCTGGGTCTACGTGGACGGCGAAGTCGTCGACACACTGGGCGCGAAGGTCACGCCCGAGCAGCGCATCGAAGTCGATCCCGCCGCGCTCGCCGCGCAGGCTCGCCAGGTGACCATCCTGCTGCACAAGCCGGTGGGCTACGTCTCGGGTCAGGCCGAAGACGGCTATGAGCCGGCGGCCACGCTCGTCACGGCCGACAATCATTGGGACGGCGACCGCTCGGGCATCCGTTTCTCGGCGCAACACCTGCGCACACTCGCGCCGGCGGGCCGCCTCGACATCGATTCGACGGGTCTGCTCGTCCTGACCCAGGACGGCCGCGTGGCAAAGCAGTTGATCGGCGAGAGCTCCGATATCGACAAGGAGTACCTCGTGCGCGTGACCTACGGCGACATCGAGATGGAAGTCGACCAACACTTCCCGGCCGACTTGCTCGCGAAGCTGCGCCACGGCCTCTCGCTCGACGACGTGCCGCTCAAGCCCGCCATGGTGAGCTGGCAAAACGGCGAACAGCTGCGTTTCGTGCTGCGCGAAGGCAAGAAACGCCAGATCCGCCGCATGTGCGAACTGGTCGGGCTGAAGGTCGTGGGCCTCAAGCGCGTGCGCATGGGCCGCGTGCTGCTGGGCGCGCTGCCGCAAGGGCAATGGCGCTATCTGTCGGCTGACGAGGCCTTCTGAGCTTGTTGAAAGACCACTGAAGCCCGTACATCGCGCGCCGAGCCGAAACAAAAAACGGGAGCCAGATCACACTGGCTCCCGTTTTTTCATGCGCGCCTGCTTTCAGGCGCGGGCATTCTCAATCATCGCTCTTCGGGTCGAGATCGGGGAACAGGATGTCGGTGAAGCCGAACTTCGAGAAGTCGGTGATACGCATGGGGTACAGCTTGCCGATCAAATGGTCGCATTCGTGCTGGACCACGCGCGCGTGAAAACCTTCCGCCACGCGCTCGATGGGCTTGCCGTACTGGTCAAAGCCGTCGTAACGCAGCATCGAATAGCGGCTCACCGCGCCACGCATGCCGGGCACCGAAAGGCAGCCTTCCCAGCCCTCTTCCATGTCGTGCGAGAGCGGATGAATGACCGGATTGATCAGCACCGTCTGCGGCACCGCCGGCGCCTCGGGATAGCGCTCGTTGTTTTCGAAGCCGAAGATCACGACCTGCAGGTCGACGCCGATCTGCGGAGCGGCCAGCCCCGCCCCGTTCGCCGCGTGCATCGTGTCGAACATGTCGGCAATCAGTTCGTGCAGCTCGGGCGTATCGAAATGGTCGACCGGTCTGGCGATGCCGAGCAGGCGCGGATCGCCCATCCTGAGAATTTCGCGAATCATGTCGTGTGCCCCTCCAGGAGCTTGTGCAACCCTTCTTCGTCGAGCACCGGCACGCCGAGTTCCTCGGCTTTCGCGAGCTTGCTGCCCGCGTCGGCGCCCGCCACCACATAGTCGGTCTTCTTCGACACCGAGCCGGCCACCTTCGCGCCGGCCGCCTCCAGCATCTCCTTCGCCTCTTCACGCTTTAGCGTGGGCAGCGTGCCGGTGAGCACGACCGTCTTGCCCGCCAGCACGCCCACCGGCGCCTTCGGCGCGGGCGGACCGTCCGCCCATCTGACCTTGCCCGGCGCGCGCAGTTGCTCGATTACGGTGCGGTTATGTTCTTCCGCAAAGAACTGATGAATCGACTCGGCCACGATCGGCCCGACGTCGTTCACTTCGAGCAGTTGTTCGAGGGTGGCGTCCATGATGGGGTCGAGCGAGCCGAAATGTTTCGCCAGATCCTTCGCCGTGGATTCACCGACGTGCCGGATCCCTAGCGCATAGATGAAGCGCGCGAGCGTGGTGGATTTGGCTTTTTCCAGCGAATCGAGCAGGTTCTGTGCCGATTTGTCCGCCATGCGATCGAGCTCAGCCAGCGTGGAGAACCCGAGATTGAAGAGGTCGGCCGGCGTACGCACGAGATTCTGATCGACGAGCTGGTCGATGATCTTTTCGCCCAGACCGTCGATATCGAGCGCGCGGCGCTGCGCGAAGTGCCACAGCGCCTGCTTGCGCTGCGCCGGGCAGAACAGGCCACCGGTGCAGCGCGCGATCGCCTCGTCGGGCAAACGCTCGATGCTGGAGCCGCACACGGGACACTCGGTGGGCATCACGAACTCGCGGGCATCGGCCGGACGGCGGTCGAGGAGCGCGCTCACCACCTCGGGAATCACGTCGCCCGCGCGACGCACGATCACCGTGTCGCCGATGCGGATGTCCTTGCGGCGCACTTCGTCTTCGTTGTGCAGCGTGGCGTTCGTGACGGTCGCGCCGCCCACGAACACAGGTTCGAGACGCGCGACCGGCGTGATGGCGCCCGTGCGGCCCACCTGCACGTCGATGGCGACGACCTTCGTGAGCGCCTCCTGTGCCGGGAACTTGTGGGCGAGCGCGAAGCGCGGCGCGCGCGAGACGAAGCCGAGCGCCTCCTGCTCGTCGCGCCGGTTGACCTTGTAGACCACGCCGTCGATGTCGTAGGGCAACGCGTCGCGCTTCTCGCCCACGGCGCGGAAGAAGTCCAGCAGGCCCTGCGCGCCCTTCACGACTGCGCGCTCGCTGTTCACGGGCAGGCCCATTTCCTTGTACCAGTCGAGCAGTTCGCTGTGCGTGGCCGGCATGGGCTCGCCGTCGAGCACGCCGATGCCGTACGCGAAGAACGACAGCGGCCGCTGCGCGGTGATCTTCGAATCGAGCTGGCGCAAGCTGCCCGCTGCCGCGTTGCGCGGGTTCGCAAACTCCTTGTGGCCCGCTTCGCGCTGCCGCTCGTTCATGCGGTCGAAGTCGCGGCGGAACATCAGCACCTCACCGCGCACGTGGAGCACCTTCGGCACGCGCTTGCCCTTCAGGCGCAACGGCAGCGAACGGATGGTGCGCACGTTTTCCGTGACGTTTTCGCCGGTCGTGCCGTCGCCGCGCGTGGACGCCTGCACGAACACGCCGTCCACGTAGCGCAGCGAGATGGCGAGGCCATCGAACTTGAGCTCGCAGGCGTACTCGACCAGGTTGCCCTCGCTCTTGTGGAGCGCGTCGGACACGCGCTTGTCGAACGCGACGATGTCTTCGTCCGCGAAGCCGTTATTCAGCGAGAGCATCGGCACGTCGTGCACCACGGGCTCGAAGCCGGCCGCCGCCTCGCCGCCCACGCGCTGCGTGGGCGAATCGGGCGAGACGAGCTCCGGATTCCCGGACTCGATCTGCTGGAGTTCGCGGAACAGCTTGTCGTATTCCGCGTCGGGCAGCTCCGGCTGGTCGAGCACGTAGTACGCGTGATTGGCGCGCTCGAGTTCGGCGCGCAACCACGCCGCGCGCTGCGCCGCAGTGGGTTCTTCGGAAGGACGGGCGGTATGACGGACCATGCTTGGGGCGGTTTCTTTTGAGTGTCTGGATTGTCAGATTATCTCAGGAAGCCACACCCGTGGCATCGGCCGAACGGCCAGCTTCGTGCGCCGCCGAACGGCCCTCGCGAACGTCATAGCCGAACGGCCAACGTACGCCGGATCGCATTGACACCGCGCCTGCCCGATGCGACCGTGAACGCACCGCAACAACGCCGACCCATCGAACAGGGCCCGACACCCATGCACGAACCCTGCGATCCATTCACGTTTGCGCCGCG
>NZ_CAJMZF010000020.1:0-145826 GCF_905220245.1 Paraburkholderia sp. J63 | reverse complement strand
ATTCGACGATCGTCGTGCTGGCGTCCATCGGCATCGCCGCTACCGCGCTGGCCATGAAAAGCCGCTTGGACGCATTCAAGGACATCGGTGGCGTCATCGGCACGCTGGTATCGACGTTCTTCCTGTTCGCGATCGCGTTGATGAACCTGTTCATCCTGAAGGCCGTCATTGCCGCATTCAACCGCGTGCGGCGCGGTGAGCCCTACGTCGAAGAGGACTTCGACATGCTGCTCGCGAGCCGGGGATTTCTGTCCCGTATCTTCCGGCCGCTGTACGGACTCGTCACTCGAAGCTGGCACATGTATTTCCTGGGCTTCCTGTTTGGACTCGGCTTTGACACGGCGACCGAGGTCGGCCTGCTCGGCATATCGGCTGCCAGCGCCGCCCAAGGCATGCCGATCTGGTCAATACTCGTCTTTCCGATACTGTTCACGGCTGGCATGACGCTGATCGATACGACGGACAGCATTCTTATGCTCGGCGCGTACGGTTGGGCGTTCGTGAAGCCCGTCCGCAAGCTCTATTACAACATCACGATCACGTCGATTTCGGTCGTCGTCGCGCTGGTGGTCGGCGGCATAGAAGGGCTCGGGCTGCTCGGAGACCAGTTCCAGCTTTCAGGTCCGTTCTGGGACACTATAGGCAAGCTGAACGACAACTTCGGGTTGATCGGTTATGTCATTGTCAGCGTGTTTATCGTGAGCTGGCTGTGCTCGGTTGCAGTCTATCGCTGGAAGCGATTCGACGAGCTGGAGATTACGTCGGGGCAGGCTTGAGGTAGCGGCGGCCCGCGCGCCTCGAGCCGGTCGCTTTCACCGTCAGGCGGGACGACCCAAGCCAACCTGCGTGGCGCGTGGTCGACGGTCCCGGCATATTACGTTGCCGGATCGTCAGCGAGCGGGTGCGCCAATGCGCTCACGGGTGGGTCAATGGACAGAGACCCTCACAGCCCGGCCACACGCCCGGAGCGCAGCCTCTGCTGCCGATAGGCCCCGGGAGCGCTTCCCGTCCACGATTTGAAGGCTCGCTGAAACACGGCGCAGTCCGAAAACCCCAATTCGTTCGCGATCTCCGAAAGTGGCACGCCAGGGCTGACGAGGCGCACGATGGCCAGATCCCGGCGCAGTGTGTCTTTTTCCATCTGGAACGACGTTCCCTCGTCGGCCAGTTGCCGCCGAAGCGTGCTAGCGGACTTATCCAAAGCCTTGGCCGTCCGCTGGAGATCGGGCCATAGCGGGCTTACCCGAATAAGGTATTCCCGGATCTGCTCCCGCACCAGGTGAGCGCTGCGTCGCGGTATGACGATGTGCCGGTAGAACTCGGCAAGAAATTGGCGCAGTGCGGCATCGTCGCGATACATGGGAGCCCGCAGATCCGCGCTGTTGACCCACATCGCGAAGGCGCGCTGGTCGAAGCGCACTTTTCCAGGAAATAGCTTGCCGTATTCGCCGGCATGACTGGGTTTCGGATAGGCAAAGTCGAAGCCGACAACCATGAGTTGGCCGCCCTGCAACCAGTCGAGCAAGCGAAAGAACGAACGCAGCAGGCTTTCCGGCAAAAACGGGGTTCCCGGCTGTAGACCCGGCGGAATGACGATGCATAAGCCGGTCAGGCCGTCTTGCCTGACCAGGTGCATGCGCACGTCTTGCTGGAGCAATTCGAATCCCTTGCAGAGTCGCTGCATGGCGATATCGAGTGTGGCCGCGGTCAGGATGCTGCGAAAGAGCATGGCGAAGGTTCCCTTTCGCAGCGGTTGCGAGAAGAACCCGAGCCCCTCGTCGTCCAGTTCCTCGATCAGGCGGTGAAACAGCAAAACGTACTGTTCCGCCGATACGCGAGCGTCTTTCTCTTCCAGCAGCGCGGGAGGGATGCCTGCCGCCCACAACCAATCGTCGCACGATACATGTTTTGCCTCGAGGGCCGAAAGCATGCCGCGCACAAACGCAATCGAGACGGAAATCGGCTGGGAAAGCATGGTCGGCAGGGGAGAGCGCGATGGCGGCTGCGGTGATTCCGGGGGGGTGAGCTATTCTGCAACAGTAATAGTCCGTTATGCAATCGCGCTGCCGGCTGAATGTTTCTAGGATGATGGCATCGTGGATCGTCGGGTTGCCTCTCCGTCTCTACCGACGTTGGTCCTGCAGGGGGCAACGATGCACGATGCGGCAGGGAGGCTGCCGCACGGTGGCCGGGTATCCGGTCGATGTAAGTGAAAGACAGGAAATTACTTAGTAAAACTAATATTCAGGATGGAGACAAGCGATATGCGAGAAAAACGCAACTGGACGCCGGTCTGGAAAATTGTTGCAATAGGCGCAATTTTGGGCAGCCAGGCCGGTCTTTCCCATGCGCAAAGCAGTGTCACGCTTTATGGCGTCGTCGATGGCGGCCTGTTGTACACGAGCAGGACATTGAACCCCGCGACGGGAGGGAGCGCCGGCCATCAATTTTCGTTTATCGACGGGGGTTCGGCCGGATCGAGATTCGGGCTGAAGGGGACCGAGGATCTTGGCGGAGGCATCAAGGCGATCTTCGCTCTGGAAAGCGGCATCGATCTGGCGAACGGCGGCTTTGGCAACTCGAACGGTAATTTCTTCGGGCGCCAGGCCTGGGTTGGCCTGACCGGCGGATTCGGCACCGTGCAGGCGGGCTTGCAATATTCGCCGTTTGTCCTGTCGATCATCGACACCGACGCGCGCAACGTATCCTACTTCGGCAGCGGCGGCGTCATCTACGTCGGCAGCGTTCTTTCAACGGGCCTTTTCAATCCCAACGCGGTGACGTATACGAGCCCCGTCATTGCGGGGTTGCAGGGCAGCGTGATGTGGGCGCTCGGGGGCGAGGCGGGCGACTTTCAGGCCGGCCGGCAATATGCCGCTCGCCTGAAGTACACACTCGGCGGGTTGACGGTCGATGCCGCGCTCTACGACGGCAATGCCGGCGGAACGGCGGCATCGATTCCGGTGCCCAGCACGGTTGAATTCACGGGCCGCACGATCGGCGGCGCGTACGAATTCGGAAAGCTGACGCTGAAGGCCTCCTTCGTCAACTACAAGGTGGCGGGATCGTTCGACAACCGGGTTTATAGCGGTGGCTTCAGTTACCTCGTGACGCCGGGGCTGAATGCCGACGCCGGCGTCTGGTATACGAGTGATGGAAACGACACCGCCAATCACTCCATTCTGGCTGTCGTCGGCACCGAATATTTTCTGTCGAAGGCAACCGATATCTATGCGCAGGTCGGCTTCGTCAACAATCACGGCAAGATGAACACCGGGCTTTCTCTCAACGGTGCGTTGTATGGGCCGGCGGGCTCGACAACCGGCGTCAATATCGGCATCCGCCACAGCTTCTAGGCGAAGCGGGCTGGGTGGCGGATGCGATCGGCTTCGTGCGGGGCCGGCCGGGGACGTTCCGTCAAGCGTCTTTTCGACGGTACGCACCAGGCGCATTGCCTACCCAGCGCTTGAACGCGCGTTGAAATGCGGCGCTGTCGGTGAAGCCGAGTTCTTCCGCCAATTGCGCGAGTGTCGTGTTCGTCGTGTTCAGGCGCATGATCGCGATATCGCGGCGTAGCTCGTCTTTGAGCGCCTGGAAGGACGTGCCCTCGACCGCGAGTCGTCGCTGGAGGGTCGCGACGGACATGTTCATTGCGCTGGCCGCGACAGTCAGATCGGGCCATTCGGGCTGGGTGCGTGACAGGTAGGCGCAGACTCGCGCACTCACGATGTTCGAGCTCTGCTGAGGTATCACCATTCTAGACTCCGCATCCGCGAGAAATTCCCGCAAGGCGGCCCTGTCGCGCCGGACCGGGCTGCTCAGCCAGGTCTCGTCGAACCACAGGGTGGTGCGCGACTGCCGAAAATGGTGAGAGGCCGGAAATATCGCACTGTATTGGGCGGCGTGTTCGGGGACATCGAAAGCGAAGTCGAACGATGCGGGGGGGAGCTTGCCGCCGGCCAGCCACGCGGCCAGTTGCCAGAAGACGCGCAGCAGCAGTTCATGCAGAAAGATCGGCGTGTCGTCGGGATTCTGAAAACGCAATGCCAGGCCGACGAGCCGATTTCGGTGGGGCATTTCGATTACCACGTCGTCCTGCAGCACCTGGAACGTCTTCGCGAGGCGCCGGATCGCGACCTCCAGATCGGGAGCGGTGGCGGCGGCACGCACGACGAGCGCAAAGCTGCCCGGCTTCAGCGGGCGAGACAGGAGGCCGAGGCATTCGTCTTTGCGCAAATCGATCACGGATTTGAACAGCGCGACATATTGGGCAGCAGTAATACGGGCGCCAGGATCGTCCAGCAAGGACGTGGGGATATCGGCCGCCTCGAGAAAGCGGTCGCACGATTCGCCGCGCCGCCGGAGTCCGGAAAGCATGCCATGCACGAAGACGACAGGAATGGTGATGGGAGCGTCAAGCATCGTGGCCCGGGACCTGCTGGTTTGAGGCGTTTCGTCATGTCGGCGAGGCAATGTGCAATTGCCCGCGAAGGTCGACTTTTCTAACATGAACGACATGCACAAAGCAATCGATCCGCGCTGAAGCGGACGTTACGGAGACAATTATGTACCTGACCCAGGCTTTGCATCGTGCCGTGCAACAGAAGGGCGATCGCATTGCGGTTCGCTTCGGCACGAAACAGACGACCTTTCGCCAGTTCGCAGTACGCGTCGCACGCCTCGCGGGTGCCTTGCAGGTATTGGGCATGCAGACGGGCGATCGAATCGCGATCCTGGCCCAGAATTCCGACCGCTACCTGGAATTCCAGATGGCCGTTCCGTGGGGCGGCGGCGTACTCAATCCGTGCAACACGCGCTGGTCCGCAACGGAGATCCTTTACTCGCTCGACGATTCGGGATCGTCGATCCTGTTCGTCGACGATACGTTCAGGGCGCTAGCGGAGTCGCTGTGCGGCAAGGCGACGACGTTGCGCGAGATCGTCTATTGCGGCGACGGCGCGGTGCCCGAAGGCATGCACGACTACGAGGCGCTGATCGCGGCGACGGAGCCCATCGAGGACGTGGCGCGCAGCGGCGACGATCTGGCCGGAATCTTTTATACGGGCGGCACGACGGGTTTCCCGAAGGGCGTCATGCTGAGCCACACGAATCTGATCAGTTCGGGGCTGGCGTTGCGTGCGGAGGGAATTGCGGCGCCGGACAACACCTATCTGCACGCGGCGCCGATGTTCCATCTCGCCGATATGGGCATTGCGATGTCGCACTGGATAGAAGGCAGCACGCATTCGGTTGTCCAGACCTTCTCGCCGGAACTCGTGCTGGACGCAATCGAGCGTGATCGCGTGACCCACATGCTGCTCGTGCCGACGATGATCCAGATGCTGGTCGATCACCCTGCGATACGCGATCCCCGCGACCTCGAGAGTCTGCAGATGATCGTCTATGGCGCGTCCCCCATCTCGGAGGCGGTGCTCGACCGTGCGATGGCCGCGTTGCCCGGCGTTCAATTCGTGCAGGCGTACGGGATGACCGAACTGTCGCCCGTTGCCACGGTGAACCCTGCCTGGTGCCACGAACCGGCCGCACGCAAACTCGGGCGGCTGCGTTCGGGCGGACGGGCCAGCTATTGCACGGAAGTGCGCGTGGTGGATCCGGATGGCAGCGAAGTCCCGCGCGGCACGGTCGGCGAGATCGTCGTGCGCGGGCCGAACGTGATGCTTGGCTACTGGAACAAGCCCGAGCAGACGGCCGCTGCGCTGAGAGACGGATGGATGCATACGGAAGACGGCGGATACATGGACGACGACGGGTTCATCTACGTCGTCGACCGGCAGAAGGACATGATCATCAGCGGCGGCGAGAACGTCTATTCGGCCGAGGTCGAGAACGCGATTGCCCAGCATCCGGCAGTCGCGACGTGCGCGGTGATCGGGATACCGAACGGCGACTGGGGGGAGTCGGTGCACGCCGTCGTCGTGCTGAAGCCGGGCATGGAAGCGACCGCGGAGGCATTGATGGCGCATTCCAGGGTGCTGATTGCCGGCTACAAGTGCCCCCGCAGCATCGAATTCCGCGAAGCATTGCCGCTGTCCGGTACCGGCAAGATCCTGAAGACAGAATTGCGTGCGCCGTTCTGGGTCGGTCACGGGCGGAACGTGAATTGAGTCCCTGTTCAAATCGAGGAGATAGCATGAGTTCATCCGTGATTGTTGCCGGCGTCGGCATGATCCCGTTCACGAAGCCCGGGGCCAGCGAGCCGTATCCGGTCATGGCCAACCGGGCCATCCTGGCCGCGCTGGCGGATGCGGGCGTGGAATATCGCCACGTGCAGCAAGCCTATGCCGGCTATGTGTACGGCGATTCGACCGCCGGGCAAAGAGGCCTGTACGAAGTCGGCATGACGGGCATTCCCGTCGTCAACGTCAACAACAACTGTTCGACGGGATCGACCGCACTCTTTCTTGCGCGTCAGGCCGTGGCGAGCGGGGTCGTCGATTGCGCGCTGGCATTCGGTTTCGAGCAGATGATGCCCGGTGCGCTCGGATCGGTGTTCAACGACCGGGCCAGCCCCTTCGAACGCTTCGACGACGTCACCGCCGAACTGATCGACGTACCCGGCGTTCCGTTCGCGCTGCGCTATTTCGGCGGCGCGGGGCTTGCGCACATGCAGGAGTTCGGCACGAAGGTCGAGACCTTTGCGAAGATCCGGGCGAAGGCGAGCCGCCATGCCGCGAACAATCCGCTGGCCCTGTTCCGGACCGTCGTGTCGGAAGAGGACGTGATGGCGTCGCAGACGATCTGGCCGGGCGTCATGACGAAGCTGATGGCGTGCCCGCCGACTTGCGGCGCTGCCGCGGCGCTGCTGGTGTCGGAAGCGTTCGCGAAGAAGCACGGGCTGGACGCGAGCGTACGGATCCGGGCGCAGGCGATGACGACCGACACACCATCGGCGTTCGACGCGAAGGATATGCGCGAAGTGGTCGGCTTCAGCATGACGCGCAGCGCGGCGCAGCAGGTGTACGACGCGGCCGGCGTTGGCCCCGAGGACATCGCGGTGGTCGAGCTTCACGACTGTTTCGCGCACAACGAGTTGATCTCCTACGAGGCGCTGGGCCTGTGCCCGATAGGCGGCGCGGAGAAGTTCGTCGTCGACGGCGACAACACGTACGGCGGCAAGGTCGTCACCAATCCGTCCGGCGGGCTGCTGTCGAAAGGACACCCGCTCGGCGCGACCGGCCTCGCGCAATGCACGGAGCTCGTCGAGCAATTGCGCGGCCATGCGGGCGCGCGGCAGGTCGACGGCGCGCGCCTGGCGCTGCAGCACAACCTGGGTTTGGGCGGCGCCTGCGTCGTCACGTTATACGAGAGGGTTTGAAGATGATCGACAAGAAGTGGATCGGGCATCACATCGGCGACTCGACGCTGCCGATCGAGCGTGGCCGGCTGAAGTTCTTCGCGAAGGCGATCGGGGAGACCCATCCCGTCTATCTCGACGAAGCGGCCGCATGTGCCGCCGGCTACACGGACCTGCCGGCGCCGCCGACGTTCCTGTTCGCCGCGGAACTCGATTCGGGCGCCATGTTCGGGCTGCTCGAAACGCTCGGCGTGCCGCCGCAGAAGATCCTGCACGGCGAGGAGAGTTTCGAGTATCTGGGCCCGGTCGTGGCGGGCGATACGGTCGTCGTCAGTTCGCGGATCAAGGACATTTACGACAAGAAGGGCGGGGCGCTCGAATTCATCGAGATCGAATCCCGGGTGACCAACCAGCACGGCGATCCGGTTGCGAACATGCGATCGGTGATGGTCGTGCGCAATTGAAGGGCCGCCATGACGAATCCCAGTTTTGAATCGGTCGCGATCGGCGACACATTGCCCATGCTGACGCTGCCGCCTGTCGATCGCAAGATGCTTGCGCTGTTCGCCGGTGCGTCCGGCGACCACCATCCCATTCACATCGACCTCGATTACGCGCGCCGGGCGGGCATGCCGGACGTATTCGCGCACGGCATGCTCGGCATGGCATGGCTCGGGCGGCTGATTACCGGGTGGGCGCCGCAGTCGCAATTGCGCGCGTTCAACGTGCGCTTCCAGGGCATCACCCATCTCGGCAACGTCGTCAACTGCACGGGCCGTGTCGTCGAGAAACTGGAGGTTGCGGGAGAACGCTGCGTGCGCATCGAGGTGCAGAGCACCAACCAGTTCGGACAGACAAAAATCGCAGGCGAGGCGCTCGTCGCACTGCACTGATTCAGGATAACGAAGGAGAAAGCATTCATGAACCGGAAACTCGAAGGGAAAGTCGCGCTGGTAACGGGATCGGGGCGTGGCATCGGTCATTCGATCGCGCTCAAGCTGGCCAGCGAAGGAGCCCGTATCGTCGTCAACGACCTGGACGAGGCGCCTGCGCGGGAAGCGGTGCAGTCGATCCAGGCGGCCGGCGGCGAAGCCGTGGCCTGCATCGGCAACGTGACGTCGCCCGATTTCGCGGAGCGTTTCATCGGCACCGCGGTCGAACAGTTCAAGGGACTGGACATCATCGTCAACAACGCGGGTTACACGTGGGACAACGTGATCCAGAAGATGACGGATGAACAGTGGTACGCGATGATCGATTGCCACCTGACCGCGCCGTTCCGGATCCTGCGCGCCGCGCAACCGGTGATCCGCGCGTTGTCGAAAAGCGAATCGGAGGCCGGGCAGCGGGTCGTGCGCAAGGTCGTCAACATCTCGTCGGTTGCCGGGTTGTTCGGCAACGCGGGGCAGGTCAACTATTCGGCGGGCAAGGCGGGCATCGTCGGGATGACGCAGACGCTCGCGAAGGAGTGGGGGCGCCTGAACGTGACGGTCAACTGCGTTGCGTACGGCCTCATCAAGACGCGTTTGACGAGCGCCGCGGCGGGAGAGTCGACCGCCAACATCGACGGGCGCGAGATCAAGGTGGGCGTGAACCCCGACCTGCTCGCCGCGATGGAAAAGGGGATTCCGCTGGGGCGCGCGGGCACGCCGGAAGAGGCCGCGGGCGCCGTGTACCTGTTCTGCACGCCGGAATCCGACTATGTGAGCGGCCAGACGCTGCTGTGCAGCGGCGGCCTCACCGGTATCTGAGGAGTCGAGATGCTACCGCAGCCACACAGCCATCCCTGGATGGATTCGGATATCGAAGCATTTCGCGAGCAGGTGCGTCGCTACATCGCGGGCGAGCTGTCTCCGCATCTGGAGCAGTGGCGCAGGCAGGGCTATATTCCGCGCGAAGTCTGGTCGGGGTTCGGACGCATGGGATTCCTGCTGCCCGAGATGGATGAAGCCTACGGCGGAGCGGGCGCGAGCCTCGCGTACCAGTGCGTGGTGCAGGACGAACTGGCTCGGGCCGAGTTTCCCGTCGGCGTGGCGGTGCACTCGATCGCGTCGCACTACATTCTCGATTACGGCACGGAGGAACAGAAGCAGCGCTGGTTGCCGAAACTCGCAAGCGGCGAGCTGTTCGCCGGCATTGCGTTGACGGAGCCGGGCTGTGGCTCCGACCTGCAGGCGCTGCGGATGCGGGCGCGGCGCGAGGGGGAGCACTACGTGCTCGATGGCGCCAAGACGTTCATCACGAGCGGTTATACGGCGAATCTGCTGGTCGTGGCGGTGCGAACGGGAGAAGCCGGCAGCCGCGGCGTGTCGCTGATCGTGGTCGAGCCGGAGAATCTGCCGGGGTTCGAGGTCGGGCGCCGGCTCGAAAAGCTCGGGCAGCATGCATCCGATACCGCGGAACTGTTCTTCGAGAACGCGCGCGTGCCGGCCGGCAACCTGCTGGGCGGCACCGAGGGGAAAGGCTTTGCGCAACTGATGAGCCAGCTTCCGTACGAGCGCATGCTGATCGCCGTGCCGGCGGCGGCGGTGATCGAGCGCGTCGTCGAATTGACGCTGGAGTACACGCAGCAGCGCAAGGCGTTCGGTCAGTCGCTTTACGATCTGCAGAACACACGCTTCAAGCTGGCCGAGTGCGCGACGCTCGCGCATGTGGTGCGTACGTTTGTCAACGACTGCGTGCAACGTCTCGTCGACGGCCGGCTCGAGAACACTGCTGCGTACATGGCGAAGTCGTGGGCCACCGAGCAGCAATGCAAGGTGACGGACGAATGCCTGCAGTTGTTCGGCGGGTATGGCTACATGACCGAATATCCGATTGCCCGCTTTTATGCCGATGCGCGCGTGCAGCGCATTTACGGCGGTGCGAACGAGATCATGAAGGAATTGATCGCGCGAGGCATAGCGTCATGAAGCAACCTCTGGACGGGATTCGCGTGGTCGAGTTCGAGGGGATCGGCCCCGGTCCGCTGGCCGCACGCATGCTGGCGGATATGGGGGCGTCGGTCACCGTGATCGCTCGCCCGGGCGGGAACGCGGTGGCCAGCCGGATGTCGAGCGCAGAGAACCCGCTGCGGCGCGGCAAGACGGTGATCGAACTGAACCTCAAGCATCCGGTTGAGCGGGCGCAGGCGCTTGCGCTCGTCGCGGGAGCGGATGCGCTGATCGAGGGCAACCGGCCCGGCGTGATGGAAACGCTCGGCCTCGGTCCCGACGATTGCGCTGCCGTGAATCCGGCGCTCGTGTACGGCCGCATGACGGGCTGGGGGCAGCATGGCCCGCTGTCGCAGGCAGCGGGGCACGATCTCAACTATGTGGCGCTGACCGGCCTGCTTTCGCTCTCTGCACGGGACGGGGGCGTGCCCATCGTGCCGCCGACCGTCGTCGGCGACGCGGCGGGCGCGTTGGGACTGGCGTTCGGCATGGCCTGCGCGCTGCTCGATGCGAGAGCGAGTGGTCGAGGCCGCATCGTGGACGGCGCGATCGTCGATGTGCTGGCCATGCTTGGTTCGCTCGTGCAATGGATACGGGCGGGCGGTCAAATCGACGGGGCGCGGCCGAGCCTGTTTCACGACTCGCCGTTCTACGACGTCTATGCCTGTGCGGACGGCAAGCACATTACGGTGGGCGCGATCGAGCCGCAGTTCTATGCGCAATTGCTGAGCAAGATCGGTCTCGACGACGTCGATCCTGCCGCGCAATACGATGTTCAAGCCTGGCCGGCGTTGAAAGCGCGGTTCGCGGCGTTGTTCGCGAGCCGTCCGCGCGCGCACTGGTGCGAGCTGCTCGAAGGCACCGACGTTTGCTTTGCACCCGTGCTCGATCTGGCGGAGGCGGCGGAGCATCGGCACAACGTTGCGCGCGGGATCTATCGAGTCGACGCAAGCGGCGCGATCGACGTGGCCGCGGCGCCGCGCTTTTTTTCCTTGCCGGCGAATGCCGATGATATTCCGGCGACAGAATGAGGGAGGCATGATGGAAACATTGGAAGGCATTTCCTGGGGCGTGACCGATCGGATCGGGCGAATCGTCATGAATCGGCCGGATCGGGCGAACTCGATATCGCTTGCCGCAAGCCGTGCGCTGTGCCAGGCGATCGACGCAGTGCTGAGCGCCAATCCGCACGTCGTTCTGTTGTCGGCCGAGGGGCGCATATTCTGTGCCGGTGGCGATATCGACGAATTCGCGTCGGCCGGGGACGCGCTCGATGTGCTCGTCGACGATATTCTCGATCACCTGCATCCTGCGTTGCATCGACTTACGACCGCGCCGATGCCGGTCGTGACGCAGGTTGGCGGGTCGGTCGGCGGCGCCGGTATCGGCCTGGCGTTGTGCGGCGACTTTGTGCTGGCCACCGAATCGATGAAGCTGCGCACCGGCTACGTGTCGATAGGCCTGTCACCGGACGTGGGGGCGTCGTATTTCCTCGCGCGCCGGGTAGGGGAGCTGCGCGCGCAGCAATGGCTGATGCTGGGTGAGCCGGTTGGCGCGGCGCAATGCCTGGCGGCCGGTGCGGTCGACGCGCTGTTTCCCGATGCCGAACTGGCCGGAGCGACGGAGGATCTCGTGCAGCGCCTTGCGAGGTCGGCGAGCGGCTCGCTGGGCAGCATCAAGCGCCTTTGCACCGATGCATTGGGGCGCAGCCTGAAGGCGCATCTCGAACTCGAGCACGAACTGCTGCGGACATGCGCTCGCAGCGCGGACGCCAGGGAAGGCGTGCGCGCTTTCGTGGAGAAGCGGCCGCCGTGTTTTGGTGTTTCTTGATCTGAGTCTGCTGGAAATTCGGACGCTGGCTCGCGCGCATGCATCAGAGTCGTCGGAGAGGTGGGATGAGACGTTTGTCTGTGGCTTGTTTTGATCTCATCGTCCAGCGCTCTCGGTGTTCGGGTGAGGCGATTGCACTTCGACCCGGGAGGCGCTGCGGTCAAGTTCGTCGATTACTGTCTGCGCCCATTTTCGCCAATTCGCGTAGCCTTCCATCGCTTTCCCGCCGTTTCCGAGTCTTGTGTCCAGCATGTCAAGGTATGCACGCAGTACACCGGCTTTGCTCCAGTTCTCAGCTTCCGCGAAGAGTTTCTCCTTGCGCTGCCGCTCCTGTTCTGCTCTCTGCTGAGCCTCTTTGCGTTGTCGTTCTTCCTCTTGCCGCCGTAGCTCGGCGGCTTTCCAATCCAGATTACGTTGAGCCCACTCCGCAACCGTTGCCACCGAGCGTTCATATCGGAGTTCAACCGCTTCAAAGATGCGCTCAAACTGCTGCTCCAACGTCGGTTAAACCAGCAAGATCGTCGCGCCGCAGTTGTACGTCGCGGTGGGCATCTCGGGCGCGATCCAGCATCTGGCCGGCATGAAGGACTCGAGGGTGATCGTGGCGATCAACAAGGACGAAGAAGCACCGATTTTCAGCGTGGCCGACTACGGCCTCGTGGGCGATCTCTTCGCAGTGGTTCCCGAAATAACCGATGTTGTCTAGCGGAGGCAACGGGTGGCAATCCTGAGGGAGTGTCTAAAAGCGGTGCGGATGAAGCACGGCACCTGGAACGCCGACGAACGCCACTGGCCTGTGTCGGACGGGTTGGCACGCCCACCGCATTCGCCCGGTCATTCCCGCGTCGATGCACCGGTGGCCGGCGAGGCGCAGCCAGCGGCGTCGGTTGTGCCGATATCGGTCGATCCGCAGGGTTCTCCGATCACGACCCGCGAAGCCTGAGATCTCGTATCAGGGAGCGCCACGCAGGCGCACCGGCCAGGGCCATCAGGTCGTCTTCCGCCGCTCCGGCAGCACCGCGAACACTCCGCTTGCCTTCACGAGGCAACGTCCATCCACTGTGAGCCGGCAACTGCCGAAGCGCAGGCGGGCGCCCATCTTGTCGAGCGTCACGTGCGCCTCGATCCGGTCGCCGGGCCGTCCGGAGCCGAGGAATTCCAGATTCAGGCTCGCCGTGACGCCCGGCGCCAGGCCTTCGCCGCTGCGCATCATGATGAAGCCCAGCGCATGGTCGGCCAGCGACGCCAGCATGCCTCCGTGCGTAATGCCGAGCAGGTTGAGATGTTGCCGGCCAACGCGCAGCCCGAGGATCCGGCGCGCCGCGTCGTAGTAGAGCGGCCCGAACGGCCGCATGAAATCGGCCACTTCCGCCATTCGCTCGAAACCCGCCGGCACTGCATCGTGAGGGAAGCAATCATACCGGTGCGGTATCGCTCCTTACAGGTCGCGTCCCGTACGCTCCAACGAAAGTCCGGAACGGCCACCAGGCGTGCCGCCGCCGTGCATATATTTAAAGGCAGATCTACTCAGCATGAGCGTCAGACACGCGGCACATGCGCCTGCAATGGCTGAGCCCAGGAGCGCGGCGGGGTAGCCGCCATGGCCGTTCAGCGCCACCGCGAAGAGCGTCGGCCCAGCGGAGGTGCCAAGCAGGAAGACGACCATTAGCACGCCGTAGATCGAGCCGAAGTGCCGTACACCGAAGATACGGGACGCGATGAAAGCAAGGATGTCCGCTTCGGCGCCGAGACCGATTCCGAGCAGGACCGCCGCCACGACGGGCGCGTCCGCTGTGGTGTGCACCAATAGCAGGCAGCCGGCGGCGGAGGCCGCGAAGACTGCGAAGCCGACAATTGGCGCGAAGACGTAGTCGAGCGCTACGCCAATGAAGAGCCGCGACACGATGCTCGCAATGCCCAGCACACTGGCGAGCGAGGCGGCGGCCTGGGGAGATGCACCGTGCGTTGCCAGCATGGCGGGCAGATGAACGGTTGCGCCCGTGACTTCGGCAGCGATCACGAACGCGACGACGACCAGCAGCCAGAACGAGCCTGTCGCCATCGCCGCGCCCAGCGTAACGCCCTCGCTCGGCGGCGCATGGTCGGCGCCATCGTGAGCGGAATTGCGCGCGGGGTCGCGGATCAGCGCGACGGCCAGTGCGCCGAGTGCGAGCACCATGCCCCCGAGCGCCATATAGGTCTGACGCCACGACACTACGGCGAGCAAATGGCCAACGACGGCGGGCCAGACGGCCACACCGAGGCCGGAGAACGCGAGCGCGATACCTAGCGCGGTTCCGCGCCCACGATCGAACCAGCGCGAAACGAGGAAGGAATAGGGCAGCGGCGTCTGTCCCGCGCCGAGCAGCGTGGCGAGCGCGAGACACCATGAGAAACCGCGCGCGCTGCCGGGCAGCGCGCCGAGCGCGATGATGCCGAGCCCGAACGCGCCGATCGAAACCAGGGCGAATTTGCGGGCGCCGTGGCGGTCGAGCAGATAGCCGATTGCGGGCTGCGATAGCGCGGTGATCAGCATCGCCGGGCCGATTGCCGACGCGAGCGACAGCGCCGACCAGCCCGTTTGCGCCGAGATGGGTTGAATGAAGATGCCATAAGTGAACAGGACGACCGGGCCCAGGTTGAGGAACATGCCGAGTCCGCCGCCGAGAATGATTCTCGCGGCCAGAATGGCGCCGCGTCCCTGGGGGCTCTCCTCAATCCTTGCGGGTGCCGACGCGTGAATGCTTTCCATCTTCGTCTCCTTTTCCGCGGGCTTTCGTGGCCCGCTGATATGAATAGTCGTTCAATGTCGTCCGGTGCGGGCGTGCGGCCGGTCGCGGGGGCGCGAGTCGTATAATCCCCACTTCACAGCGTCAGACCGAACCAGCGAATCCCATTTCTATGCCACGCAAAGCAAGCCAGTCCACTGGCGCGACCGAAGCCGGGACCCATGTCGCCAGCAAGAAGATTCCTGTCATTGGCTACGCCTTGCTTGGCCGGCTCGCCCATCACGATCAAACGGGCTACGACCTCTCCTTGCTGATGGGGCCGCCGAAAAACTACAACTGGGAGGCGAGCCATAGCCAGATCTATCCGGTGCTCGGTGCGCTGGCCGAGGCGGGCTACGTGACGTTCTCCCATGCCGCCGAGCGCAACAAGAAGGTCTACAGCCTCACGGACGCCGGCCGCGAGGCGCTGCGCGCCTGGGTGGCGGAGGCGCCCACGCCCAGCCCCACGCGCAACGAATTCAACCTGAAGGTCTTCTCGCTTTGGCTCCTGTCCCCGGAAGAGGCCATTGACGTCATCAAGAAACAGATCGCGCTGGTCGAGGGCGAAATCGCCGACATCGACAATCATCTTGCCGATGCCCAGAGGCGTTACGACGTGCAATTTCCCGTAGGCGCGGATCATCACGTGTTCGGCTTGTACTCCAGCGTCATGTTCACGCGTGAAAGCCGGGTCTTCACGCTTCAGTGGTATCGCTGGATGCTCGACGAATACGAGAAGATCCCGCCTTCACGCAAAAGCGCGCGCCGCCAGGCCTGAATTCGATGCCGTCGTCACGCACGGCATCGCTGCACCCCGGCCCCGGTCAGGCCGCCTCCAGTTCCGCTTGCTGCTTGAGCGTTCGCCGGCCGCAAATGCGGTCCAGCAGATCCATCTGGTTTTCCGGCAGTTCGTCGCCGCGCCACGCCACGTGGCCGTCGGGGCGTACGAGCACGTGCTTGCGTTCATAGAGCCGCACGACGTCGGGCGCGGTGATGCGCAACGTGGCGAACGGAACGCCACGGGCTTTGAAAGCTTCGGCGAGCATGTGCACCGTTGCTTCGTCTTCCGTAGTAACGAGCACGAATGCGCGGCCGAACGCATCCAGCGTGGAAACGCCGGGGGCGAGCCAGGCGTGCGGCGCGCGCGCGCCCGGCCATGTCGTCGGCGTGTAGACGTGCGGATCGTCGGGTGGCGGTTCGGAGCCGTCGGGCACGCAGATCGGCGAGCCGGCGTAGCGATAGCCTAACTGGATGCCCTGGGTCGTGAACTCCTGCTTGCGGTGCCGATGGATTTCGCCTTCCATCGCGCGGCGCGCGGCTTCGCCCTCGGAGGTGTCCGCGTCGAGCAGCGGTGAGCCTTCGATGCGCGAATCGCGGTCGTAGTTGCGTGCCGCTTCCCCGGTGTTGCGCAACGCAATCGGGCGGCGCTCGATCCCGTAGCTCTCGAGTAACCCGTCGCCGCCCCAGCCCGCGAGGTGGGCCGCGATCTTCCAGCCGAGATCGATCGCATCGCCGATTCCGGTGTTCGCGCCGAAGCCGCCCTTCGGCCAGCGCAGGTGCGCCGCGTCGCCGACGAGAAACACGCGCGCGGCGCCGTAATGTCGGGCGACGACGCGATGCCCCGACCACGGCTGCGCGCGGAGGATGTCGAACCCGATGTCCTCGCCGATCGCGCGGCGAATCATGTCCGCGGGATCGGGCGACTGGTCTGCCTGGCAGTACTCCGAAATGCGCCAGAGTTCCGAGCCGTCCACCGTCGTCAGATACGTGCGCTGCGGCGTGAGCGTATGGATCTGAAAGAACGTGCTGCCGAACTGACGCGCGAGATGGGCCTTTAGCCCGGGCGAGCGGAAATAGGCGGCGAAATTGTGCCCCTGCGCGAAATCACCTTCGTAGTCGATCTCGAGCGCCTTGCGGACCGCGCTGCGCGCGCCGTCGCACGCGGCCAGATAGCCCGCCTTCACGCGCTCGACGCGACCGGTACGCAGATCGGCCAACTCGACGCTCACACCATCGCTGTCGTGCGAAACCAGCGTGGCGCGCACGCCATAGCGCAGGTCCGCGCCGCGCTCGAGCGCGGCATCGCGCAGCGTGGGATCGAACAGGCGCTTGGGACAGACCGTGGGACCCTCCGGAGAAAGATGCCCGAACGCCGTGGGCATGTCGCGGTTCGCATGGCCGTCGAACGACGCGAGCAGCTTGCCGTGCAGGGACGTGGCGAAGGCGACGTTGAACGGGTAGTCGTCCGGAAAGCCGGGATGATGGCGAACCCGGTCGGCAATGCCCCAGCGGCGCAGATGCTCCATTGTGCGGGAAAAGATGGCCTCTCCGGCCGGAAAGGCCACGTCCCCGTCCCCTTCGTCCACGAGAACGTATTCGACCCCGCGCCAACTGAGCTCATTGGCGAGCGCGAGGCCAACGGGACCGCCGCCGACGATGATTACGGGGACTTCCGTCTTGCTGTTCATTGAAGCGTTTCTCCTGATCCTGCCTTTCAAACGGCAAAAAGCGGGGCCCTTTTCCAGGCTCGTTTTCGCCAACCCTCATACCCGTCAAGACATGTACGGTATGACATGTAAGTTTTGACATGTATAAATCGATGCGTTATCGTGAGCCATCGGTGATTTCACCAACATCCGGCGGTTCGGCAAGTCTGTAACGTTCGGGTCTCTCGTCACGAAAGGAGTTTGTGCAAATGCAACCCGTCACTTCTCTCTCCGGACGCCTTTCGGCGCTCAAGGAGCAGACGCTCACCATGCCGCCCGTCAAGATTTCCGAGGTGGTCCTGCAAACGTCGAACTACGAGCCAATGCGCGAGTGGTACGAGGCCGTGCTCGGCACGCCGTGGAGCATCGTCAATACGCCCAGGGGACCGGCGAAGCAGCGTCTGGGCGACGGCGGCAAGCAGGTGCACGCGAGCGACGTGCGCTGCTCGTTCATGTTCCTCGACCGCACGCTACCCTATGGACAGATGTTCGCGATCTTCGAGATTCCTTCGGTGGGCGCGCAGCCGACCATCGACCCCGGGCTCAATCACATGCAGTTCAAGCATGTCGGGCTGGCGGCGCTGATCGAGCGGGTGCGGTTGCTTCGCGAGGCGGACATCCATCCGCACCGTTGCGCCAATCACGGTCCCATCACGAGCTTTTACTTTCGGGACCCGGACCAGAACGTGGTCGAGCTGTGCAGCAACAATTACGACACGGAGGAATCGTTCTTCGGCTATTTCCAGTCGGCGGCGTTCAAGGCGAACCCGTCCGGCATCGACATCGACCGCGATGCATTCCTCGCGCGCTTCGACAACGGCGAGCCGCTGTCGGAGTTGATCAGGATTCCGGAGCAGACGGCATGAAACCGTTCGAAGAGGACGACATGCAGTCCATGCGGGCGCGGCGTGCGTGCGAAGAGGCCGTGCTCGCCTTCGTGCGAGCTTTCGACGATGGCAGCCCGGACGCCATGCTGCTGCATTTCGCGCCGGACGGCGTATGGGAACGCGCGGACGGTACCGTGGCCGGGCACGACGGCGTCGTGCAGATGATGCAGCGCCGCTCGAAGGCGATGCGCGTGAGACATGTCATCACGAACATGATCGCGACGCTGCACGGCGCCGACGAGGCGAGCGTGAAGTCGTACGTCACGGTCTATCGCCACGACGAGGCGGTGCCGGACGGCAAGCCCGCGCCGCTGCGCGGCCCGGCGCTCGTCGGCGAGTACACGGACGAGCTCAGACGTATTGACGGGCGCTGGCGCATTGGTCGCAAGCAGGTGCAGGCATGGTTCAAGGCAATGGAGGAAAACAAATGAAGTTTGCTTCGGTGGTGTTCAAGGGTAAGCCGACGTTCGGCGCGGTGGTCGACGGTCAGTTCTTCGATCTGGGAGGCGGCCGGCTGGACGACGGCTGCCGCGATCTGGCGGATCTGTTTGCGATGGACCTCGTCGAGCGCGCCCGCAAGCTCGTCGAGCGCGCCACGCCCGACGCGCCGGCTGGCGAACTGGTCTGGCTGCCGGTCAATCCGCGCACGGACGCGCGTCTTTTCGCGCTGGGCTGGGCGTATCGCGATCATCAACTGGAAACGGGCAAGGAAGCGCCCGAGCATCCGGTGTTCTTCTCGAAGCTGCCGCAGTCGCTGGTCGGGCATGGACAGTCCATCGTCAAGCCGGCGGTCTCCGACATGTTCGATTACGAAGGCGAAATCGTCATCGTTATCGGCAAGCCGGGGCGCCATATCGCGCAGGACGCGGCGATGGAGCATGTCGCCGGCTACACGCTGCTGATGGACGGCTCGGTGCGCGACTGGCAGAAGCACAGCATCACGGCGGGCAAGAACTTCGACGCAAGCAGCTCGACGGGACCGTGGATCGTCACGGCGGACGAGATTGCGGAGCCGGCGAAGGCGTTTCATCTGACCACTCGCCTGAACGGCGAGGTCATGCAGAGCGCGCCGTTCGAGCAGAACGTGTGGTCGGTGCCTTTTCTGGTGCACTACATCTCGACGTTCTGCGAGTTGCGCGCTGGCGACGCGATTTCGACCGGGACCCCGGGCGGCGTGGGCGCGAAGCGCAACCCGCCCCGTTTCATGAAGGCTGGCGACGTGGTGGAGGTCGAGGTGAGCGGGATCGGCGTGCTGCGCAATGCGGTCGTGGGCGAGCAGGCATGATGCGATGAGGCGTTGACCTGGCAGAGGGCGACAAAAGTATCGCCCTCGCCGGATGAGAGTCATTGTGAGGAGATCTGGTCATGAATATTCAGTACTACAAATATATTGCCGTTGCGGCGGGTAGCATGAGTTGCGCAATGCCGGCGTTCGCGCAAAGCAGCGTCACGCTGTTCGGCATGATGGATTCGGGCATTACCTACGTCAGCAACCAGGGCGGCCACTCTACCCTGAAGATGGACGACGGCGTCAATGGACCCAACCTTTGGGGCCTGTCGGGAACCGAAGACCTGGGCGGCGGCACGCATGCGTTCTTTCGCCTCGTGAGCCAGTTCGAGCTGGACAATGGTGGATTCGTGCCCAACAAGAGCCTCTTTAGCCGGACCTCGGTACTGGGCTTGAGCAACCCGGTAGCCGGCAAGCTTACGCTCGGTAACCAGTACGATTTCATGACCGACGCGCTCTTCGCGGGCGGCGACGACCCGGCCGAGCTTTCCGGCCACTTCTATGATTTTCGCGCCGGACCGTTCCAGAAGCTCGGGCTGCCCGCCAATCCGACCGGCGCGTTCGACTGGGACCGCATGGCCGGAGAGACCGTGAGCAACGCGGTCAAGTACGAAACGCCCGTGGTGGGCGGCTTCAGCGCGGGGGCGATGTATGGCTTCGGCAACGTCGCAGGCTCGATCGGCACCGGCAACGGCACGAGCTTCGCACTGAACTACGCGGGGCACGCCTTCGGCTTCAATGTCGCGTACACGAACCTGAAATACCCGCTCGCAGGCGGTCCCGACGTCAGTGTGCGCAACTGGGGCGTGGGCGCGCATTACGGTCTTGAAAACTGGATCGCGAACGCGCTCTTCACCACCGTCCACAACTCGCTCAACGGCGGCACGGTGTACGAGGGTTCGGTCGGCGCGCACTACAACTTCACGCCTGCGTTGAGCGCCGGCGCGTCGTACATGTACATGAAAGGCAACGATGTCGTCGACAACAATCACGCGCACCAACTGGCGGTGAGCGTCGACTATGCCTTGTCGAAGCGGACCAGTGTGTACGTGCTCGGTCTCTACCAGCGTGCGAGCGCGGGCGGCCTCGCGCAACTGAACGGCATGAACACGCCGGATGGCGCGTCCTCCGGCGCGACCCAGGCGGTGGCCCGAATCGGCCTGCATACGCACTTCTGAAGCCCATTCCCGCGCGGCAGCTATGGCCGGCTCAAAAGGCGCGCACGGCACGAACTTTCGTTGGAAGGCGATTGCGCAGTGCGCTTGTGCTGCGAAGCCCGCTGGCCGGCCCTCAATTCGACATCATATGCTTCATGGAACCCAATATGATCGACGTATCCTGCAGGCCGCCCGCATGAGCGCCGCCGGTTCAGGGAAACGATCTTGCAATAGTTCTGTTTGTCGGAGAAGAAAGTGAAAATTGCTGCCCCGGAAATGGCCCAGGTTGCCACAACGGAATCCGCTCACGCCGCACGAGCGGATATCGTGTCGGGCGCCCAGATGGTCGTGTCCGCATTGTGCATGGAAGGCATCGATACGGTATGGGGTTATCCAGGCGGCGCGGTCCTGCCCATTTATGACGCGCTGCTCTCGACACCGTCGATCACCAACGTGCTCGTGCGTCACGAGCAGGCAGCCGTACATGCGGCAGATGGCTATGCGCGCGCGACGGGTAAAGTCGGCGTCGCGCTTGTCACCTCGGGGCCTGGTGTGACCAATGCCGTGACAGGCATCGCCACGGCATACTTCGACTCGATCCCGATCGTCGTGATCTGTGCCAACGTGCCGACGGATGCGATCGGCAAGGATGCCTTTCAGGAGTGCGATGCAGTCGGCCTGACGCGCTCAATCGTGAAGCACAATTTTCTTGTCGTGCAGGTCGATCAACTCGCCGCGACGCTCAAGAAGGCGTTTCATATCGCCGCCACGGGCCGGCCGGGGCCCGTCGTCGTCGACATACCCAAGGACGTTTTGCTCGCGCACGGTCCGTTTGCCTGGCCGAAGACCGTCGATCTGCGCTCGTACAGGCCGCGCACCGAAGGTCATGCGGGCCAGGTCCAGCGTGCCGCCGACGCGTTGAGCCGTGCCCAGCGGCCCTGCATTCTCGTGGGAGGCGGCGCCATTGCCTCGGAGGCCGCCGATGAGGTCAGCAGTCTCGCGCGGCGCCTGGATGCGCCCGTGGCGAGCACGCTGATGGGGCTCGGCGCGTTCCCCTGCACGCACCGCCAAAGCGTGGGGATGCCCGGCATGCACGGCACTTGGGAGGCTAACCTCGCCATGCAGAACAGCGATGTGCTGATCGCGCTCGGTGCGCGTTTCGACGACCGGGTGATTGGTAATCCTGATGACTTCTGCAAGGCTGGCAGAACGATCATCCAGATCGACATCGATCCGGCGACCATCGACAAGCGCGTGCGCGTGGGCGTGCCGATCGTCGGCGATGTCAAGGCGGTGTTGCGCGCTTTGCTGGCGCTGCTCCCCGAGGAACCGGAGGATACGCCGTCGCGCCATGCATGGTGGCGCGATATCGAAACGTGGCGCGCCCGCGCATGCCTTGCCTACTCGCGTGACGAGACCGTCATCAAGCCGCAGTTCGTGGTCGAAAAACTGTGGGAAGTGACGCAAGGCGACGCGTTCGTCTGCTCCGATGTCGGGCAGCATCAGATGTGGGCCGCGCAGCATTACGCGTTCGACAAGCCCCGGCGCTGGATCAACTCGGGCGGGCTGGGAACGATGGGAGTCGGGCTTCCCTATGCAATGGGCGTGAAGCGGGCGTTTCCCGAGGCCGACGTGGTGACGGTGACGGGGGACGGCTCGATCCAGATGTGCATACAGGAGCTTTCGACCTGCAAGCAATATGGGCTCGACGTGAAGATCGTTTCGCTCAACAACGGCTATCTCGGCATGGTCAAGCAATTGCAGCACGTCCATTATGGCGACCGCTATTCGAACTCGTATATGGACGCATTGCCCGATTTCGCGGCGCTCGCGCGCGCCTATGGCCACGTCGGCCTGCGCGTCGAGCGCCCGGGCGACGTGGAAGCCGCGCTGCGCGAGACGCTCGCCATGAAGGGCCGCACGGTGTTTCTCGACGTGATCGTCGATCCTTCGGAGAACGTCTGGCCCATGGTGCGCGCGGGCTCGGGCCTGGCCGACATGTTGTTCACGTCGGCCGATCTGCGAGGCGATGGGGTGTAGGCGAACGATGGATGAGCCCGTATCGGCGCGCTACACTCCGGGGCGTCATGGCTGCGAGGTTGAACGGCGTATTGCGGTTTCGCCATCCAGCCGGACCGACTTTCCGGGAGACGCAAGGGTGGAACTCGACGCAATCGACATAAGAATCCTCAACGAACTGCAGCAGGACGCGCGGCTGACGAACGTCGAACTGGCGGCGCGCGTGAATCTTTCCGCGTCGCCGTGCCTCGCGAGGGTGCGGGCGATGGAGCGCGCGGGGCTGATCCGGCAGCGCGTGACGCTGCTTGCGCCGGAAAAGTTCGGGTTGAACGTGAATGTCTTCATTCACATTTCGCTCGAAAACCAGCGGCGTGAAGGGTTGGACGAGTTCGAGCGCGCCGTGGTTGCCATACCGGGCGTGATGGAATGTTATTTGATGACTGGCGATGCCGATTATCTGCTGCGCGTGCTCGTGCGCGACACCCAGGCGCTCGAGCGGCTCATCGTGGACGAACTCACGCGCATCCCCAACGTGAAGAGCATACGTTCGAGTTTCGCGCTCAAGCAGGTGATGTATTCGACGGCGATTCCCCTGGAGAGCCGCTGACCCGCAAATGGCTGCAAACGGACGGGACGCGCGGCGCCTGGTGGCTACTCGAATCGCGCGCGGCTGTTAGCGTTGCTGCTTTGCGCCGCAGCGTAGCCGAGGAATAGCTGGCCTTCCTTCGAATTCATGTTGAGCGCCCATAGCGGCTTGTTGACGTCGAGACGCCCGGATGCCCAGTCCTGCAGATAGGACAAGGAGAAGCCGACTCCCTCGTCGCAGAGCTTGGGTGTGCAGCCGAGGCTTGCAAGCGCCATGCGCGTGTAGGCGTTCATGTACGCGTTGGGGTCCGGCACGCCTTGCCTGATCGATTGAATGGCCTGGGAGGTTGCGCCCATCAGGAAGTCCGTTGCGGCCGCAACGTCGTCGAAGTGAAACTGCCTCGCGCGTTTGCCGTTTTCGAGGTCGGCGCCCATGTATTTCGCCAGCAGCGAATGGTGCGGCCATGCGTCGGGAAGCGACATGAATCCGGCCCATTTGCGGTCTAGCAGCGCGCGCACGAGAAAGACGCGAAAACCGACCGACGCCCTTTGCCACGGTTGCGTCAGGATGTCGTAGACGGGGAGGATGTCCGTCATCATCTGATTGCTGAATTCCTGACCGATTGCCGCGAGCACCTGATCGAGCGAATCGAAGTAGTTGTAAAACGTGCCTCGCGAGACCCTGGCCTCGCGAATCACGTCGTCGATAACGGGCGCCGGTCCCGTATGGTCGGCGAATACACGCGTGGCTGCGTCGATCAATTTGGTGCGCATCATGAGGCGCTTTTTTTCGGCAATCTTGGAGCGGTGATCCATGGCTTTCGGCTTCCTTTGCGCCAATGCGGGCTAGTCTCTGTTTCGTAGTATATGACGGTTTGTCAGAATGACACTCGCGTACTATAGAAAACCCCAGGCTGCAACGATAAAGCTTGAGCGCTGGACATGAGAATCCTATATTTCTCGCATGGTTAAGAATGACAGTTATGTCATTAAATGTTCCGGGAGACAACCATGAAGCCATGCGCGCCTGTCCAGGACAGTGGCGTGCCATGAGCGGATCCCCATCCCTGCCTGACTGACCGCGAGCCGCGCACGGGTCTCCGGCGCTCCAGCCTTGCATGTCACGGCAGACAACGTATTCAGGATGACTAAAGATGAACGTGATGACTAGCGAATGTGCACTTCAGGACGAACAGCCCGGCGCCGAGTGGCCCGTTCAGCAACGCGGCAAGTTCAGCCCGACGCTCCAGGAACTGGTGAGCCGCGCCACGGCGCTTCAGCCCTTGCTCATGAAGAACGCGGCCGAGTCGGAGCGCAATCGTCGCGCGAGCGAAGAGAACATTGCCGCCATTGCCGAGGCGGGGCTCTTTCGCCTGATGGTGCCCAAGCGCTACGGCGGCTACGAGGGCACGCTGCGCTCGCACCTGGAAGTCTCGGCGGCGCTGGGCGAAGCCTGTGGCGGAACGGCGTGGGTCGTGGCGCTCACGAACGTGTGCGCGTGGTTCACGGCGCTGTTCCCGAAGCAGGCGCAGGACGAAGTCTGGGGCAAGAATCCGGACGCGCGCGTATCGGGGGTATTCACGCCCTCGACACAATCGCGCCGCGTGGAAGGCGGCCTCGTGATCTCGGGTAAATGGTACTTTTCGTCCGGTTCGCTGCACGCGGACTGGGCGGCGGTCGGCGTGATCGAGCACGACGAGAACGGCGCGTTCAAGAAGCAGTATCTGGCGCTGGTGCCCATGTCGGACATGTCGATCGAGGACACGTGGTTCACCGCGGGCATGCGCGCGTCGGGCAGCAATTGCATCGTCGGCAAAGAGGTGTTCGTACCCGAACATCGCCTGCTCGACATGATGGAAGCCATCGAGGGCCGTTATCCGACCGAGTGCAAGGACGAAGCGTCTTACCGCGCTGCGTTCGTGCCGCTCGCGTCGCTGATTCTCACGGGACCGCAACTCGGTATCGGCCGCGCGGCTCTCAAGTTCGTCATCGAGAAAGCGCCGCAGCGGGCCATCGCCTACACGTCGTTCGAGAAGCAGACCGATTCGACCGTATTCCAGACGCAGATAGCCGAAGCCGCCATCAAGATCGACAACGCCCATCTGCGCGCCTTCCGGGCCGCCGACGAGATCGACGCGGCCGCCTGTCACGATACGCCGCTCGATTACGTGACCCGCACGCGCGTGCGGGCCGACACGGGGATGGTGACGACCTATGTCACGGAGGCGCTCAACACGCTGCTGTGGGCGCACGGCGCGGGCGGCTTTGCCGAGGCCAGCCCGCTGCAGCGCTGGTGGCGCGATTCGAACACGGCGGCGCGGCACGCGGTGGGACTGCCGGCAATCGGGCTGGAGCTGTACGGCAAGGCGCTGCTCGGCGTCGAGAACAACATCACGCCGCTGGTCTGATCATGAACGCACTTGCTCAGCCACCCATGGCGTCCGCGATCGACGCAAAGCTGCTTCGCGCGACGATGGGCCTGTTCGCCACCGGCGTAACGGTCGTCACCTACCGGCTCGACGGCCAGCCGGCCGGCATGACCGCAAACGCGTTCATGTCGGTTTCGCTGGAGCCGCCGCTCGTGCTGGTCTCGGTGCGAAAGAACTCGCGCTTCAACCAGTGGGTCGATGTGGGCGTGCGATTCGGCATCAACTTTCTCGCCGAGGATCAGCGCGCATTGAGCGCGCATTTTGGCGGCCGGCCGCAGGACGACCTCGAGCTGCCGTTTTGCGAGCACGAAGGCACGCCGTTGCTGGAGGGGAGTCTGGTGCAGCTCGTCGCGCGCGCGGTCGACGTACATCCCGCCGGCGATCATCTGCTCTATATCGGCGAGCTGGAGCATGTCCGCCACGGTACGCAACGGCGCCCGCTGGTCTTCTATAGCGGCAAGTATCAGCAGATGCATGCCCGCACGCCGATGGTCACGGCGCAAGGCTGTATCGAAGGCTGGTAGGACAGACCGTGGCAAGAGAGGGCAGAGGCCAGGTCAATCAAATCAGGTATGCAAAATAATGATGCGCCTCCGCGCGAGGCATGACGCGGGGCGCACCCATGGGCGGCGGGTTTTGCATGCGTGCCGGACCTGCCTGTGATCGACGAACTACCGGATAAACCACATGAAGTCCGACCCTCAACACGTGCTGCATGATGCGCTTGCGCGCCATGCCGGGCACGATCCCGATAGCGACAGGCAGGAAACCGCCGAATGGCTCGACGCGCTGGAAGCCGTGGCGCGCGTATCGGGTGTAGACCGCGTGACCTTCCTGCTGCAACGGCTCGCCGAGCACGCGAACCATCTGGGCGTGTCGCCCGCGGCGCATCCTTATTCGCTGTACCAGAACACCATTGCGGTCGAGGACCAGCCCGCGTATCCGGGCAACCTCGCGATGGAGGAGCGCATCACCTCGATCATCCGCTGGAACGCGCTGGCGATGGTCGCGAAAGCCAACAAGGCCTATGGCGAACTGGGCGGCCATATCGCGAGCTATGCCTCGGCGGCCGAAATCTTCGAGATCGGCTTCAACCACTTCTTCCGCGCCGACAGCGAAGCGGGCAAGGGCGATCTCGTCTATTTCCAGCCGCATTCGGCGCCGGGCGTGTATGCGCGCGCGTTTCTCGAGGGACGGCTCGAGGGGAGCCAGCTCGAACGCTATCGCCAGGAGGTGGACGGCGGCGGTCTGTGCTCGTATCCGCACCCGTGGCTGATGCCGGACTTCTGGCAGTTCCCCACTGGGTCGATGGGCATTGGTCCGATCAGCGCCGTCTATCAGGCGCGCTTTCTCCGCTATCTGGAGCATCGTGGCATTGCCCCCACATCGCAGCGCCGCGTATGGGGCGTGTTCGGCGACGGCGAGATGGACGAGCCGGAATCGATCGCGGCGCTTTCTCTGGCTGCTCGCGAGGGGCTCGACAACCTCACTTTCGTCATCAACTGCAATCTGCAGCGGCTCGATGGGCCGGTGCGCGGCAACGGCCAGATCATTCAGGAACTGGAGTCGCTGTTCACGGGCGCGGGCTGGAACGTCATCAAGGTGGTCTGGGGTTCGGACTGGGACGCGCTGTTCGCGCGCGACCGCCATCACGTGCTGCTGCGCCGCTTCGCGGAGACGGTGGACGGCCAGTATCAGACGCTGGGCGCCAACGACGGCGCCTACAATCGCGCGCACTTCTTCGACCTCGATCCGGAATTGCAGGCGCTCGTCTCGCACATGACGCCGGAGGAGATCGACGGTCTGCGGCGCGGCGGCCACGATTTCCGCAAGCTGTACGCGGCGTTTGCGGCAGCCGCCGCGCATGCGGGCCGCCCGACCGTGATTCTCGCCAAGACCAAGAAGGGCTACGGCATGGGGCAGGCGGGCGAATCGCGCAACACGGCGCATCAGCAGAAGAAGCTCGACGTCGAGGCGCTCAAGGCGTTCCGCGACCGCTTCGCGCTGCCGCTCGACGACGAGCAGGTGGCCGCCATGACCTTCTACCGCCCGGCCGAAGACAGCGCGGAGCTGCGCTACCTGCGCGAGCGCCGCGAGACGCTGGGCGGGTACATGCCGCGCCGCGCCACGCATGCCGAGCCGCTTGCCGTACCCGCGCTCGCGAGCTACGCCCAGTTCGCGCTCGCGCCCGACGCCCGCGAGAACTCCACGACCACGGCGCTCGTGCGCGTGTTCACGAACCTGCTCAAGGACCGCGAGCTGGGTCCGCGCATCGTGCCGATCGTGGCCGACGAGGCGCGCACCTTCGGCATGGCGAGCCTGTTCCGGCAGGTGGGGATCTACTCGCCGCTGGGGCAGCTTTACGAGCCGGAGGACGCGGGCTCGATGCTCTACTACAAGGAGTCGAAGGACGGGCAGTTGCTGGAGGAGGGCATCACCGAGGCCGGCGCGATCTCGTCGTGGACGGCGGCGGCGACCTCGTACAGCGTGAACGGCGTGGCCATGCTGCCGTTCTACATCTATTACTCGATGTTCGGCTTCCAGCGCGTGGGCGATCTGATCTGGGCGGCGGCGGACCAGCGCGCACGCGGCTTCCTGATCGGCGCAACGGCGGGGCGCACGACGCTCTCGGGCGAGGGCCTGCAGCATCAGGACGGCACGAGCCACGTGGTGGCGGCCACGGTGCCGAACTGCCGCGCCTACGACCCGGCGTTCGCGGGCGAGATGGCGGTGATCGTGGATCATGGCGCGCGCCGCATGCTGGAGCAGCAACATGATGAGTTCTACTACCTGACCGTCACGAACGAAAACTACGTGCACGAAGCGGTCGAGCCGCACGAACACGAGGACATCATCCGGGGCATGCGGCGCTACGGCGTGCGCGGCGAGGGCGAGCCCGCGGTGCGGCTGCTGGGCTCGGGCGCGATCCTGCGCGAAGTGATTGCCGCGGCGGAGTTGCTGGCGAACGACTGGGGCATCGCCGCGGAGATCTGGAGCGTGACGAGCTTCTCCGAACTGGCACGCGAGGCGCGCGAGGTGGAGCGCGAACAGCTGTACGGGGCGGGCGCCGAGCGCGAAAGCCACGTTGAGCGCTGCCTGCCGGGCGCCGCGCCGGTGGTGGCGGCGAGCGACTACGTCCGTGCGTATGCCCAACTGATCTCGTCCTATGTACAGGCGCCGTATATGGCGCTGGGCACGGACGGATTCGGCCGGAGCGATACGCGCGGCGCGCTGCGGCGCTACTTCGAGGTGGACCGCTGGCATGTCGCAATCGCGGCGCTGGCCGCGGTGGACCCGGTAAAGCATGCCGAGGCGCGGGCGCGCTATGAGATCGACGCAAGCGACGCGGCCCCGTGGAACCGCTGAACCCCCTCAGGAAACCTGATAAAGGATCGGAAATGCAGGAATTGAGAGTCCCGGATATCGGCGACTACCGGGATATTCCGGTGATCGAGGTGCTGGTGCGCGCCGGGGATATCGTGTCGCTGGAACAGCCGCTCGTGACGCTCGAATCGGACAAGGCGACCATGGACGTGCCGAGTGCGCTCGCCGGAACGATACGCGAGGTCTTGCTCAAGCCCGGTGACCTGGTCTCGCAGGGCACGCTGATCGCGCACGTGGAGTTCGATGCAGCGGGTGCCGTAACCCAGGCCACGCCTGAGCTCGCGGCATCCGGGGCGGCACTCGCGGCACCGGTTGCCCCGGCACCCGCGGCTCCCGTGGAGGCGCGTCGGGAGTCCGCCGTACCGGAGCGGCGCGCCGAGGCGTTGCCGACGCCGCAACCGCATGTCGACCCGCCGGCAGGCGGCGCGCCTTCGATGGTCGACGTCCCGGCCGGCCCGTCCGTGCGCAAGCTCGCGCGGGAACTCGGCGTGAGTCTGGCGCAGGTGAAAGGCAGCGGCCGCAACGCACGCGTACTGCGGGAGGACGTGCTCGCCCACGTGAAGGGTGTCCTGTCGAATCCGGCGCTGGCCGGCGCGCCGATGGATGCGCGCGCAACGGGTCTGGACATCCTCCCATGGCCGCAGGTGGACTTCGCGAAGTTCGGGCCTGTGGAACGTCGGCCGCTGTCGCGCATCCGGAAGATCTCCGGAGCGAATCTTCATCGCAACTGGGTGATGATTCCGCACGTCACCAACTTCGATCAGGCCGACGTGACGGAGCTCGAATCCCTGCGCGCCGCGCTGAATCGCGAAGCGAGAGAAGGCGCGGCGAAGGTGACGATGCTGGCCTTTCTCGTCAAGGCGTGCGTGGCGGCGCTGCAGCGTTATCCGCAGTTCAACGTGAGCCTCGACGGTCAGGAGCTCGTGCAGAAGCATTACTTCCACATGGGCTTCGCGGCGGACACGCCCAATGGACTCGTGGTGCCGGTGATTCGCGACGCCGATCGCAAGGGCATTGCGGAGATCGCCGCCGAAATGGCAGAGCTTGCCGCGCTGGCGCGTCAGGGCAAGCTCGCGCCGGCCCAGATGCAAGGCGGCTCGATGTCGATTTCGTCGCTCGGCGGCATCGGCGGCACGCACTTCACGCCGATCATCAACGCCCCCGAGGTCGCGATCCTCGGGGTAGGCAGGGCCGCGACGCAGCCCGTATGGAACGGCACGGCGTTCGAGCCTCGCCTGATTCTGCCGCTTTCGCTTTCATGGGATCACCGCGCGGTGGACGGCGCCGAGGCCGGCCGCTTGCTCGCGTATCTGGCCACCTTGATGGCCGACTTCCGCCGCGTGCTGCTTTGATGCGGCCTTCAATTCATGCAGCACCGTCCAGACAGGAGACAGACATGACGACAGTACAGACGCAGGCCGGCGATACACATAACGAAACGTCGCACGAAACACGCATCGTGCCCGCCCGCATGGCCCATCTCGTTCTGCAATGCGCGCGTCGCGCGGACACGGTCGCGTGGTACATGAAGCTGTTCCAGGCGCAGCTCGTATTCGAGGACAACGTGCTGACCTTCATCACGTACGACGACGAGCATCACCGCCTCGCGTTCTTCAACATGCCCGATATCGCGCCGAAGCAACGCGAGACGGCGGGTGTGCATCACATCGCGTACAGCTACAACGACATCGGCGATCTGCTCGCGACTTACGTGCGCCTGAAGCCGCTCGGCATCCTGCCGTTCTGGTGCATCAACCACGGCCCGACCACGTCGCTCTACTACCGCGACCCGGAAGGCAACGATATCGAACTGCAGGCCGACAACGGCGACGACCCTGGCGCGTATTTCCATTCGGAGGCGTTCGCGAAGAACAATCTCGGCGAGGAATTCGATCCCGACGAACTGGTCCGCATGTGGAAGGCCGGCGCGAGCGCCGCCGAACTGAGCGCGGTGGGCACGGCGGCCACTGGCAAATCAACATTCATGTAAGCACAGGGGAAAGCATGAAACTCGTCACATTCATTGCGGGAAGCAACGCGCCGGCCGCGGGCCTCGCCGTTGACGGCGGCATCGTCGATATCGGGCGGCATCTGCCCGATGCGCCGCGCGACACGATTGCGCTGATCGAAGCCTGGCCAGCCTTGCGCGAGCGCCTTGCATCGCTCGACGCTTCGCAGCCCGCGGACATCGGCTTCGATGCCGTCACGCTGCTCGCGCCGGTGCCGCGTCCGGGCAAGATTCTCGGCATTGGCCTGAACTACGCGGATCACGTGGAAGAGTCGGGCATGGCGCGGCCCGTGGACCAGCTATGGTTCGCGAAAATGCCGACCTCGGCAGCCGGTCCGTTTGCCCCCGTCGATCTGCCGCGCGTCTCGGAGCAACTCGACTACGAAGCGGAGCTGGCATTCGTGATCGGCCGGCGCTGCCGTCACGTGCCGCGTGAGCGCGCGCACGAAGCGATCTTCGGCTACTGCGCGGCAAACGACGTGAGCGTGCGCGACTGGCAGCTCAAGACCTCGCAGTTCACGATCGGCAAGTCGTTCGACACGCACGCGCCGTTCGGTCCGTGGATCGTGACGGCCGACGCGATCGCCGATCCCCACGCGCTGGGCATCCGCTGCTTCGTGAACGGCGAAAAACGCCAGGACTCGAATACGTCGCAGTTGATCTTCGACTGTTACGCGCAGGTGGAGCATCTGTCGAAGGTGATGACGCTGGAGCCCGGCGACGTGATCCTCACCGGCACGCCGGGCGGCGTGGGAATCGGCATGAAGCCGCCGCGCTGGCTGCGCGCCGGCGACCGGATGAAAGTGGAAATCGACGGCATTGGCGCCATCGAAAACGTGGTCCAGACCGAACCTGCATGAACGCGGAGCCTACCGATGACCAGCAATACTGAAAACACGGTGCGCGACGAGGTGATCCGGCTGGAAGCCGAGCGGTGCCGCGCGCTCGTGACGGCGGACCTCGAAGCGCTCGATCGTCTCGTGGCCGACGACGTCGTGCATGTCCACGCCAACGGCCAGGCCGACGACAAGGCCGGCTATCTGGCGATGGTGAGCGGCGCGATACGGTTTCTTTCGGCGCAACGCGAGCGTCTGGACGTGCGCGTATACGACGGACTGGCCGTCGCGACAGGACCGCTGCGCCAGTCGATCGAGATGACGGCGACGGGCCAGCGCATGGACATGCACATCATGACCACGCAGGTCTGGCGGCTCCAGTCCGGCGCGTGGCGGCAGGTGAGCTTCCAGGCGACCAATCTGTAAAGACGCATCGGGCCGATCCACGGGGCTGCCACCATCAGAGGCTACGCCGTTGATGGCGGCCGCTGTCTCAGCGTGGCGCGTTCGACGAGCGCGCACGGCACGACGATGTCGGCGGGCCGCAGCTCTCCGGTCATCTGCTGGCAGAGCAGGGCGACCGTGGCGTCGATCATCGGCTCCAGATCCTGGCGCACCGTCGTGAGCCGATAGGCGCCCCACGCGGCCTGTGGGACATCGTCGAAGCCGATGACGCCCACGTCCTCCGGAACCTTCAGGTTGAGCTCGTGGCGCAGCACGTCGAGCGCGGCGATCGCCATGTGATCGTTGGCGACGAACAGAGCGTCCGGCCGTTCGTCGCCGGCGAAGAGCCGTTGCGTGGCTTCCTGCGCGCGCCGGAAATCGTAGTGGCCGACCTCGCGGTTCCACAGGCGCATTTCGAGGGCGGCCAGTTCGTCGGTGAAGCCGCGCTCGCGCTCGATGCTGGTCGAGGCGTTTTCGAGCCCGGCGATCAGCGCGATGCGGCGATAGCCGCGCTCGACGAGCAGCCGCGCCGCCATCCGGCCGCCGGCTTCGTTCGCGGATGTCACCGAGCTGATCTTGCTGCGGCCGCGGCCCCGCTGCTCCATCACACGGTTGAATTGCACGACCGGCACGCCAAGATCGGCGCAACTGTTCGCAAGCCTCGGCGAAAGGTTCGCGGAAGCTATGATGATGCCCTCGACCTGATAATCGAGAATCTCGGCCAGCACGCCATCGGCTTCTTCGTCCACCTCCGCGATGAACATCAGGACGTGGTAGCCGGCCTTCTGCAACCGCTGCGAGAGCTTTTCGATGACGAGCGGATAAAACTGGTTTTCGAGGTAGCTCATCACGAGCGCCACAATGCGGCTGCGCCGGGTAATGAGGCTGCGCGCGAGCGCATTGGGCCGATAGCCGAGCTTCTTCGCGGCGGCCAGCACCTTGCGCCGTGTCTCTTCGGACACGCTGGCGCCGGGCGTGAAGGTGCGGCTCACCGCGGACTGCGATACCTGCGCGAGAGCGGCGACGTCCTGCGCGCGCGGGGCCGTCTTCATGCCGCGGTCCATCCGCCGTCGAGCATGAGCGCGCTGCCTGTCATGAGGCTCGATGCGTCGCTGGCCAGAAACACGATCGCGCCCATGACCTCCGGCATCTCGCCGACGCGCCCTAGCGCGATGCGCTCGCACACCCACTCGCGGAACCCCGGCGCCGCGAACATGGGCGCCGTCATCGGCGTCTCGATGAAGGTCGGGCAGACCGTGTTGATTCGAATCCGTGCCGGGCCCAGCTCCCAGGCGAGCGCGCGGGTCATGCCCTCGACCGCGTGCTTGCTCGCGCAGTAGAGCGAGCGGCGCGGACTGCCGACATGTCCCATCTGCGACGAGACATTGATGATCGAGCCCGGCAGGCCGGCGGCCTGGAGCCGGCGCGCGACGGCCCGGGTCGTGTAGAACGTCGACTTCACGTTCAACTGCACGACCGCGTCGATGTCGTCGTCGGTGAGCTCGGCGAGCGGCTTGGGGCGATTCATGCCGGCGCTGTTTACGAGGATGTCGAACGGTGCGCGCGCATCGAGTGCGCGATCGACCGCACCGGAGTCGGTGACGTCGAGCACGAGGGCTTCGCAGGCGATGCGCTCGGCGCGCATCGCCTCGCACAGGTCGTCAAGCTCGGCGCCGCGCCGCGCGGCCACGCTCACGTGCGCGCCCGCGCGCCCCAGCGCCACGGCGGCCGCGAGGCCGATGCCGCTGCTGCCTCCCGTGACGAGCGCGCGTCGCCCGCTCAGCCCGAAGCCGGGGCCTGCCGGCAGGGCGATCACGATTGCGCCTCCACCGGCTGATACCAGGCCAGCTCAGGCCGCCCGCCATAGCGGCGCACGCGGATGTTCGCCTGCTCGCCGTGGCCGGCGAAATTCTCCATATGGCACAGGCGCGAGCAATAGGCGCCGATAGTGGCGCTGGCCTCGTCGCTCAACACGCGTTGATACGTGCAGGTCTTGAGAAACTTGCCGACCCACAGGCCGCCGGTATAGCGCGCGCTGCGATTGGTCGGCAGCGTATGGTTCGTGCCGATGACCTTGTCGCCGAAGCTGACGTTAGTGCGCGGGCCGAGGAACAGCGCGCCGTAGTTCGTCATGCGTGAGAGGAAGAAGTCCGGGTCGCGGGTCATGACCTGCACGTGCTCCGACGCGATTTCGTCTGCAATGCGAAGCATTTCTTCATCGGTGTCGCAAACGATGACTTCACCGCAATCGGCCCAGCTCTGCGCGGCGATCGACGCGGTCGGCAGGTGCTTCAACTGACGCTCGATTTCGGCGAGGGTATCGTGCGCCAGCTGGACGCTGTTGGTGAGCAGAATCGAGGGAGATGTGGGTCCGTGTTCGGCCTGGCCGAGCAGATCGACAGCGCAGAGCTCGCCGTCGACGCTATCGTCCGCGATGACGAGCGTCTCGGTCGGCCCTGCGAAAAGGTCGATGCCGACGCGCCCGAACAGTTGTCGCTTGGCTTCGGCCACGTACATGTTGCCCGGTCCGACGAGCATGTCGACGGGCGCCACGCTGGCCGTGCCCACGGCCATCGCCACCAGCGCCTGAACGCCGCCGAGCACGAGGATTTCGTCGGCGCCCGCCATGTCCATCGCCGTGACGATGGCCGGATGCGGCTGGCCCTGATAGGGCGGCGCGGTCGACACCACGCGCGGCACACCCGCCACCTTGGCGGTCAGCACGCTCATGTGGGCGGAAGCCAGCAGCGGATATTTGCCGCCGGGAATGTAGCAGCCGACCGCATTGACCGGAATGTGCCGGTGTCCCAGCACGACGCCGGGGAGCGTTTCCACTTCGACGTCCTTCATCGAGTCGCGCTGGATCTGCGCGAAATTGCGGACCTGCTGCTGCGCGAACGTGATGTCCTCGATTTCCCGGGCGGAAAGCTGTTTTCGCGCGGCTTCGATTTCGGCGCGCGAAAGCCGGAATTCGTCCGGATCCCAATTATCGAATTGACGGCTGTACTCGCGAACCGCCGCATCGCCGTCTTTCTCGATGCGTTGAATGATCTGCTCGACGGTGGCGCGCACCGTTGCTTCGGCGTCCGATTTGACGGCCGCGGGACGGCCACGCTTGATGTACCTGATCATGATTTTCCTTGACGAAAAGAGTATTCGGCTTCGAATAGCTGACACCATCCGGTCGTTGCATACGCATGCAAATACGTATAAACCCCTGTATTGGAGCTTCTGTGGTGGTCCGTTGCCGTGGTGTATGGCGATTGCCGCATCGGCGTGGAGGCGTATGCGGCGTCATCCGCTTGCGCGCGCAATCGTGCCTCAGCCTGCTCGCGTAGATAGTGCGCCGGAGACATGCCGACATGGCGCGCGAAGGCGGTGCTGAAGGCGCTCGCGGTGCCGTAGCCCACACGTTCCGCGACATCGGCCACGCCGCCTGCGTTTCTCAGCAGCAGGTCCCGCGCGATCGCCATGCGCCATGCGAGCAGGTATTTCATCGGCGCGACGCCCACGATGCGGCTGAACCGCTCGAAGAACGCCGAACGCGAGAGCGCGGCGTCCCTGGCCAGTTGCGCGACAGTCCACGGTCGGGCCGGAAACGCGTGTATGCCCCGAAGCGCGGCGGCGATCCGGGCGTCGGCGATCCCGCGCAGCAGGCCGGGCGAAGCGCTTGCATCGGCCGCGCGACGAAGCGCTTCGATGAACAGGACTTCGAGCAGTCGCCGGAGCACGACATCGCTCGCGGGTCCGGCCGTGCGGGTCTCATCCTCGATGAGGTGCACGAGCGTGGCAAGGCGGCTGCCGCCTTGCACATGGACAACCTGGGGCAAGAACGAAAGCAGCAACGCGGCGTCGGGCGAACCGAAGACACAGTAGCCCGCAAGAAGCCGCAGCTCGGCCAGCCCGCCGGTTTCTCCGGCACGCGGCGTCCCGATGAAAGGCCCCCCTGCGAGGTCCAGCAAGCGGAAAGCGATGCCGGAAGGGATCAGTACGAAGTCGCCCTGCTGAACGACCATTGTCTTGCCGCCTTCGACGGCAACGCGACACGTTCCGTCAAGCGCTGCGCAGAAAAAGGGCAACCCGGCTGGCGGGTAGCACGCGCGGGCGCAATCCGCACCGCGAACGGTCCTGGCAAGCGGTGCGGCTGGCCGAAGCAAGGCGACGAACTCGGCGAGTGGATCAGCCATGCCAGGACTCCGGCGAATGAAATCCGGACTGCCAACGATGGCAGTCCGGTCCGTGCAACTCTATCGTTGCAATGCCTTCAACCGTTTCATACATCCCCATGAAAACCGTTCTGATTACCGGATGCTCGTCCGGGTTTGGCCTCGAAACCGCGCGTTACTTTCTCGAACGCGACTGGAACGTCGTCGCCACCATGCGCATGCCGCGCGAGGACGTGCTGCCGCGCTCGGCACGCCTGCGCGTCCTCGCCCTCGACGTGACCGATCCGCGGAGCATTCGCGAGGCCGTCGATGCCGCCGGCCCGGTAGACGTCCTCGTCAATAACGCCGGGGTCGGTCTGCTCAGCGCATTTGAAGGAACGTCGATGGAGACGGTCCGCCAGGTCTTCGAAACCAACACCTTTGGCACCCTGGCGATGACGCACGCCCTGTTGCCGCAGTTCACGCACCGTCGCTCCGGGACCATCATCAACGTCGCGTCGGCGGTCACGTTGAAGTCGTTTCCACTGCTTTCCATCTACACCGCAAGCAAGGCGGCAATCGCGGCTTTCACGGAGTCGCTCGCGCTTGAACTCGAAGCGTTCGACGTGCGGGTCGGCCTGATCCTCCCGGGCCGGGCGCCGGAGACCCGCTTCGGCGAAAACGTCCAGCGCCTGATGCCCAATGGCATTCCGCAGACATATGAAGCTTTCGCGCATGCCGCCCTCGCGAAGGTCGAGCAGGTGGACGCCGTGACTCACTCGCTCGACGTGGCGCAAGCCGTATGGCGCTTCGCCACGGATATCGCTTGCCCTGCGCGGTTGCCGGCCGGCGCTGACGCCGTCGCAATCGCCGAATCGCGTTAAACCCAGCGGCGCGGCGCCGGGCGACTCCGCCTAAAGCCGCGCCGCGCTCTCGCGCGTTTCTCCGCGCCGTGATGCGGCGGTTTCTCATCTCCGCGGTCCTCGTGGACCGGTTGGCCATCGCTGTCGCCTAAATCCAGGTTGCCGCCGGCGTATGTGTCGACACAATTATGATCCAGAGTGGTGCCTCTTGTACAAGATTTTATCCGCGGGCAACTGAAGGTTGAGGTAAAGACCCATATATAAGCGGGCTTTGTGAAGTTGTACGGGTATGTCCTGGCGATGCCAGACTTCAAAACTGTTGACAGTTATTGGGTGGAAATTTATCGTTTCGACCAGATTGGCGCTGTTCACGAAAGTCCTGAACTCGGGCAGAAGGCAGGCGTCTCGCACGGTCCCGCGGACTTTCTCGGGCACCGCCGCTGTTCGTCCGGCGCCCCGCACCTGGGGCCGCTGAGCAATAGCGCGGTGTGCGTAACACGGCGAAATATGTTTCGGATAACGAATCATATTGATGGGCCAAACAGATTTATCCCAGCCACGCTGGGAGGCTCGAGGCAGAAATCCCGCCGCACTTCCATCAAAACAACCCGACACGAGATCCTTTTCAAAACGGAATCCACTTATGAAATCCAGACCGCAGAACACGGCCATGCGCGTCGTGACAGCCGGGGTATTCGCACTATTGGCGTGCTCGGGGACGAGCGCTCAAGCGCAAACCAGCGTGACGCTGTACGGCATACTGGATGCGGGACTCGAATACGTCAGCAATTCCGGCGGCCACTCGCTTGCCGAGGTGCAAAGCAACGGCGGCGCGCCTTCGCGCCTGGGCCTGCGAGGAAACGAGGATCTGGGCGGCGGCCTGTCCGCCCTGTTCGTGCTCGAAGCGCCGATCAGCGTCAACAACGGCGCGTCCACGACGCCGTTCTGGGCCTACGCTTCCTATGTGGGTTTGCGCAGCGAGACCTATGGCACGGTAACCCTTGGGCGGCAGTTCGATTTCCTTCACATCGAGATGCCGCCGGATTCCACCACCATGATCGAAGGCGGACTCGTGGAGGGCTTCCAGGGGTTCAGCAGCCCGGTCAAAGGCGCGCCGCCGCCCGCTGTCGACAATCATTCCGGCTCCGGGATGTACAACAATTCGATCAAGTGGTCGTATAACAACGGTCCGATATCGGGCGGTCTCATGTATGGCTTCGGCCCGGACAGCCGCCACGACAACATGCAGTCGGCCTATCTGAAGTACGTGAACGGCGGCCTGGAACTGGGCGCGGGCTGGGCGCGCGACAACTTCAGCACCGTGCTGCTCGCCAACGACGTCTATTCGCTGCGTGCGGTCTACACGATTGGCGGCCTCACATTGCTCGCCAACTATTCGCAGGGGTGGGAAACCGTCTTTCCTGGATCGCAGGCCAGAGCGCGGCCTTTTGAAGTGGCGGCGAACTACTATGTGACGCCCTCGATTACCGTGGGTGCGGGGGTGGGTATCGCCTGGGACAGAAACCGGGCAGGCGAGAGCGCAACCCTCACCGAACCGTTCGTCGGTGCGCGCTATCTGTTGAGCAGGCGCTCGATGCTTTATGTCATGGCGGCGCTCAACCACAGCAGCAACCCGTCCGCCATTCCTGCGACGGTTTCGGTGGTGGGCGGCGCGCCGGATGTCTCATCGAGCGCGAACCAGTTGGCGGTCGTGTGCGGCTTGATGATGTTCTTCTGATTCCGGCTGGAAGCAGGGTGGCGCAGCGGTGCCGCAGTTGTCGCCTCGGTCAGCGCGGCTTTGCATGGATTTCGGGCGCGCGGCCCGGGCGCATCACCTGTCGGGTGGCGGCAAGACGGCGTCGATACAGCTGCGCAGCCGCGCCGCGTCATACCGGGGCGCGGCGCCGGCCATGATGAGCGACGCCATGCGGCTGAACATATCGGCGAACAGAATGGACGCGCGATAACCGTCGCCCGAGGCAGCAGACAAGATGATCTCATGAAACGCCTTGCCCGACGGATGGGCAACCGGCGGCGCATCGGTCAGTACGTATGCGCGATAGCGTTGAGCATCATCGATTAGTCCTCCTATGATCGCCACCGAATGGGCGCCGGCGTGCCGCGCGAAGCACAACGCGAAACGCCGGAAGGCCGCCTCCCATGCGAACCGGTCCTGATTGGCGAACTTGTCCATTTCGTCGGCGCATTCGCGCAGATGCGCGACTTCATCCTGGCTCAGGAACGGCGTGGCGATGCGGATCGTCAGCGCGATGTTCACGAGATGCAGCCCGAGGACTTCCTCGAGGTCGGCGATATCGAACGACGCCACGCTGAAGCGCCGATTGGCCTCCGCCACGACCAGCTGTTCCTGCTGCAGCCGCCGCAGCGCTTCCCTTACCGGCCCGCGGCTCGTGCCGCTCGCCTTCGCGATGGATAACTGCGAGATCGGTTGCCCAGGCGAAAGCGTGCCGTCGAGAATCTTGGCCCGAAGCTCGGCGTAGACGATCGACGCCGTATTGCCCGTTCGTTTGACGCGCGGCGCTTCTTCAGGCACGGCTGTCGCGACCTTGCGCGTTTTGCGTTTGGCGTTTGGGGAAGGCGCTGCGGATCTCGTCATGAGTGCAACCGGAAGTGAGTGTTATGGATGAAACGCAGAGTGTCGACACCTTGCGGATGTGCTTTCACTATACCACGCAGCAAGACACGGGTCGACCCGCTGCCGTGCCCGCATTTAATGCGAAAAAACAGCCATATTGCGCGAGTCTTTCATGTCTCGACGCCAGCGGCACTGACAGTTTCGACTCGCGTGCAACCGAACCGATGTGTGTCAGAAATCGGGCGCCGAAAGCGGTCAAGTGTCGTCAAGGGTGGCGGCAATCGTTATGTTGCGCGCGCCATGATGCATGGACACAAGTCGTAAGTGATGTTTGCGATATTAAAAATGTCAACACTATAAATTTCGACCGAGGTGCGAAAATCGTATCGGATCGCGATGATGGAAGCGCAACTCAAAGCACAATATTCCTAAAAACAAGGAAGTTTTGGAGATTTCCATCGGCATGCGAATGATGGGTGGCTTTCCTGGATAAGCCGATACCCAGCGTGCTTCCATCAAAAAGTGTTGACATATTTAATTGTCGATGTGAATCTGTGTCGACTTAAACCCGATGTCTATTGAACTTGGAGACCCGCAATGAGTGTCGTGTCCGTTGCCCAGCCGTCGACCATCAGCAGCGATGCCGCGCCTCGCGCGCCGCAGCTTTCCTCTCCGGGCGACGAGCAGATCGCTGCGCGCATCCTCGCGGACGTGCGGGCCTACGTGCCGACGCTGCGCGAGCGTGCGCGTCAAACGGAGGTGCTGCGCCGCGTGCCCGATGAAACGATCAGGGAACTGGACGAGTTGGGCGTGTTTCGCATGTGCGTGCCGGTCGAATACGGCGGCTACGCGCTGACGCCTGTGCAGCAATTCGACATCGTCGCGGAGATCGCGCGCGGCTGTGGCTCGACCGGATGGGTGGTATGGGTCACCACGACCTCCCAGCAATGGGTATCGTTCTTCGACCCGCGCTTTCAGGCGGAACTCTTCGGGATGGGCTGGGTTGGGCCGCTCAATTCCGGCGTCATCACGGCGTGGGGGCCGGGATTCGCGCGGCGCGTCGAAGGGGGGTACATGCTCAAGGGGCGCTGGCCGTTCAACAGCGCGTGCCACCACACCCCGTTCCATCACCTGGGCGCGAGTTGCGAAGGCGAAACCGATCGGGGTCCTATCCTTTTGCAAGTCCCGCACGAGCAACTGCAGATTCTCGACGACTGGAAGGTGATGGGACAGCGCGGTTCGGGCAGCAACACGGTGGTGATCGAGGATGAGGTGTTCGTGCCGGAATATCGCGTGCGTCCGATCGGTGACATCTTTGCCGCGAAGCGCCTCGCTCCCGCGCCCGAAGGCGTGCTTTACCAGGTCAACCTCATCCAGCACACGGCGTCGCTGATGGCAGCCATCGCGGTGGGACTCGCCCGTGCGGCAGTCGAGTTGTTTCAGGAAAAGATCCATCGTCGCGGCATTTCCAACTCGGGCTACAGCAAGCAGAGCGAGGCGCCCGTGACGCACCTTCAACTCGGCGAACTCCATTGCCAGCTGCGCACGGTCGAAATGCTCGCTCGCGGCAACGTGGAAAAAGTTCAGGCGCTCGCGGCGACCGGCCAGAGCGTCGATGAACTCGAAATTGCGCGAACCAAGCTGGAAAGCGCGCATGCCATCAAGCTTGCCTCGGAGATCACGGCATTGACGCTGCGGGCCGGCGGCGCGTCGTCGATCATGGACGGCAATCCGTTCGAACGCCTGTTCCGCGACAGCCGCGTAGTGACGCTGCACGCCCACACGCAAATCGAGACCTGCCAGGAAGACTATGGCCGTGCGTTTGCCAAAGCGAACGCACCCGCGGCCGCGACGCCGCAATGACGCCGGCGCGAAGCGGACCACGCTTTCATCGCTGGCTTTGAATTGGCGCAACTCATATAAAACCGGAGACAACCATGCAGGCAACAGTGGAGACGATACGGGCGTCGAAGATCGATGCCGGCGAGCCCGCCGATACCTTGAATGATCTGGTTGCGAAGGCGGCGGCCCTGCAGCCGCTGCTCATGAAGAATGCTGCGGAATCCGAAAAATATCGTCGCGCATGCGACGAGAACATCGCCGCGATCGACAACGCAGGCCTGTTTCAACTGATGGTCCCGCGCCGTTACGGCGGCCACGAAGGGACGCTGCGCGCGCACCTCGAGGTGTCGGCCGCATTGGGAGAGGCGTGCGGCGGCACGGCATGGGTCGTCGCGCTCATCAACGTGTGCGCATGGTTCACCGCGTTGTTTCCGAAGCAGGCCCAGGACGACGTATGGGGCGCCAATCCGAAAGCGCGCGTGTCGGGCGTCTTCACGCCGTCCAGCCAGTCGCGCCGCGTGGAGGGCGGGCTCGTGGTTTCGGGCAAGTGGTACTTCTCCTCCGGTTCGCTGCATGCGGACTGGGCTGCGATAGGCGTGATCGAGCACGATCAGAACGGCGCGTTCAAGAAGCAGTACCTCGCGCTCGTGCCCGTGTCCGAGCTGACGATCGAGGACACGTGGTTCACGGCGGGCATGCGCGCCTCGGGCAGCAACTGCATCGTCGGCAACGATGTGTTCGTACCGGAGCATCGCCTGCTCGACATGATGGAGGCCATCGAGCGTCGCTATCCGACCGAGTGCAAGGACGAAGCGGCGTATCGCGCATCGTTCGTGCCGTTCGCGGCGCTGATCCTCACCGGCCCGCAACTCGGGCTCGGCCGCGCCGCGCTGCGCTATGTGATCGAGAAGGCCGCGCAGCGCCCGATCACCTATACGTCTTTCGAGAAGCAATCCGATTCGACCGTGTTTCAGACGCAGATCGCCGAGGCCGCGATCAAGATCGACAACGCGCATCTGCGCGCCTTCCGCGCCGCGGACGAGATCGACGCCGCGGCGCGGCGCGACGAGCAGCTCGACGGCGTGACGCGTGCGCGCGTGCGGGCGGACACGGGCATGGTGACGACTTACGTGACCGACGCGATCAACACCTTGCTGTGGGCGCACGGCGCCGGCGGCTTTGCCGAGACGAGCCCGCTGCAGCGCTGGTGGCGCGACTCGAACACGGCGGCCCGCCACGCGGTGGGACTGCCTGCGATCGGGCTCGAGCTCTATGGCAAGGCGCTGCTTGGCGTCGAAAACAACGTGACGCCGCTGGTCTGACCATGAATGCCCGCAGCCCGCTTTCTGCCGCACCGCGCATCGACGCGAAAGTCCTGCGCGAGACCATGGGCCGGTTCGCCACGGGTGTGACGGTCGTGACCTTTCGGCTCGACGGCGAACCCGCGGGGATGACCGCGAACGCGTTCATGTCGGTCTCGCTCGAACCGCCGCTCGTGCTTGTCTCCGTTCGCGCGAGCTCGCGTTTCAACCAGTGGGTTGACACGGGCGTGCGTTACGGCATCAATTTTCTCGCGGAGGACCAGCGTGCGTTGAGCGCGCATTTCGGCGGCCGGCCCGACGCCAGCCTCGCATTGCCGTTTTGCGAGCACGAGGGCACGCCGCTGCTGGAGAACAGCCTCGTGCAGCTCGTCGCGCGCACCGTCGATATTCATCCCGCGGGCGACCATCTGCTGTACATCGGCGAGCTCGAATACGTGCGGCACGGCGAGCAACGGCGTCCGCTGGTTTTCTACAGCGGGAAGTATCAGCAGATGCACGCCCGCACGCCGATGCTGTCCGCCAACGGATGCATCGAGGGATGGTGAGCAACAACCGGTCGCTGCGCCCGGCGTCAGCGAAAGACCCAGCAAAACAGGAGGCAAACATGACGACATCACAGACAACGACGAGCGCGACCGATACCGAAGCGCGCATCGTCCCCGCCCGCATGGCCCATCTCGTTCTGCAATGCGCGCGGCGCGCGGACACGGTCGCGTGGTACATGAAGCTGTTTCAGGCGCGGCTCGTATTCGAGGACAACGTGCTGACCTTCATTACGTACGACGACGAGCATCACCGCCTCGCGTTCTTCAACATGCCGGACTTGTCGCCGAAGGCCGAGCGGGTAGCGGGCGTGCATCACATCGCTTACAGCTACAACGACATCGGCGAGTTGCTGGCGACCTATGCGCGCCTGAAATCGCTCGGCATCCTGCCGTTCTGGTGCATCAACCACGGCCCGACCACGTCGCTCTACTACCGGGACCCCGAGGGCAACGATATCGAACTGCAGGCCGACAACGGGGAAGATCCGGGCGCGTACTTCCATACGGAGGCGTTCGCGCAGAACAATCTCGGCGTGGAGTTCGATCCCGACGAGCTGGTCCGTATGTGGCGCGCCGGCGCGAGCGACGCCGAGTTGAGCGCGGTCGGCGCCGCCGCGACCGGCAAGTCCACCCTCACGTAAACGGAGCACCCACCCATGAAACTCGTTACTTTCAGCACGGCGCGCCATGCGCCGACCGTCGGCCTGGCTCTCGAGGACGGCGTCCTCGAGATCGCCCGGCATCTGGGCGACGCGCCGCGCGACATGAAAGCGTTGATCGCGGCATGGCCGGCCTGGCGCGAGCGGCTCGCGTCGCTCGCCGCCACGCAACCGGCCGACATCGCGTTCGATGCGCTGACCTTGCTCGCGCCGGTGCCGCGTCCGGGCAAGATTCTCGGCATCGGTCTGAACTACGCGGATCACGTTGAGGAATCCGGAATGGCGCGACCCGCCGAGCAACAGTGGTTCGCGAAGATGCCCACTTCGGCGGCCGGTCCGTTTGCTTGCGTCGAGCTGCCGCGCGTCTCGGAGCAACTGGATTACGAGGCGGAACTCGCGTTCGTGATCGGCCAGCGCTGCCGCCATGTGCCGCGCGAGCGCGCGCATGAAGTGATTTTCGGCTACTGCGCCGCAAACGACGTGAGCGTGCGCGACTGGCAACTCAGGACGTCGCAATTCACGATCGGCAAGTCGTTCGATACGCACGCGCCGTTCGGACCGTGGATCGTGACGGCCGACGCGATCGCCGATCCGCACGCGCTCGGCATCCGCTGCTTCGTGAACGGCGAAAAGCGCCAGGATTCGAATACGTCGCAACTGATCTACGACTGCTACGCGCAAGTGGAGCATCTGTCGAAGGTGATGACGCTGGAGCCCGGCGACGTGATTTTCACCGGCACGCCGGGTGGCGTCGGGATCGGCATGAAGCCGCCGCGCTGGTTGCGCGCCGGCGACAGGATGAAGGTGGAGATCGACGGCATCGGCGCGATCGAGAACATCGTGCAGGCCGAGCCGGCGTAATGGGAACAGAACGGGAACAGAACGGGAACAGGAGAACACAGATGAAGAATGCGAACGACGTCCACGTAGCGGATGAAATCGCGCGGCTCGAACGCGCGCGTTGCCAGGCGCTGGTCGAGGCCGATCTCGCGACCCTGGGTGAGCTGGTCGCCGACGACGTCGTGCACGTGCACGCCAACGGCAAGACCGACGACAAGGCCGCTTATCTGGCCGCGGTGAGCCAGCAGATCCGCTTTCTCTCGGCTACGCGTGAAGACCTCGACGTGCGCGTTTACGGCGACGTCGCGGTGGCGACCGGGGCGCTGCGCCAGTCGATCGAATTGATGGCCTCGGGCCAGCGCATGGACATGTCGATCATGACGACGCAGGTGTGGCGCCGGCAGATGAATGCGTGGCAGCAGGTGAGCTTCCAGGCGACGAACCTCTGAACGCGCCGCAGACGGCGCCCGGCTTCTTGCGGCGCCGTCCTTCAACTTGATTGCGATGTCCCGAGTGAGGTCCGAATGACCGAAGCCACCACGGTTTCCCGTAGTCTCGCCGCTGAAGCGAATCGCGCCGGCGAGCCGTCGTTTTTTCGCTTCCGGCTTGGCGCGCTGTCGTGTGTTTCATTGAGCGACGGGTATGTCACGACGCCCGCGCAAATGGCCGCCCCGGAAATTCCGCCCGATGAATTGCGCGCGTTCCTGAGCGCGTGCGGAGAAAGCCCCGACGTGATCGATACGCCCATTTCGTGCTTGCTGGTCCGTCTGCCCGAGCCGCGCATGACGGTGCTGGTGGACGCGGGGATCGGCAGCGTGCCGGGGCCCGACGGGCGCGCCATTCCAACCGCGGGCCGTCTGCTGCGCTCGTTCGCCGATGCGGGGATCGCGCCCGCCGAAGTCGATGCGGTACTGGTCTCGCATATCCATCCGGACCATATCGGGGGACTCTTCGACGACGAGGGCCGGTCTGCCTTTCCGAACGCTACGTACTACGTAAGCAATGAGGAATTGGCCTTCTGGCGTCGGCCCGATCTCGATGGCTCGCTGATGCCGGATTTCATGAAGGCCGACGTCGTTCAGGTCGCGCAGCGCTTCATCACGCTTGCGGCGCACCGGATGATCCGTTTCGCGGCGGGCGACACGCTGCCCGGCGGCATCGAAACCGCGCTGTTGCCGGGGCATACGCCGGGCCAGGTGGGTTTCCGTTTCAAATCGGAGGGCCAGGTGATGTTCTACACGGCCGATGCGGCGGGCCACCCGTTCATTTCCATCCGGCATGAAGACTGGCGTTTCAGTTTCGACAGCGATCCGGCGCTCGCGATCGAGACGCGCCGCAAGCTGGTCGCTCGCCTGTTGCAGGAGCGCTGCTTTCATTTCACGCCGCACTTCCCCTGGCCGGGCGTCGGACGCACGCTCGACGAGGGCGGCGAGCGGATATGGAAGCCCGGCTTGCAGTTGCACGACGCGGCGGCATAACCGCGGCGCTTTTGGCGCCCACGCATATAACAATATTCTTGACGGAGACAGGCAATGGATTCAGTGGATCTTCATGGCCAGAAAATTTGCACGCCCGCGCGTGCCCTCGACGGAGCACGATCATGAGCGAAGCCAGGCGTGGCGTATTCAAGTCGTATGAGAACCGGCTGCTGATCGTCCTCACTTTCACCTTCGGCTTCGTATTCCTCGACCGGACCGCGATGACCTTGCTCGCCCCGTTCGTCGCGCGCGAGCTTGCGCTCGACAATCTGCAGATCGGGCTGCTCGCGTCGGGCCTGTCCGCCGCGTGGGCGATCTCGGGCTATGGCTTTGGCCGCCTGTGCGACCGGCGCGGCAACTACCGCCTCGTGCTGGTGGTGGCGATGGTCGTGTTTTCGCTGTGCTCGTTCATTTCCGGTCTCGCCGCGACGTTTGCGGTGCTGCTGTTCTCGCGCGTGCTGATGGGCGTGGCCGAAGGGCCCGTGCTGCCGATCTCGCAGACCTTGATGGCCGCCGCGTCGTCGGAGTCCCGCCGCGGATTCAACATGGGGATGATGCAGACCTTCGGCGCCAGTGTGCTGGGCGTCTTCATCGGCCCGATCGTGCTGATTCCGCTGGCGAGCCATTGGGGATGGCGCGATGCGTTTTTTGTGGCCGGTCTGCCGGGACTGATCTGTGCGTTGGTGACGTGGCGCATCGCGCGCGACCCCGCGACGCGGCCCGCCGCTGGCGCGGCGCCGGGTCAGGAGCCGTTGAAACTGCGCGTGATGATGGGCCACCGCAATATCGTGCTGTGCATGGCGCTGGCCAGCCTGCTGCTCGGCACGTTCTCGCTGGCGTTCGTCTTCTTGCCCGTTTATTTCTCCAGCGTCCTGCATATGCCGTCCACCGAGGTAGGCGTGATGATGAGCATGATCGGGCTGTCCGCCGCCGTTGCCGGGCTCGTGGTGCCCGCGATATCGGACCGGGTCGGACGCAAGCCGGTCATGTTCGTGACCGGCGCGATCTCGCTGTTGATGCCGTTCAGCGTCGTGTATCTGTGGCAGACCCCGATAGCGATGGCCGCGACGCTGTTCGTCGGCAGCTTCGTCAGTGCGCTGGGTCCGTTGCTGATCGCCACCGTTCCGGCGGAAACGCTGCGCGACGGCCGCGTCGCGGCGGCGATCGGACTCGTGCTCGGCACCGGTGAAATTGTCGGCGGCGTCCTCGCGCCGCTGCTTGGCGGGGCGCTCGCCGATCGCGTCGGCCTGATCGCCGTGCCTTGCCTGCAGGCGGCCTTCATGATCGTTGCGCTGCTGTTGATGCTGATGGTCGAGGAAACCGCGCCGCGCAAGGCAAAGCGACTGGCGCTCAGTGAAGCACAGTTTTAATGAAGAGGACGAATCGCGGCGACAGGACAGATATCGCCGCTTCGAACAAGGAAAGCCAACCCTCGTTAGCCACCACGGAGAAGACAATGAGTTCGACGCGTAACCCCAACATCCAGAACCCCGAGGCGCCGTTCTATTTCATCAACCTGCTCGAAATCGCGGAAGCGGACATCGAGCAGTTCGTCGACGACTGGAACCGACGTTCGAAGCTGATGGGGCAAATGCCGGGTTTCATCCGCGCCGACTTGCAAAAGTCGCTGCTGCCCGACCATCAATATCAATTGATCAACGTTTCGCTTTGGCAATCGTATGACGCATGGGTGGCCGCCGTCGACAATCCGGCCTATGCCAGCGAACTGAAAACGGATCTTCACCGCACGTCGAGCGTGAAGGTCAATCGCGGATTCTATCGGCCGGTCGCGTCCTATACGCATCTGTATGAATAGGTCGCCGCTCTCCGATGATTGACGTGCCCGACTCCACCATCCACTAAACCGAGGAGACTATCTTGACCAGGACGACCATGACCGTAGCCACCGAGCAAGCCGAGCTCTACTGCGAGCGACGCGGCGAGGGGCCCCTCCTTCTGATGATCACCGGCGCACTCGGAGACGCCGGCTTCTTCGCCGACGTGGCCGACATTCTGGCGGCCGACTACACCGTCGTTACCTATGATCGGCGCTGCAACTCCCGAAGCACGGGCGACCTCGCGGCGCCCATGACGGTCGCCCAGCAGGCTCGCGACGCCATTGCAGTCATCCGCGCGTTTGGCGAGGAAAAGGCGCTGATCTTCGGTAACAGCGGGGGGGCCGTGATCGGCCTTGAACTCGCCGCGCGTCATCCCGAGGTGATCGACTTCCTCATCGCCCACGAGGCCCCGGCCGGACTGCTGCTCCCCGAAGCCGCGCAATGGCAGGCGCTCGCCGATAAGGTCGACGAAGCGACTCGCACGCAAGGCTGGGAGGCCGCCGAGCGCGTATTCACCGAGCTGAACAACGCGAGCCAGGAAGCCGCCACACTGGTCGCGCTGGAGTATGCGGAACGCGTCGCCGGCAACTGGAAGTTCTTCTTCGAGCACGAGTACATGCCGTTCACCCTGTATGTGCCGGATCTCGCGCGCATCCGCGACAACCGGGTCAGCATGGTCACGGCCGCCGGCGTCGGAACTGGCGACGGACTCGCCGGCCGCGCGGGCGTCGTCATCGCGCAAGGGATCGGCTGCCCGATCGTGGAGGTGCCCGGTCATCATCTCGGCTTCACCGAGATGCCCGAGGCGTTCGCGGCCGCAATGCGAGCGATCTTGAAGAACCATGGACGCGGGTGACACGCACTCCGATTTCGCGCGGGTACCAGCGAACACCCGGAATGATTGCGGCGCGGTCGAAATGACGGCCGCCTGCGCGCTATTTGCACCAGAGCCCCGCGGCGCGCTTGCGCATTAGCCGGAGCGGGGTGGCCAGGTGGTCGCGCAGCAATGCGCAGGCGCGATCTGCGTCGCGCAGGAGCACGGCCTTGACAATGTCTTCGTGTTCCTGCGCGAGAGGGCTATGCCCGGCATGCCCATCGCGCAATAACAGGTGCCAGTAGCGCGCCGTGTGGTTTTGCAAGGTTGCCGCGAAACGCCGCAGCCAGTCCGAGCGGCAGCATGCGAGAAGCGTCACGTGGAACGTATGGTGAGCCTGTTCCCACGCGGGATTCATTCGCGGGATTTCGCCGACGAAGACGGGCAAGCTGTTCACCTGGTGCCATGCTGCAATAACGGCGCCCTCCCATTCGAGGCCGGTATTTTCGATCGCCCTGCGCAGCGCCTCACTCTCGATACGCTGTCGCGCGGACGTCACATCTTCCAGGTCTTGCAATGAAACCTGCGTGACCCGGAAGCCGCGCTGGTCCTCCGCTTCGACAAGCCCGCTCGTCGCAAGCCGCGAGACCGCCTCGCGCACGGGTATGACGCCCGCGCAGTAGCGATCCGCGAGGCCGCGGATCTTGAGCTTCGATCCAGGGGGCAGTGCGCCCGTGACAATGTCCGCCAGGATGGCGTCCGCAAGCGCGGACGCCATCGTGCGCGGCGAGCCGGCGCCGGCATTCCCGAGCCTGATGTCCGCGACGTCTTGCGCGCATTCGGCCATGCGCTCCGCACCAGGCGGCGTTGCCGGTAAAGACGAGGCGACTCGAACCTCGATCGATTTTCTGTCCATCAGTGCCGGACCTGCTCTATAACCCTGTTCCCGGGTACCCTGGTCTCGTCGGGCTCTACGCCCGGAGTGGGGCTCGCCTCATGCTGCGCCGATCGCATCTGTCGTCGGACGCGGCATACGGGATGGCGCGGTTTCCTTGAGACTTAGTGCAACCACGAACCCGATTGCAAGCGCGATGAACCCGAGCCACATGATGTACTGGATTCCGAAGTGTTTGGCCACATAGCCCGCGATGGCCGGAGCAATGCCACCGCCGAATACTTCGCCGACACCCACGACCAGCCCCGACGCGGTGGACATCAGCTTCGCCGGCACCGACTCCGCGCTCAACGGCCCGACGGTCAGTGTGATCATGCTGAACACGAAAAGCAGCGTCAGCATCAGATAGAAGAACAGCGCCGTCGGATTGGCGCCGGTTCTGGCCAGCAACGCCAGGAAAATCGCGGCGCCGATCACTGACAGGATCATGACCGGCTTGCGGCCCAGCTTGTCCGAGAGCGTCGGCATCGTAATCGTCCCGAGCATGCCGCCGAAGCCGATCGCAGAGAGCACGTAGCCCATCTGCTGGATATCGAGATGCAGGTAGTCCACGAGATAGCTCGGAAACAATGCGCTCAGCACTACCAGGCATGTCAGCCAGCAAAGCATGCCGACAATGTTGAGCGGAATATTTCGATACCGGAGCACGTCGCTCCACTTATGCTCGGCGGCGTCGTGCGTCATCGTATGTTCGGCGGCGGTGGTCGCCCTGGTATTGCGCAGCACCTTCCATAGCAGTACCGCCACCACCAGACCCGGAATCGAGACAATCGCAAAGATCAGATGCCACGGCATCACCTTCAGCAACTGCGTGACAAGAATTGGGGCGATGCCCAGGCCGAATAGCGGAAGCGCCATTTGCTGGATGCCGATATTGCGGCCATGGCGACTGGGTTTCGAGGCATCGAGCGTCGCGATGATGCTTGCGGGCGTATAGGCGCCTTCGGCGAGGCCCATGACGGCACGGATGAGAATGAGCGTTCCGACGCCTGTCGCGAGGCCACTCAATCCTGCGAGAAGCGAAAACATGACGATGGCGGGCATGATGACCTTCCGGTGCCCGATCCGGTCCGACAGGTTCCCCATGAACATCGCTGAGAATCCCCATGCCACCGACAGTGCGCCGGTAATGTGGCCGAGGTCCTGATAGTCGAGCTTCAGGTCTTTCATCATGACCGGGAAGAGCGGCATGATCATGAAGCGATCAATGCCAACCAGGCCAAAGCCGAGGGAAAGCAGGAGTACAGCTTTCCATTCATAAGCCGTGTCCCAGGGTGAGTTAAGGTTGCTGTTCATTCAGGTCTCCTGATGTAAGCCTCGCTACGAGGAGGCTTCTGGCGAAAATGACCGGTGATTCGCTAGAACGCCGTTTGCAGACCGAGGCGCCCGATAATCTGATGATCGCTGCTCGATTGACTGACGCCGTTGATCCAGGCGTCATGTCCGCCCGGAACGTCGCCCCCGGTCCACTGGAAGACTCCTTCGGCGTACACCACGGTGCGTTTGGAAAGCGAATACTGGACGGCGGCGCTCACCTGTTGGGCGCGGTTGTCCTCCAGTTGAGCGTTGCCCTTCATGTACTGGTAGTTGGCGCCCACGCGCCAGAACGGGGTCAGGGAATAGAGGCCGCCGGCCTGGATGGCCTGAACCATGCCTCCAGTCAGCGTGTTCTTCGTGTTGGTATAGAGTGCGTTGAGGTAAAGATCGCCTATCGTCTGGCTAACGCCGCCCCCGAAATTGCGGATACCGTCGTGGCCATTGTTCATCGATGCGTACCGCGTCTCGTTGTAGGCGGCACCGATCCCAAACCCGCCGATGGTGTAATTCACGCCAAAACCGACCGTGTTGTTGGCAGAAAGGGATCCGGCCGTGTTGCCAAATCCGTACAACGCACCGAGGCGAAGCCCGTCAATCGTCGCACTGGTGATCTTCACCGAATTGGAGACGCGCGATGTGCCGCCTGTCTGGTCGAAGTCGAACGAGCCTGTGGGGTTATCGGGGATACCCAGTGCGGAAAATGGGCCTTGTCGCATGTTGTACAGGCCGCCATACATGAACGATCCGTCGAAACGGCCGGGAGGGAAAAAAAGGAAGTCGGCCATGAGGTTGTACTGCTGGCCGAAAGTAACGCGTCCGATCCCTTCCTTTTCGAGGCCGACAAAAGCCTCGCGGTTAAAGTCGGCGTTGGGGCCCGGAATGCCGGCGCCAGAGTTGACCGAGAACTGCGAGGCAAGCTCGAATACCGTCTTGTACCCGCCGCCCAAATCCTCCACGCCCCGGATACCCCAAAGACTGGGTGTCCAGATGGAGTCGTCGGCCTTGAAGTTGTGGCTACCATTTTCGTTCGATACAAAACTCAAACCGACGTCGAGCAACCCGAAAAGCGTCACGCTGCTTTGAGCGTGAGCGGCAGAGGAGAGGGCGAGCGTCGACGCAGCACATATCAGGGTCTTTCTCATTCTGCATTCCTAATAGAATGGGATGATCATGGCGCCTGGCGGTGAACCATGGTTTCGTTCCGGGCAGACGCCAGATGCTCGCGCTTCTGCCCGTTCGTCCGGCTAGGCTGCTACTTCTCCGTGCTGGTTGAGCGCTCCCGCGATGCCATCGCGGCGTTCCACCCCCAAGGCGAGCGTCTCCAACATGGCGGAAATGTCCTCATACGCTCCGCACGTCGCATATATGTAGTAATCGGGGCGAACGATTACGGCCCGTACACGGTGTTCCTCGAAGAACGCCTGATACTTTCCGCTCACGTCATACAGGACGCGGCCGGTAACAACGCGTGACGGATCACGCGTGATGCCAATCGTATGAGCGCCGATTTGGGCGAGCAGTGCCCGGGCGGCGGCGTCAAGATAGTGCTCGGGGTCCGCGTCGAGCGCGATGACGTGAAATCCGTTAGGGACGGCCTCGTCATAGCGCATCGTCTCGCCGGCGTTTTGCACCCGGCCGTGGACGCTCAACTGTCCCGCAATGCCGCCGTGCGCCGCGTTCTGGTCAGCATGGATCAGGCCATCGGTGATCCCCGGGAAAGGCGGCAGCGGCGGCACGTTTCCCGAGAGGTAGGCTGAGTCTCGCCGCGCCGCCTCCTCGGGATCGGAAATACAGACGACCTTGCCCATCGCAATCGACGCGTCGATCACGGCGCGGACCTGGGGCTTGCGCTCGGGCGTATAGCCATCGAGAAGCGCCGGCGACGCGATACCCTTGAGAATGAGGTCGAAGCGCCACGCGAGGTTCCAGGCATCCCGCAGGCCGGAGCACATGCCCTGTCCCATGAAGGGGGGCATCTGGTGCGCCGCGTCGCCGGCGATCACGACGCGTCCCTTGCGCCACTGCTGCGCGAGAAGCGAGCGGAACGTATAGAGCGCGTAGCGCACGAGCGTTGCCTGATCCGGTCCCACCCAGGGCGAGAGGAGCTGCCACACTTTTTCTGGCTGCTGCATCTCCTCGCGCGTTTCGTGCGGCAGACGCATGAACTCCCAGCGGCGGTAGCCGGGACCGCCCGGAACCATCGTGGTAGGGCGTTGCGGGTTGCACCACTGGCCGATGTCCGGCACGTCGAGTTGCACGCCTTCGTTCGGTTTCAGGTCGATGACGAGCCAGTCTTCCTGAAACCCGAGATCCTCGAACGTGATGCCAAGGGATTGTCGGACGAAGCTGTTGGCGCCGTCTGCGCCAACGACATAGCGCGCCTTCACCGTGCGAGTCTCACCCGTAGGAGTCCAGACGTTTTCCGTCATGGCGCCACGTCGAAGCGTCACTTCGCAATAGTCGTCGCACTCGCGCAGATCGACGGCTTCCCATCCCTGATTGACGGAGATCGCCGGGATCGACTTTGCCTTGCTGTCGAGGAGCGCCTCGAGCGACGGCTGGTTGAACAGGTAACCGACCGGCCCATCGCTGATGGACTCGGACGACCAGTCGATTTCGACCAGCGTCTTCCAGTCGGCGTTGAACCACTGGTAGGTGGCGGAGGGCTGGGACAGCGCCTCCACTTCCTTGCCGATACCCATTGCATGGAACACGCGCCGGATCTCGTGATCGTGGAATACCGCGCGCGGCAAGGGGTAAAGAGACGGCCAGCGGTCGTAGACCGCCACGCTGTAGCCGCGCTCGCCCAGCAAGATCGAGAGCGATTGTCCAACGGGGCCGTAGCCGATAATGACGACATCGAGAATGTTCTGGTCAGCCATGATGTTCACCTTCGAACGAGCGAGTCGTCCCCTGGCGCCGTGCATGCCGGCTGCCATCAAACCCGCTTCTGGTTGAGAAATCGCTTAGCCTTGCGGCCGGAGGCTTGAGCCGCTACGCGCTCGCCTCGGTGTTGCGGATGAAGTTTTCGGGAACAGCGGGGCCCCACAGATAAAGCGAGTCCTCGGGGGGGAAGTCGCCGGCCGGCCAGGCATGACCGGCGGAGACAAAGTCGATGTCGGCGGAGTATTCGCAGAACGAACCCCACGGATCTTCGACGTAGTGAAAGTAGTTCGAACCCAGCACGTGACGGCCCGTACCCCATCCTTTCGCATAGCCCGCGGCCGCCATTTGCGAGGCGCCTGCGCCCACCATGTTCACGTCGTCCACGTCCCAGGCCGCGTGATGCCAGCCGCGCGCGTGGCTCCTGGCGAACGCGACCAGGTGATGGTCGCTGCCATGCGGCGCATGGGTGAAGGCGATGATGTCCCTCGACTTGTCGGAGAGCCGCAGGCCAAGCGCCTTGGCGTAGAAGTCGAGCGCGCGCAGCACGTCCGGCGTGAACAGGAGAACGTGCGAGAGCCGGCGAGGATGGACGGCCTTCGATTCGGAGCGGGTATGCGACCCGCGCGCGTCGGCGGGACTGCCGGAAACCACGTTGCGCGTCTTGGACGAAGGGCTCGTCTTCGGCCCCACCTTGACCTGCACGAGATTGCCGTCCGGATCGCGGAACCAGACGCCGTCCCGGTCTTCGCCGATGACGATATTCGCACCGGCTGCGACGATTTGGGCATGAAGCGCATCGAAGTCGGTGGCGAAGCAGTTGAACGACAGATACGCCAGGGATTTGCGCTCGGCGGGCAGGATGCGCGCCCAGCGATGGCCGTCCGCGGCATATAACGCCAACTCTGGCTGGTGGCCGGCGCACTTCTCGACGCGAAGACCGAAGCTGCGGTAGAAGCGCTCCGCCTCGTCGAGCGACGGCACGTTCAGCGCGAAATGATCGATCGAATGCACGCTGGCGCGCGCGGGAGCTTCCGGGTTGGCGGTCATGGCTGTCTCCATCGTTTTTCGATGCGCCCGCCCGGATGGCGGGCGGTGCATTACCTGTCGCCGGCGATTACCGGGCGGCTTCGTCTGCGATCACATTGCGCAGGGTGCCGATCTTTTCGACACTCACCTCGCAAACATCGCCCGCTTTCATCAGCAGCTTCGGCGTCCGCGCCCAGCCGATGCCCGACGGCGTACCGGAAACAATGACGTCGCCCGCTTCAAGCGTGATCGCCTCGCTGATGATGCTGATGAGGCTGGCAACATCGAAAACCATCTCGTCCGTGCTGGCGGACTGCACGACCTCTCCGTTCAGGCGCGTTTCGAGCCGCAGGCCCTTGATGCCGGGCGGCAGTTCGTCGGCCGTGACGAGGTCCGGGCCGAATGCGCCGGTGCCATCGAAGTTCTTGCCGACGGTCCACTGCGGGGTCTTGAACTGGTACTCGCGCACCGAGCCGTCATTGAACAGCGCGTAGCCCGCGACGTGCGAAAGCGCCGCGTCCTTGCCGATGTGACGTCCGCCCTTGCCGATGACCACGGCGATTTCCCCTTCGTAATCCAGGCCCGCCGAATCGGCGACGGCCGGGCGGATCATCGGCTGCTCGTGGGCGATCAGGCTCGTCGCGACGCGGAAGAACAGGGTGGGGTAATCCGGTTGCGCGTACTGGCTTTCGGACGTGTGGTCCGCGAAGTTCAGGCCGACGCAAATGATCTTGGGCGGCCGCGCGAGCGGCGGGAGAAACGTTACTTCCGTCAACGGGACACGCTCCTGCGTGGCGCTCTGGCTCGCGTACTCGACGAGATCGACGCCACGTGCCAGCAACGATTCCAGGGTTTCGTCGCCGATCACCCGTACCTGTTCGCCCTCGCGAATACCCAGGGTGGCCTTGCCATCCCGCTCAAAACTCACCAGTCGCATGTGTTTCTCCTGACATTCAGTGGAGGCGGCCGCTCGGGCCGCCTTGTTTTGACAAATCCGTCAGAACGAATATTAGTCGTTTTGACAAAAACGTCAATTAGAATGCGCCAGGACAAACCCGTACAATCGCAGTGGGGTCGGGTCGAAGGATGAGCAACCAATGAAAGCGTCACCAGAGCATTACCAGAGCCGCGTCGGCGCCTTGCGACGGGAAAAAACCCGCAATCGCCTGATCGAAAGCGCGCTCGCCGTCTTCGCGGAAAAAGGCCCCGATGCGCCAATCATCGATGACTTCATTGCGGCCGCGGGCGTCGCGCGGGGCACGTTCTACAACTACTTCAGGACCACGGCCGAATTGCTGGCCGCAGTGGCCGGCGAAAGCAGTGACCAGGTGCTGGAAGTCATCGATCCGCTGGTACTCGAGGAACAGGACCCGGCCAGGCGGGTCGTGGTCGGATCGCGGCTGTACATGACAATGGCTGCCCGCTATCCGCTATGGGGGGCGTTCATTACCCGGGTGGGGACGCGGCGCGGCTCGCGCGGCCGATTACTGGACGAATACCTGACACGCGACCTGCAACTGGCGATGGATGCGGGGCGAATCCATGTGGGACATGTTTCAGTCGCGCGCGACATCGCGCTGGGCGCCATCATGTATGGCATTGAAACCTTGCTCTCCGGCGAGGCGCCGGATGACTACACGGAGCAGTCAATGTTTGCACTGCTGCAAGGTTTCGGAGTCGGCGCGGCCGAAGCGCGTGAGCTTGCCTTTGCGCCAATAGTGGATTGCGGCGAGCCACAGGGTGTGGCCTTCGAAAAAGATCAACGGCAGCACCCCGGAGTCGGGGAAGGGTCGTCTGCCGCATAAGCTCAGATCGTCTGCCTGACTCATTGCCGATCACAATGTTCAGGACGCAAGGTCCTTGAACAATTCGTGCACCAGGGTACGCAGCCAACGTACCGCGGCATCGTCGTGAAAACGCTTGTGCCAGTGCTGGCGAAGGCGGAAGGTGGGCGAATCGAACGGTAGCGCGTGCACGGCGACACCTCTGGCACTCCTGAATAGTTCGCCGGTCTCCCGCGGCACGATCGCGATCAGATCCGACTGGGAGACGATCTCAAGCAGGCTTAGGAATCTCGATACCTGAAGTGGCACATTTCGTACGATCTTCTTTTCCGCCATGTATCGCAGGATGATTTCCTGACTCCGGCCGGGCGTCTCCACATCGGCGTGCGGAGCCTGCAGGAACCGGGTCATCGTCAACTTGCCCTTGACATGGGGATTGTCATTTGTTGCGATCACAACGAAGTGACTCGTGAAGAGTCCCTGCTGGTAAAAATCGGCGCCGGCCAGGTCAGGATAGTACCCGACAGCCAGGTCGACATCGCCGGATTCCAGTTGCTGCTCGAGAGCCGACGGCGTCAGTGAGAACACGCGAAGCTGCAGTTGTTGCCCGTGGCTGCGAAGCGCGCGCATCAAGGGCGGCGTAAAGAAACTCTCGCCGGCGTCGCTCATGGCGATGCGGAATTCGCGATTCGAACTCGCAGGATCGAATATCGCCGGGCTGAGCAGGCCGGACTGGATGCGTTGAAGAACATCGCGCACCGTTTCCACCATCGCCAGCGCTCGCGGCGTCGGCTGCATGCCCGACTTGACGCGAACGAACAACGGGTCTTCAAAGGCCGTACGCATCTTCAGCAGGGCGTAGCTCATCGCCGGCTGGCTCAGCCCCAGTTCGCGCCCGGCAGCCGTTACGTTGCGATGCCGGATCATCGCGTCGAACACCACTAGCAGGTTCAGATCCAGATGACCAAAATCCATTTTTTCGATTGCGACTATTGAAGTTGCCTGATTGACGAATAATGCCTGGAAATCGACTATAGCGCCAACGGGACATGGCCGTGCGCCTCGCCCGAACCAATTGCAAAGAAACAGGAGACAAGCGTGGGAAACGCAAACCTTCCCCTCATCGTGGTCGGTGGCGGCCTGGGCGGCCTTAGCTTCGCCCTGGCGCTGGGCCAGAACGGCCGCCGGGTGCATGTCCTCGAGCAGGCAGCCCAGATCTCCCCGATCGGCTACGGTATCCAGCTCGGGCCGAACGTGTTCAAGGCATTTGACCGGCTGGGACTCTCGGAGACCGTGAGAGCCGCCGCAGATTGCCCCGTGTCCCTCGTGATGCCCGACGCGGACAGCGGCGAGACGCTCATCCAGGTTCCCCTGACGTCTGAAAAGTTCTACCGGCGCTACACGAATCCGTACATCGTGATCCACCGGGCCGACATCCACAACATCCTGCTGGATGCCTGCCGCCGCACGCCAGGCGTTGAACTCACGGTCAACGCTACCGCAGTCGGTTTCGAAGACCGCGGCGGCGACGGCGTGCGCGTCACCTGCGCGGATGGGCGAACTTTCGACGGCGCCGCGCTGATCGGTGCCGACGGCATCAAGAGTCGGGTACGGAATTACGTCGCTGGCGAATCGCCGGCACGGTCGGTCGGCTATGTGGCGCACCGCACCATCATCGACATGAAGGATGTTCCGGCCGATCTGCCTCACCAGCAGGATGTGGTGCTATGGGCCGGCCCCGGTTATCACGTCGTCCACTATCCGCTTCGGCACGGGACCATCTTCAACATCGTCGCCGTCTTCAAGGACCCGGCTCCGGGCCATGGCGATCTTCGGGTGACGCACGAGGAGGACGTCAACCATGTGTACGCGAACGCTCACCCTGCATTGAAGACGCTGCTCTCGATGATGAATCTGGAGCGCCGCTGGGTGCTGGCCGATCGCGATCCGATCCGTCAATGGAGTCGCGGACGGGTGGCGCTTCTGGGAGACGCCGTGCATCCGACGCTGCAGTCGCTGGCGCAGGGCGCCGGCATGGCGATCGAGGACGCGGTCTGTCTCGCGGACCTGCTGCACAGCATGGACTACGACTACGAGCGCGCGTTCAGCGAGTATCCGCGGCGCCGTCTCGTTCGCAGCGCGCGTATCCAGCTTGCCTCGCGCGAACTCTGGGAGGTGTACCACGCCGAAGGCATCGCCCGCGAGGTGCGGGACGCAGGGCTGCAAGGGCGCGGCGAGGACGACTATTACGACTGCCTCGACTGGGTCTGGAAGGGCGACCCCTCTCTCGTCGAGGCCTGACGGCCGCACGTTTGCTGTTTCAATTTCCACGGATAAGGAACACGTCATGAGCGCACAACCCGAAGCCCATTTGCATAGGAATCCTGCGGATAATGCCGCTGCATATCGCGAACAACTGGCGGCGCTGAACGTCGCCCCGTTGTGGGACGTACTGAAGGGGCTCGTGCCGAACGAGCCGCGCCCGAAGGCCACGCCTCATACCTGGCGATGGACCGAGATGCGCGACAGGCTGATCGAATCGGGCAGCGTCGTGAGCGCCGAAGAAGCGGAACGACGCGTGCTGATGCTGGAGAATCCTGGCCTCGGCGGTTTGCCCAACGCCACCGATACGATCTACGCGGGCCTGCAATTGATTCTTCCCGGCGAAATCGCCCGCGCGCATCGCCATACCCAGTCCGCGCTGCGTTTCGTGCTGGAGGGCGTGGGCGGCTATACGTCCGTCGACGGCGTGCGCACCGAGATGGTGCGAGGCGATTTCATCGTCACGCCGGCCTGGACGTGGCACGACCATGGCAATGACGGCAACGGCCCCGTCATGTGGCTCGACGGGCTGGACGTACCGCTCGTGACCTTCCTGCGCGCCGGATTTCGCGAGGAGTATGAAGCCGCCACGCAGTTTCCGCGCACCGGCGAATCCGGTCAGGTGTACACGCGGTACGCCGATGCGCTGCTGCCGCTGGAGAACAAACATACGGGGACGACGTCGCCGATCTTCAACTACCCGTATGCCCGCACCCGGGAAGTCCTCGACCGGCTGGCGCGCTATTCGGACATCGATCCCTGTCACGGCGTCAACGTCCGCTACGCCAATCCGCTGACCGGCGGATGGGCGATGCCGACCATCGCCGCCTCCATGCGGCTGATCCCGCGTGGATACACCACCGAGTACTTCCAGTCGGTGGAGGGCACTGTGCTCGTCGGCGTCGAAGGTTCGCCCTCGGTCGAGATCGAAGGCGCCGGCTGTTTCGATATTTCGGACAACGACGTTTTCGTGGTGCCCGGCTGGAACCGCTGGCGCATGCGTGCCGACACGAGTGCCGACGCCGTGCTGTTCGCCTATTCCGATCGTCCGGTCTACGAAAAGCTCGGCCTTTACCGCGAAAAGCGCGGTTGACCCTATCTCGACGCAGGATTCAAGCCATGAAGATTTGCCGCTTTAACGATAACCGTATCGGAGTCATCCGCGGCGATACGGTCCACGACATCACGCCCCTGTTCCAGTCGCTCGGCGAGCCCGGCTGGCCGTACCCGCCTTACGACTGGATCATCGGGAATTTCCCGCGCGTCCAGGCGCAGATCGAGCCGTTCCTCGCGCGTGCGAGCACCTTCGCCCTGTCGGAGGTGACGCTTCAGGCACCCGTTGCCAACCCGGGCAAGATCATCGGCGCGCCGATCAACTACCGCGATCACATCGACGAGGCCAATGCCGACCAGCAGATCGCCAACGGCAAGACCTTCACGACGCTCGAACAATTCGGACTGTTTATCAAGGCGCCGACCGCGCTGAACGGTCCGGACGGCATCGTCGAGTTTCCGTTTCCGGAGCGCCGCACCGACCACGAGGTCGAACTGGGCGTGATCATCGGCAAGCAGGCGAAACGGGTGCCGCGCGAACACGCGCTCGAGTACGTTTTCGGCTACTGCGTGGCGCTGGACATGACGGTTCGCGGTCCCGAGTTCGCAGGATTCCGCAAGTCGGCTGACACGTTCGCAGTCATCGGTCCGTGGATCACCACCGCTGACGAGATCGCGGACCCGAACGCGCTCGATCTCGACCTCACGGTCAATGGCGAGCCGCGCCAGAACGCCAATACAAAGTACCTGATCTACAACGTCCAGCACCTGATCGAATATGCATCGGCGATGTACACGCTGCAACCAGGCGACGTGATCATGACCGGAACGCCGGCAGGCGTTGGTCCGGTGAAGCCCGGCGACGTGATCCATGCCCGCGTGTCGCAACTGGGCGACCTGACGGTGCGGATGGCGCGGTCATGAAGAACGAGACTTCCAAAGCGAGCGAGCCCCAGGCGGATGTGATGCCGCTTGCCGGCGTCAAGGTGCTCGAACTCGGCTCGCTGATCGCCGGGCCTTACGCCAGTGCGCTGCTGGCGCAGTTCGGTGCCGAAGTGATCAAGATCGAGCCGCCGAAGGACGGTGACCCGCTGCGCAAGTGGCGCAAGCTGCACAACGACACCTCGTTGTGGTGGTACACGCAGAGTCGCAACAAGAAGTCGGTCACGCTCGATCTCAAGCGTGAAGAGGCGCGTGAGATCGTGCGCAAGCTTGCTGCGGAAGTCGATATCGTCATCGAAAACTTCCGCCCCGGCACACTCGAAAAGTGGGGCCTGGGATGGGAGCAACTTTCGGCGCTGAATCCGAAGCTGGTCATGGTGCGCATTTCCGGCTATGGGCAGTCGGGTCCGTACAGCCAGCGCCCCGGCTTTGCCGCAATCGCCGAATGCATGGGCGGTCTGCGCCACGTCACCGGGTTTCCCGACCGTCCGCCCGTGCGGGTGGGCGTCAGTCTGGGCGACACGCTGGCGTCGCTGTACGGCACGATCGGCGCGCTGGTGGCCATGCATCACCTGAAGAGCAATAACGGCAAGGGGCAGTTCATCGACGTCGCGCTGTACGAATCCGTATTTGCGGTGATGGAAAGCCTGATGCCCGAGTACGCTGAATTCGGCTTCGAGCGCGGGCGCTCGGGCGCGAGCCTGCCGGGCATTTCGCCGTCGAATACTTACCTGTGCGGCGACGGTAACTACGTTGTGATCGCGGGCAACGGCGATGCCATTTTCAAACGGCTGATGCACGCGATCGGGCGTGACGATCTCGCAGAGGACCCCGAGCTGGCCCGCAACGATGGCCGCGTCAAGCACAACGACAGGCTTGACCAGGCGATTTCGGAGTGGACCACCCAGCGTCCTCTCGCGCAAGCGCTGCAGGTTCTCGAAGCCGCCGAAGTGCCCAGCGGTCGTGTCTATACGGCATCTGACATCGCCAAAGACCCGCACTACGAAGCGCGCGGCATGATCCAGCGCGAGACGTTGCCGGACGGCGAGCCGATCGACCTGCCGGGTATCGTGCCCAAACTGAGCGAAACGCCGGGACGCACGAAATGGGTTGGACCCGCGCTCGGTTCGCATACCGAAGAAGTGCTTGCGTCGCTGGGCATCGGAGCCGATGAGTTCGCGCGCCTGCGTGCTGATGGCGTAGTCTGAGGAGGCATCGATGAAAAGTGTCGAACGCCAACGGTTATATATCCAGGAAGTGTCAGTACGCGACGGCTTCCAGATCGAGTCGCGTTTCGTGCCGACCGATCAGAAAATCGATTTGATCAACGCGCTGAGCCGAATGGGTCTCGCGAAGATCGAGGTGACGTCGTTTACGTCGCCCAAAGCCATCCCCGCGCTCGCTGATGCCGAGAGGGTGATGCAACAGATCGAACGCGTAACCGGCGTGCAGTACGCCGCACTGGTCCCCAACCTGCGGGGTGCCGAACGCGCGCTCGCCAGCTATGCCGACGAGCTGAATCTGGTGATGTCCGCCAGTGCGACGCATAACCTGGCGAACCTTCGCATGACGCCGACGCAGTCGCTGGCCCAGTTCGCCGATATCGTCGGAATTGCCGCTGGCCGTGCACACGTCAACGTGTCGCTGTCGACCGCCTTTGGCTGCCCGTTTGAAGGCGAGGTCCCCGATGCCGTGGTTCTCGGATTGCTGGAGCGCTTCGCGCAGATCGGCGTGCGGCGCGTGACGCTGTGCGACACGACCGGCATGGCCAACCCGGCGCAGGTCAGGCGCCTGTGTGCCGAAGTCACCAAGGCATGGCCCGAGCTGACGCTCACGCTCCACTTCCACGACACGCGGTCGATGGGACTGGCAAACGCCGTGGCCGCGCTGGAAGCTGGGGTCGATCGCTTCGACGCGTCGCTCGGCGGCCTTGGCGGCTGTCCGTTCGCTCCGGGCGCCAGCGGCAACGTCTGTACCGAGGATCTGGTTCACATGTTCGAAGCAATGGGCTACGACACGGGTGTCGATCTCGATGCCCTGATCGCGCTCTCCCGGCGCCTGCCGGAGATCGTTGGTCACGAAGTGCCAGGGCAGGTCGCCAAGGCCGGTCCGTGGACGCGCCGTTATCCGGCGCCCGAAGGCGTGGCCGAACAGGTCGCTGCATATCGAGTTGCCGGCCCATGCGTCGGTACGGTCGATCCCGCCACGACGGGTCGAGGGAGCGCATGATGGGAACGACCCTGGTCGAGAAACTCTGGCGCCGGCATGTCGTGCACGAAGACGCAGACGGGCGCGCGCTGCTGTATGTCGATCGTCACCTGGTGTATGAGGTGACGAGCCCGCAAGCCTTCGAAGGCCTGCGGCTGAGCGGACGCAAGCCGTGGCGCGCGCAGACCGTGCTGGCCACTGCGGATCACAATGTACCGACGACCGGGCGGGCACAGGGGATCGCGGATCCGCTGTCGCGCATTCAGGTGGAACAGCTGAGCCGCAACTGCGAAGAGTTCGGTATCACCGAGTTCGGGCTCAAGGACAGGCGACAGGGCATCATTCACGTGATCGGACCGGAGCAGGGCGCCACGCTGCCCGGCATGACGGTGGTTGCGGGCGATTCGCATACGAGCACGCACGGTGCGTTCGGTGCGCTGGCATTCGGCGTTGGCACGTCGGAGGTCGAGCACGTGCTGGCCACCCAGTGCCTGTCCGTCGGCCGGATGACGCCGATGCTGGTGCGTGTCGAAGGTGAGCTGCCCTCGGGCGTCACGGCCAAAGACCTGATCCTGCACATCATTGGCCTCACCGGCACTTCCGGTGGCACGGGCTATGCCATCGAGTTTGGCGGCAGTACCATCAGGGCGCTGTCGATGGAAGGGCGGATGACGTTGTGCAACATGGCGATCGAGGCTGGCGCACGTGTCGGTCTGATCGGCGTGGATCAAAAGACAATCGACTACGTCAAAGGGCGGCCCTTCGCCCCGCGCGGCGAGCAATGGGATCAGGCGGTCGCGTATTGGCGATCCCTGGTCAGCGATGCCGACGCGCAATTCGCCCGCACCATCGAGATCGATGCGGCCACCGTGAAGCCCATGGTGACCTGGGGCACGTCGCCCGAGATGGTTCAGCCCATCGACGGGCGAGTCCCCGATCCTGCGCTCGAGCCGGACCCCGTGAAGCGCGCCGGCATGCAGGCCGCGCTTGCCTACATGGGGCTGGAGCCAGGTACCGCCATCGAGGCGATCCGGCCTGACAAGGTTTTTATCGGCTCGTGCACGAACGCCCGTATCGAGGACCTGCGCGCGGCTGCGGCTGTGCTCAAGGGAAAGCACATTGCGCCGACGATCAAGCTGGCGCTGGCCGTGCCAGGCTCCGGACTCGTGAAGGCGCGGGCCGAAGCCGAAGGGCTCGACCGCGTGTTCATCGATGCGGGCTTTGAGTGGCGCGAACCCGGCTGCTCGATGTGCCTTGGCATGAACGACGACCGGCTGTCGGCAGGCGAGCGTTGCGCATCGACCTCGAACCGCAACTTCGAAGGCAGACAAGGCGCGGGCGGCCGAAGCCATCTCGTCAGTCCTGCCATGGCCGCTGCAGCAGCGATTGCCGGTCACTTCACCGATATTCACCTGGAGGCGCACTGATGCAGCCCTTCACGACACTGGATGGCCTCGTTGTGCCGGTTGACCGGGCCAATGTCGATACCGACGCGATCATCCCGAAGCAGTTCATGAAATCGATCCGGCGCACCGGCTTCGGCGAGAACCTGTTCGACGAGTGGCGTTATCTGGATCGCGGCGAGCCGGGACAGGACTGCTCGGTGCGGCCGCGCAACCCGGATTTCGCCCTGAACGACGCACGCTATCAGGGAGCGTCGATCCTGCTCACTCGCGCTAACTTCGGCTGTGGCTCCAGCCGCGAGCACGCTCCGTGGGCATTGCACGATTACGGCATTCGCGTGCTGATTGCGCCGAGCTTTGCGGACATCTTCTACGGCAACTGCTTCAAGAACGGCATGTTGCCGATTGTGTTGCCGGATGCGCAAGTGCAGCGCCTGTTCGAGGAAGTTGAAGCCACCCCGGGTTTCCGGCTCGGCGTCGATCTCAATAGCCAGAGCATCACGACCCTGGGCGGCCGAACCCTGCGCTTCGAGGTCGATCCGTTCCGCAGGCACTGTCTGCTCAACGGACTCGACGACATCGCCTTGACGCTTGAGCGGGAGGCCGACATCCGCCAATACGAAAACTCCCGGCGTGCGCTCGAACCCTGGATCTTCGACGCAAGCCAGGAGAATCTACAGAAACTATATCAAGGAGACTGCTTTAAATAATAGGTATGCCGAAATATTAAAAAATGAATGTTGCAGATACACCGTTCGGAAAGAAACGCCTGCAGCATGACCTCATAAGGGGATGTCCGGAAATCGCAGGCATCCCGATGGCTATCCCATACCGGAAGACATACCGGCTGTGCGCCGCAATCTGCATCGCAGGTTGATATGACGCGCCCAGCCATACTGGAGGAAGACAATGAAACAGGATCTCAAAGCGGCCATTAACGAGAGCCCGATGAGCTCGTTTCAAAGATTGGTGGTAGTCGTCTGCATTGCACTGAACATGCTGGACGGCTTCGATGTTCTTGCAGTTGCGTTTTCTGCACCGCATCTCGCCGCCGACTGGCATCTGAGCGGCAAGCAACTGGGCACATTGCTCAGTGCAGGGCTGTTTGGCATGGCCGCCGGGGGACTTTTCATCGCCCCCTTCGCCGACCGCATCGGCCGACGGCTGCTCGTGTTGCTTTGTCTGTTCGCCATTGCGGCGGGCATGCTGGCATCCGGCTTCGCCCAAACGCTGAATCAGCTTGTGGCCTTACGTGTCGTCACGGGCCTTGGGATTGGCGGCATGCTCGCGAGCATCTCCGTTATCGCCGCTGAATATGCATCGAACAAATGGAGAAGCGGCGCAATCAGCATGCAGTCGACCGGCTATACGCTCGGGGCGACCATTGGCGGCGCAATAACCGGTGTGCTGTTGAGCTATTACAGCTGGAGAAGTGCATTTCTTTTCGGCGGAGTGTGCACGTTACTGGTCATTCCAGTTGCTCTCTATGGGCTTCCGGAATCACTGGATTTCCTGATCGCGAGGCGCCCGAAAGGAGCACTCGTCAGGGTGAACGCGATCCTGAAGCGCATGAAGTGGGACACCGTCGATCAATTGCCGGACGCGGATCACACGGCAAAGGTGACTCACGCACCGTCGGACAGCGAGGGATTTCTGTCACCGGTCATGGTTCTGCGCACCGTCCTCATCTGGATGGCATTCGTGCTTGTGATGGCCGGATTCTATTTCGTGATGAGCTGGACGCCAAAACTCCTGGTGCAGGCGGGTATGTCTGCCGCACAGGGCGTAACGGGTGGCGTGCTGCTGAACGTGGGAGGCATCGTCGGCTGTACGCTGTTCAGCGTGGTTTCCGGTCGCGTGAAACTCAGGAGTTTGCTCACGGCGTTTCTGATTGCCAGCGCCGTGGTGCTGGTGATTTTCGGAGCGAACGCATCACGACTGCAATTCGTCATGCCTGCTGCAATCGTGTTAGGCGCAGCGATTTCGGCATGCGTAGGCGGCCTCTATGCGCTGACGCCGCTTCTCTACTCACCCACGGCACGCGCAACGGGCGTGGGTTGGGCGGTCGGGATGGGACGTCTCGGCGCAATGGTGGCGCCCGTGCTCGTCGGCATATTGATGGACAAGGGCTGGCAGGCCTCGAATCTGTACTACCTCTTTGCAGTCCCATTTCTGGTCGCGACGCTGCCCGTCAATGTGATCGCTCGCACCCTCACAAGGCGGGACCGCTGGCGTCAGGCTGATGCAGTTGGAGTGTGAAAACTAATACAACGAAGGAGACGAAAGCATGAAAGAAGGTTTGGAGTACAAAATGATTGCCACGGTTTGCATGCTGGTTGCCGCACTCTGTGCGACCAACGCCGCGCATGCCGATAGCGGCGTGACGCTGTACGGCATCATGGACGCCGGCGTGATGTACCTGAGCCATTCGACGCCGGGCTTCAACGGCACGCAAACCGGTACCGGCCGGCAATTCGCGCTGACGAACGGCGGCTATTCGCCGTCGGTATTCGGACTGAAGGGCTCGGAAGATCTGGGCGGGGGCCTCAAGGCGATCTTCAAACTCGAAAGCGGGATTAGCCTCGCCAACGGCGGATTCGATAATCCACCGGCCAACAACGGACTCTTCAATCGGACAGCCGAAGTGGGGCTGACAAACCAGTACGGCACGCTGAAGGCGGGTCTGCAACTTTCGCCGTTCTTCGAAACCATTTACGATCTCGACCCGCGCAGCGTGAGCCAGTTCGGCAGCATGCTCACGACGGTCATCGACAACAGTCTGATCGCCGCGACGTTCATGCCGAATGCGCTCAGCTACACCTCGCCCGATATCGGCGGATTCGAGTTCGCAGGCTTGTTTGGTTTGGGCGGGGTTGCGGGCGATTTTCAGAACGGTCGCTCGTGGTCGTTGAGCGCAAAGTACACCAACGGCACGTTCCTCGCGGCCGCGTCCTATATCAGCGTCAATAATGCAAGCGACACGGGCCTCGCCGCGATCGGCGGACTTTATCCGGCCAACGTGCGTGCCTATACGGCGGGTGCCAGTTACAAGTTCGGCAGCGTGATCGTCAAGGGCTCGTTTACGAATTTCAAGGCAAACAGTGTGCCGGTTTCAGTCAATCCAGCGCTGACCTACTCGACCGACACCAGTGTCAATGTCTACAGCGGCGGTGCTGACTGGTTCGTACTCCCGACGCTTGAACTCAACGGGGCGGTCTATTATCAACAGGATCGCGTACATTCGGGCGACCGTTCGATCACGGTGGCAGCTGGCACGCAATATTTTCTGTCGAAACGTACGGCGCTTTATGCGCAGGTTGCCGTCGTCAACAACAAGTGCTCGGCCAGCGGTCAGTGCCTGGGATCTGGTCTCTCGGTGGAAAGCGGTGGGAGTGCGATTGGTGGCGTGGAAGGGCTCGGCACTGCCGCTGCTGGTCTCGGCCTGCCGCCTGGTACCACAGTCGGTGCCGACGTCGGTATCCGCGTCAGATTCTAGGCCAGTCGCTTTATCCAACTTCATACCTGATCGCGGGATCATGAAACTACATCCGTTTGCACGAGCAACGGGCATCGCGTTGGCGCTGTTCACGTTGAGTGCGCAGGCGCAGCAGCCCGGGAGCGCAACCGCTCCCGCCATACTCGCCGCCCCGGCGTTGCATTGCGATATTTGTTCGTGCAATCAATGTATCTTCTTCAGCGCCGCAGTGTGTCGCCGGCTTTGATGCGGCCTATCCCCGGATGAACCTTAATGCCGACCTCCTGACATACTACGCCAAGGACAGATATGAAATTCGCAATTAGCTCGGTAATTCTAAGATCCTGCCGGGCAATCAAACAGTACCAATAAGTCGTAACGTCCTCTTCCATCTTCACGCATTTGATAGAGCCAGACTGAATCTCGCCAAGTACCGAAACATCCGTAAAAATGGCGAATGCATCAGAATTCAGCACGATATCCTTGGCGGCGATGAGCGAGTTGGTAGCGATCATCTCTGAAGATGGAAAGTCGACGTGAAATGTACTAAAAATGCGCTTGATTTCACGCGAAACGCTCATATCACCGGTTTGAGACACGAGAGGATATTTCGCTAGTCGCTCCAACGAAAGATCGCTGGCCTCAGGATGATTAATGCGAACACAGAGCATGCGGCGTCCCTGGAACAGCGGAACCGCGACCATTCCTTCCATGTAGAGATCGTCTGGCTCTTTGCAGATGACGGCATCGAGGGAGCGATCATCAATTTGGCGCCACAGATCCCGGTTCCAGATCTCCTCGATGAGACGGATTTCAAATTCCCCACTTTTTTCGCGGAGCCGACGTGTCGTTGCCGACATGACGGAAATGACGCTGGATGTCCCGCCAACGGATAGCTGCCCCTGTCGTCCGAAAGCAAGTCCAGCTATCTTCTTCTCCGCTTCGGAAAGTTGCCAATCGATTTCGGTCGCATGGCGCATCAGCGCCTCGCCGTAGATCGTGGGTACGACGCCATGCGACGTACGATCAATCAAGCGAACGCCAACCTCCGATTCCATCTGGTTGATGCTCTGCGAGAGGGCTGACTGCGTGATACACAGGCTGTCGGCAGCCTTTCGAAAGCTTCCCTGCTTGATCAGTTCATGAAGTCGCAAGAGGCGTAGAGGATCGATGCGCATTTTAGACAGACAACGTGCTTATCGCACTGCTCAAAAATTTGGCAGTGGAATGACAGGATATCAGTGTGTTCGAAAACAGTTGCAAATTCATCTCCCGTGTCCCATCCCTCTATTAATAAAGTACTATCCGCTTGCAGCCCTGGCTGCTCTGACACGTCGTAGAGTGCGGGGATTTATGGTGGCTGTCAACATGGGGCTGAGGTTCCCCCGGATTTTCGCCTTCCAGAGGTTCCGGGTTGTACCGCCACCGCCGTCGAACGACGAGCGAAACCCACAGCAGGGCGACGATGCTCCATGCTCTTTTGTTCAACGATAGACGGTTCATTTTGCTGAGTTCCCCGTTTCCTTCACTACCCAAAATGCGATTCCGGAAGACAGGGATTGTCTTCCCACCCTGATAACGGCCGATCCGGGGGCACCCTGAAGGCTTACCGTAGTCGCCTGAACAGCACCATAGCGCAGCCTGCCGAGGCTGACGCGCGATTAATTTGGCTTATGGCCGGCCTGAAGATCTAATTAGACGTCGTGTCGTGACGAGCCTACGATCTCCTACCAATAAACCAGAAGAAGGAGATGGATATGGCAAACACTGTTCCCGATTTTGCTCGTGTTGAGAACGGCGCCCTCGCGGGCAAGTTTCTGAAAAAATTCTGGCAGCCCATTGCGCTTAGCCGCGATTACGATCCGGGGAAGGCTCGTCGTATTCAAGTTCTGGGTGAGCACTTCACGTTATATCGCGGGGAAGATGGCGAGATCCGACTGACGCAGGATCGTTGTCCCCATCGCGGGACGAGCCTCGCTTACGGTTGGGTAGAGGGTAACAGCATCCGCTGCCGCTACCACGGATGGAAATTTGACGGGGCGGGTAAAGGTGAAGACTTTCCCGCAGAGACGGCGACGTATGCTTCGAGGATTTGTCTGAAGACTTACCCCACACGTGAATATCTCGGCATGGTATTCGCCTATTTCGGAGACGAAACGCCGCCGACGTTTTGGAAATTTCCCGAGCTTGAAGATGAGTCGCGCGGAGAACTGCTGGCGCAAGCAGTGGTGCTTCCGTACAACCACTTTCAACGCATCGAGAACGATCATGATGAGGTGCATGCGCATTACACGCACAACTTCATGCCGATGTTCGGGCTGACCGAACTGCCGAAAATGAGTGCGCGAGAAACCGAGTATGGAATGGTGAGTATTGCCACGCGTTCGGACGGCAGTCGCTTCGACTCCCATTGCTTTATGCCGAACATCCTGTATCGGGAAGTGCCAATCCCGCAGGACACCACCAAAATGGCTATCCATTTTGCTTGCCGCGTGCCCATTGACGATGTTTCGATGCTCAGTTTCATGGTGAACCGCGTCGGCTCCTACGATAAGGAGGCGGAGCGACTTGCAAGTGCTGAGGACTACGCTGAATTGACGCGCCGTGTGATGAACTGCGAGATCACCCTTGAAGACGTCGATCCTGCTCATCCGCTCCTTCCTATCATCCAGGACACGGTGAGCATCGGAGGGCAGGGGGCCATTGTCGATCGCGAACAAGAGAACCTCGGTCAGTCGGATGTTGGCATCGCGATGCTGCGGCGCATTTGGGCGCGCGAGATGAAGGCCATCGCTGAGGGAACGCCACCTAAGCAATGGTATCGCCCTGAGGATTTTTCCTTTAGCGTGCGTGCTCTGGAGGTGATTCAAGAGGTCAATGGCGGCTAAGCTTCACCGGCGATGGGCGCGATTGAATTCTCACCCCATCGCTCGGGTCGCTGGCGTTAGCCGAATTCCGCGATGTGCAAAGCTGCTGCAGCGCCTGGTGGATGCATGACGCACTCACGCATCAATTCCGGAATTGATGCGTGATTTAATAATAATAATAAAAGTTTATCTTCAAGAAGATTTTCAAGGAAATGCAGTATGCCCAAGATATTCGTAACCACGAGAGACGGAACCGAGCACGAACTCGATGCGGCGTCCGGGGTTTCGCTGATGGAGAACATTCGTGACGGAGGGATCGACGAGTTAATGGCCCTTTGCAGCGGCGGCTGTTCTTGCGCTACCTGTCAGGTTTACATCGATGAGGCGTTGCCAGGCGGATTGACCGAGATCTCCCAGGACGAAAATGAGTTGCTGGATTCGTCGACCTACCGGAAAAATACGTCTCGCCTTTCCTGCCAGGTCATCATGAATGACGGTCTTTCTGGTTTGAGAGTTACGATTAGCCCGGAAGATTAATGGTAGAGGAAATCGTCAATTCTGAAACCTTTGATCGTTAAGAACGGCTATCGTTTTTGATCTGCCGGGTGTCACGCATTTCACGTTGCAATCGACGGGGTAAGCGCCGCGACACCCGTTGTGCTTTCTTCGTCACACTCTTCGCAAGATCGGTAATTGAGAGGTCGGAATTTTAATATGGCTGCGATCACGTCTATGGCTGATATCACTATCATCGGAGCGAGTCACGCGGGTGGCGAAGTTGCTTCACGCATCCGGCAAGGCGGGTTTTCCGGAAGTATTTCCTTGCTCGGCGACGAGCCATATCTGCCATATCACCGACCGCCTCTTTCCAAGGCATTTCTTGCTGGCCGAACGACGGTGGAACAACTGTCGATTCGCTCTAAAGGAAGCTATGAGAAAGCAAATATCGACTGGCATCCGTCAACGACAGTCGAGTCGATTGACCGTGCAGCTCATCGCCTCCATCTGACATCGGGTGATCAATTCGAGTACGGCAAACTCGTAATTGCTACCGGAGGGCGGCCGCGACGCCTTACTCTTCCGGGATCGGAGCTCAATGGCCTGCATTACATGCGTGGAATTGCAGATGTGGACGCACTGCGTTCCGATTTCGCAAGTGGAAAGCGTCTTGTCATCGTCGGCGGTGGATATATTGGACTGGAAGTTGCGGCCGTCGCCGTCGAATCCGGGCTTGATGTCGAAGTTATTGAATTTGCGCCGCGTGTGCTTGCGCGAGTCGCGGGCGAAGATCTTTCTGCATTTTATGAGGCGGCCCATCGGGCAGCCGGTGTCAAATTCCGACTCGGCACAGGAGTCGATGGTTTCGAACCATCCGCCAATCAACCTGATCGTATAGGCGCTGTACGGTGCAGCGATGGTACGGTGCTCCAGGCAGACCTTGTACTCATTGCAGTAGGTTTGGTACCCAATGTGGAGCTGGCACAGAATGCGGGTTTGGCAGTAGGCAATGGCATCGAAGTTGATGAATTTTGTCGAACTTCAGATCCAGACATTTTTGCCGTTGGCGATTGCACGGCGTTCCCGTTGCCGTTTTTAGACGGAAAACGAGTACGTCTTGAATCTGTTCCCAACGCCATCGAGCATGCAAGGCTCGTAGCCTCCGTCATAAACGGTACGCCTGTGCTTTATGATCTGGTGCCGTGGTTTTGGTCTGATCAGTACAACCTCAAATTGCAATCAGTCGGCTTCCATCATGGTCACGACCAGGTCGTCATGCGTCCGACAACCAGGGCCGACGGCTTTGTAGCCTTTTATCTCAAGGCGGGACGAGTCATTGCCGCGGATTGTGTTAACGCGCTGCTCGAATTCAACGTTGCCAAGAAGCTGGTCGCAGAAAATATTCTCGTCGATGCCGCCATTCTCGCCAACCCATTGGTGAATTTGAAAACCTCAATTGGACCGGTGGGTTAGGGCGGTTTCAAATGGAGGCATTTAGATACGTTCCCGGATGTCTTCCCGCTGGTTCGGCCGGGGCTGGTAGAAGATTTACGCGGTAAGTGGCGATTTTCATTTTGCGTAACGTTCAAGAGGCGAAGAGCGATATGCAAATTGAATGCACGCATCCAACTATGGTATTAATGAGGAAGTGAATCATGAGTGTGAATTCTCGCTGGATCGAAATTGCAAATGGCAGCGAAACCTTTCAAGGCTATCTTTCGCTGCCCAAGGGCGGGAAAGGCCCGGGTATTGTTGTCATTCAGGAAATCTTCGGCGTAAACGCGCATATCCGCAGTGTGGCTGACCGATACGCTGCCGCTGGTTATGTCGCTCTGGCGCCGGACATTTTTTGGCGTGCCGCACCCCGCGTGGAACTCGGTTATGACGGGGCGGATCGCCAAAAGGCTATGGAAATCTATAGCGCACTTGACGTTGAGCGGGCAGTCGGTGACGTTAGAGCCACGGCCGGCGCACTGCGCGCACTGCCTAATGTCGTGGGCAAGGTTGCCGCTGTCGGTTATTGCCTCGGCGGTCGACTGGCTTATCGAGCCTCCGCACAAGGGGCGTTCGATATCGCAGTGGCTTACTACGGTGGCGGCATCCAGAATGAGTTGGAGTACGCAGACAAGATCAATGTGCCCATGCAATTCCACTATGGCGCACTTGATAATCATATTCCGACCGCAGCTGTTGATTCCGTTAAGCAATGCTTTACCGACAAGCACGCACAGATCTACGTGTACGAAGGCGCGGAGCATGGCTTTAACTGTGAGGATCGTGCATCGTACAACCAGATCGCATCGACAATTGCCTTCGGTCGCACGCTTACGTTCCTGGGCGAGAATTCTTGATTCAACCGGAAGTGTTGGCAAAGTGGTTGAGTGAATGACGGAGAGTCTGACGGGCTGGTCAGCGGTAGATTCTCCCCTGTCGTTGCAGTTGTTCGATGGAATCATTCAGCCAGTGTTTCATGATCCTGCCTGCGCTGTGCCACGCCTGCTTCGCGACGCTACCCGCGATCAAATCGTCGGTGCAATTGATCAAGATACCTAAATAATATAAGAAAGCTTTCCGAACGAGCGATGCCGCCGACCGGTGGCATCACGTACGGCTTACGACGTTTGATCCAGACTAAGACACGGTGGCAGGATATTTCGTACAGGTGCCAAGTAGAAAATGCCTTCGCCATACCGAATTGGTATCGCTTTGATCGAGAACGGTATTGGACGTGAGGCGACGCAGGTCCGTATATTCCCAAGTATCAGCTATAGAACCGAATAACCGCCTTCGAGGAGATATCATGGCGCTGACAGGCGTGCTTCGACCCGGCCATACTCAGATTCGCGTGCTCGATATCGAGCAATCCGTTGACTTCTACACCAATATTCTTGGCCTTGTTCAAACGGGGCGGGATGCATCTGGTCGGGTGTATATGAAGACCTGCGATGAACGGGATCATCACAGCATTATTCTGAAAAAAGCGGATCGCCCAGGCACGGACTTCTACGGAATGAAAGTGCTCGACAGGAAGACTCTGGACATGCTCGATTCGGATCTGCGGGCCTATGGCATTGCAACCGAACGTGTGCCCACTGGCGACCTGCTGGCTACCGGTGAGCGTGTCCGTTTCGAAGTTCCAACAGGTCATCTCTTCGAGCTCTACGCGGAGAAGGAAGAAATAGGGGATACGCTCGGCTACGTCAACCCGGATGTGATCATTGAAGACCGGAAGGGTATTTCTCCGATCAGGCTCGACCACTGGCAGATTCATGGAAAGGACCTTGATGGTTCGCGCAATCTGTTTGTCGATGTACTCGGATTCAATGTTACCGAGCGCATTCTCGCCGAAGACGGCGCCACTGACATGGCTGTCTGGATGACGTGCTCGAACAAGGCGCATGACGTCGCGTTCGTTCGCGATGAGCGAAGCGACACGTCTCATCACGCAGCGTTCCTGGTCGAGAGCTGGGAAAAGCTGCTTTATGCGGCCGATCTGCTTGCCAAGAAGCGTGCCCGGATCGATATCGGACCACTTCGGCACGGCATTACCCGGGGGACGACAATTTACTTCTTTGATCCCTCTGGAAACCGACTTGAGACGTTCTGTGGCGGATATAACTTCTATCCTGACATGAAACCGTATACATGGACGTTTGATGAAATCGGTTCTGCGGTCTTTTACCATACCCGAGAACTGAACGAGCGGTTTCTTACGGTAGTTACCTGATGTAATCAACGTCGCCGTCGTTGCGATCAATCTGGCAAGCTGCGTAGATTCACGACTTCTACTCGGGAAATACGGAACGAAGCCTGGAAACGATCCGAACCCAAGGGCAAAACAAAAAGGATCCGAAGGTTCGGCAATATTATAAATTTAGGTAGATAAATGAGGAGACAAGATGAAGAGGCTACGTGGATTCGCCGTCGCTAGCATAGTTTATTGCGTCGCACAGACCGCATGTGCCCAGAACTCTGTGACGCTATATGGCATTTTCGACCAGGGCATACTTGCTGTGACTAATGCCGGTGGCGGACACGTTTACCAGTCGTCTGGTAGCTGGCTGTCAGGTTCTCGTTGGGGCTTGCGTGGGTCAGAGGACTTGGGGGGCGGGTTGAAGTCAATCTTCGTGCTGGAAAGCGGATTTGATGGCTCCTCGGGGAGTTTGACGCAGGGTGGGCGCTTCTTCGGTCGGCAGGCCTTTGTGGGATTGTCGGGCGGGTATGGGTCGCTTACCTTCGGACGTCAATACGACGAAGTCGTTGAACATCTATCGTCCCAAGGGATGACCCCATACATGTGGGGTGGTGCGTTTGCATGCCATCCTGGAGACGTCGACAATGTTTGCATGAGTCGGCGTATGGACAATTCGGTCAAGTACGCGAGCGGCAGGATAGACGGCTTTTCGTTTGGGGCAGCCTACAGCTTCGGCGGAGTTCCCGGCCAATTCTCGCGAGGCAGTACGTGGTCGATCGGTGGTGATTACGCCGCCGGGCCAGTTACTATTGGGGTAGGCTACTTCAATGTCAATAGCCCGAATACTCAGTACTATAATGGCGCGGTAATCTCGGGAACGACCAACTCATATTCGAATGGTTTTAGTGCCTCGCCCGTGTACAGCGGATTCGCCACGGCAAACCGCCAGCAGACCCTCGCCACCGGCATCAACTATACGCTCGGAAAGAGTACGCTCGGTGCCGTTTATAGCTATACAAAGTTTGGCGGCCTTGGAACGTATAATGTGGTGAACACACCCGCACTAACCGGGTCTGCTGCGGTGCAGAACTTCGAGCTTCGTTATTCTGGCAATATCACCCCGTCCCTGGTGATTGGCATTGCCTTCAACTACACGACGGTCGGCTCGGTTGGTGACATCTCCGGTGCCCGGTACCGGCAGATTGATCTTGGGGTGAATTACTTCCTGTCGAAGCGTACCACCCTGTACGCCGTGTTTGCCGGACAGTCTGCAAACGGTGAGAATTCTCTTGGCCAGCCAGCCGTGGCGGCACTTGCATATGTCACACCGTCGAAGTCGAATCGGCAGGCTGCCGCGCAAATTGGTATTCGACATGCGTTCTAGGTGAATTCAACCTGTTTTCTGCTCTTGCCACGAGAAGCAGTTGGAACGACAGGTTGATTCATGCGACAGCAATTGCGCTGGTTGTTCGATGGTATCGCCGTCGCATACCATTCTCACTCAATGCGATACCGGGTCGGTATCGCATTCCTGTCTTTTGCCACAGAATCAGTTTTTATCGGCGAATAGCGCGTTAACTTATTGGGTAACCCACGAAGAACTGGCTGAGAACCCGAGTCATTGAGCCAGCTTCGGTGGCGCGTGCCGGTATTCGCGTACGACGTCGAGAAACGCGCGCAGCACAGGAGAGGTATCGTCGCGCCGATAAAGGCAATTCAGCTCGATATGGGAAAGGCGTTGCGAACGCAGAGGCCGGTACACGACACCCGGTAACTGCAAATTCGCCGCGGACGCGGTGGTTATACCGACGCCGAACCGGCTCGCGACGAGCGCGATGCATGTGACGACGTCCTCCACTTCCTGTTCGATCAGCAACTCGACGTTTTCATCGCGAAACGCGCGTATGACTTCTTCCGCGAGGCCGTAAACCGGTAGGCTCGGATAAAGAATCATCGGCATGCCGGCCAGGTCTTCGAGAGCAATACACTCCTTCTTGGCCAGTGAGTGACCCTCATACATTGCAACGAGATACGGTTCTTGCAGAACGGTTTCGACCGCAATGTCTTTTTCTTCCGGCAAAAATCGATTGAAGCCGATATTGATACGCCTCTCGCGCAGGGCTTCGATTTGTTCGGTCTTCGTCAGGTTGTGCAGTCCGATACGAATACTGGGCCGCTCCGTATGGAATTGCGCGAGCAGCCGCGGAATCACGTGCAAGATGCCGGAGCTGAAAATGCCGACGTCCAGCCGCCCAACAAGACCCTTGCCAGCAAGCTGCACTTGTTCTTCCGCACGCCTGGTCAACGCCAGAATGTTGGGTGCCTCGGCCAGCAACACCTCGCCGGCTTCTGTCAACTCGGCACCCTTCGCAGTGCGCACGAATAGCTGAACACCGAGCTCTTCTTCGAGCGTCCTGATGTGTCGCGTGAGCGGAGGCTGAGCCATGTGCAAGCGCTGTGCTGCACGGCCAAAATTCAACTCCTCGGCCACAGCCAAAAAATATCGCATTTGCTTCAGATCCATACCGACCGATTTCCATTTCTCGATACCAAAATGGTATCACACGGGTGGAAAACGGTATTGGACGGTATTTCGTCGTCTCGGCACTATTGCGATCAATCCGGTGCGCCTTGTTACGGCGCGTGGGCTCTTTCAGGAGACGGCAAGATGCCGATAGTTCATATTTCACTGGTCGAAGGTCGTAGTGAGGAAGTCGTCAAAGCGTGTGTCAAAGCCGTGGCGCAAGCAATTCATCAAACGCTGGGCGCACCGTTGGACGCGGTCCGTGTTTATGCCACACAAGTCCCAGGCGCGCACTGGGCGGTAGGCGTGCAGACCAAGGACGAAATGACGGCGAGCGTTCCGGAATCGAACTCAGAGGCAGGATGACATGACGCCGATTCAGATTGAACTGGTCGCGCAGCATCTGCGCGAGGCTGCGCGTTCAGGAAAATATCTTGAGCCGATTCGCGAGACGTGGCCTGACGCGACCATTGCTCATGCGTATGCGATTCAGGACGCGAATACCGAATACAAGACCCGGCAGGGTCGCCGCATCGTCGGCAGGAAGATCGGCCTGACTTCCGTCGCCGTGCAAAAGCAGTTGAGCGTCGATCGGCCGGATTACGGTGTGCTGTTCGACGACATGTCGTTTGGCGATTGCGAGACGATCCCGGTGAGCGCACTCGCGCAACCGAAGATCGAAGCGGAAGTTGCTTTCGTGCTGGGCCGCGATCTGGACATCGAAAATCCGACCGCAGCCGATTTGATCAATGCGATCGAGTATGCGCTGCCGGCGCTCGAAATCGTCGGGAGCCGTATTGAGAACTGGAATATTGGCATCATCGATACAATTGCTGACAACGCTTCGTCATCGGCCTTCGTGCTCGGTACGCAGCCGAAAAAACTCGACGTACTCGACTTGCGTCTGTGCGGCATGGTGCTCGAAAAGAAGGGCGATCCGGTCTCGGTCGGCGCGGGTGCCGCGTGCCTCGGTCACCCACTGAACGCGGTGACCTGGCTCGCGCGAAAGATGGTGTCGCATGGTGCGCCATTGCGCGCGGGCGATATCGTGTTGTCGGGCGCACTCGGTCCGATGGCAGCCGTTTCACCCGGCGAGCGCTTCGAATGTCGTATTGAAGGCTTGGGTACGGTCCGGGCCGTCTTCGAAAAGGAACTGGAGGCAGCACGGTCATGAATCACATCGAGAAGTACGCCACGCTGCTGGACGACGCAGCCCTCAATGCACAGGAAGTCGAGCAGTTCGATAAGGACAGTACGTTGTCGTTGGGCGATGCGTATGCAATCCAGGCTGCGTCGATCAAGCTTCGGCTTGAGCGCGGCGAACACCGCGTCGGCGTGAAGATGGGTTTTACATCGCGCGCCAAGATGATTCAAATGGGCCTGTCCGATGTGATCTGGGGGCGGCTGACGAATCAAATGCGTGTGGCCGAAGGCGGCGCCGTTGAGCATTCGCGCTATGTGCATCCGCGTGTCGAACCCGAAATCGCCTTTCTGCTGAAGAAGCCGCTTGTCGGCAACATCAGTAATGCAGAAGCGCTGGCCGCCGTCGAAGCAATCGCGCCGGCGCTGGAGATCATCGACTCGCGCTACAAGGATTTTCGCTTCACGCTGCCCGAAGTCATTGCCGATAACGCGTCATCGAGTGGCTTCGTGATCGGAGACTGGGCTAGCCAGAAGATCGACTTTTCGAATCTCGGCATGGTGTTGAGCATCGACGGAGAGGTGAAGCAAGTCGGTTCGACCGCTGCATTGCTTGGCAATCCTGTTCGATCGCTTGTCGCCGCCGCTCGCCTTGCTGCAGATGCGGGTGAGCCGCTTGAAACGGGTTCGATTGTGATGGCGGGCGGGGCCACTTCGGCGGAGTGGTTCTTCCCGGGCCAATATGTTTCGGTAGACGTACAGAAGCTGGGGCGTGCCAGCTTCCACGTGTCCGCGTAATCACTCAGAGGAACTTGAATCCATGAAGCTCAAAGCGGCGATCATTGGCTCGGGCAACATTGGTGCCGACCTCATGATCAAGATCATGCGACACGGCAAGCAGCTGGACATGGGTGCGATGGTCGGCATCGACCCGAACTCGGACGGGCTCGCGCGAGCCGCGCGTCTTGGCGTGGCGACCACGCACGAAGGCGTCCAGGGGCTGGTGAACCTGCCCGTCTTCAAGGACATCGACGTGGTGTTCGATGCCACCTCCGCTGGCGCGCACGTGAAGAACGACGCGTTCCTGCGCCAGCACAAGCCCGGCCTCCGCGTGATCGACCTCACGCCAGCTGCCATTGGCCCGTATTGCGTACCCGTGGTCAATCTCGAATCGCATCTCGACTCCCCGAACGTAAACATGGTTACCTGCGGCGGCCAGGCCACGATTCCCATGGTGGCGGCGGTCTCGCGCGTCGCCAAGGTCCATTACGCCGAGATCGTTGCCTCGATCAGCAGCAAGTCGGCGGGTCCGGGCACGCGTGCCAACATCGACGAGTTTACTGAAACGACATCCAAGGCGATCGAAGTCGTGGGCGGTGCGGACAAGGGCAAGGCCATCATCATCCTGAACCCGGCCGAGCCGCCTGTGATGATGCGCGATACCGTCTACGTGTTGTCGGAAGCTACCGATCAGGCCAAGGTCGAGGCCTCGGTGGAGGAAATGGCCCAGGCCGTCAACGCTTACGTGCCGGGTTACCGCCTCAAGCAGAAGGTGCAGTTCGACGTAATTCCCGAGAACGCGCCGCTCAACATTCCGGGCCTCGGCAAGTTCAGCGGCCTGAAGACCTCGGTGTTCCTGGAAGTGGAAGGCGCGGCGCATTATTTGCCCGCCTACGCAGGCAATCTCGACATCATGACTTCCGCCGCGCTCGCCACTGCCGAACGCATGGCGCAGACGCTCTTGAGCTTGCAAGGAGCCTAAGGGCATGAAAATTCTGAGCAAGAAACTTTATATCTCCGATGTGACGCTGCGCGACGGCAGCCACGCCGTTCGTCACCAATACTCGATCCAGAACGTGCAGGACATCGCCCGCGCGCTGGACAACGCCAAGGTCGATTCGATCGAGGTTGCACACGGCGACGGACTGCAGGGGGCGAGCTTCAACTACGGCTTTGGCGCACACAGCGACCTGGAATGGATCGAGGCCGTGGCCGATGTGGTCGAGCACGCGCAGATCGCCACGCTGCTGCTGCCCGGCATCGGCACGATCCACGACCTGAAGGCCGCGTACAACGCGGGTGCGCGCATCGTGCGCGTCGCCACGCACTGCACGGAAGCCGACATCTCGAAGCAGCACATCGAGTACGCGCGCGAACTCGGCATGGACACCGTGGGCTTCCTGATGATGAGCCACATGACCACGCCGGAGAATCTCGCCGTCGAGGCGAAGAAGATGGAAAGCTATGGCGCGACCTGCATTTACGTGGTTGACTCGGGCGGCGCGCTGACGATGAATGACGTGCGTGACCGCTTCCGCGCGGTGAAGGCCGTGCTCGAGCCGGAAACGCAAACGGGCATGCATGCGCACCACAACCTCTCGCTCGGCGTAGCTAACTCGATCGTGGCGGTGGAGGAAGGTTGCGATCGCATCGATGCCTCGCTCGCGGGCATGGGCGCGGGCGCGGGCAATGCGCCGCTCGAAGTGTTCATTGGCGCGGCCGAGCGCATGGGCTGGAACCACGGCACCGACCTCTACACGCTGATGGATGCCGCCGACGACATCGTGCGCCCGCTGCAGGATCGATCGGTGCGGGTGGACCGCGAAACGCTCGCGCTCGGTTACGCGGGCGTGTATTCGAGCTTCCTGCGCCACTCGGAAGTGGCCGCGAAGAAGTATGGCCTGAAGACGGTGGACATTCTCGTCGAACTGGGCAAACGCCGGATGGTGGGCGGCCAGGAGGACATGATTGTTGACGTGGCGCTCGACCTCAAGAAGCGCGTGCAAGAACGCGAACCTGGTGCTACGTGAAAACCGTGACGCGCGCCGGTGCCCTCCGGCGCGCGTCATGGACTCCTCATGGCTCAAGAGGTGCGAAACCTTGTCGTGCCTTTAGTCGACTTTCAGACATTTTTAATTCATGGCGTACCTAAAAAGGAGAAAGTAAATCCGGAAACTATTCGTGTTTCTGGTTAATGAATTGCGTGGAAGGTGATGTGATTTCACCAATTCATGAACATGACGGAATGGTCGTAGATTGAAGATATTATCAAAAGGAGGGGGTGCACATGGAGACGGGCAACTTGGGTATTATTCCAACGTGGACGAGATCGCAGTACTCGACGCTAGCGGGTTGCGCTTTGGCGCTAATCGCTGGAGTGACCACTGTAACCACTATGACGTTCGGGATGTTTCTCTTGCCTGTAAGTGAAACATTCGGATGGGCTCGAAACGTCATGACGTCCGGTTACGGTGTGTTCATGATTTTTATGGCGCTGGGCACGCCCGTGGTTGGTCGATTAATTGACCGCTATGATCCCCGGATCGTTCTGGGATTCGGAAGTGCACTATTCGCGGCGTCAACGGCTTCACTGTCATTCTTGACACCGTCTCACACGCTTCTTTTGGTGCTATACGCGGTGTGGGGTCTTTTTGGGGCAGTGCAAGGGCCGCTCGGATACGCCAAGATTATCTCCGCATGGTTCGGTCTTGGTCGTGGACTGGCGATGGGGCTGATGTTGGTGGGCTCGGCCAGCGGCACGGTGATTATCCCTGTCCTGACACAAACATTGATTCATGATTTTGGTTGGAGAGTCGCATACGTCGGGCTGGGCGCTGTCGTTCTGTTTATCTCCGTCCCGGCGATTTTCCTTCTAGTGAAACGACCGCCAGTTCCTGAAGCCACGGAACCAACGGTGGGTACCTCCACGGGCATGGACGCCGAGCGGCAGGATCACGGCGTTTCCGCGACCGAAGCAATTCGGTCCTTCAGATTCTGGTTCATTACCGCGTCCATGTTCTTGATCGCAGCCGTCATTGTCGGGCTCCAACTCCATCTATTTCCGATCTTGATCGACCGGAAACTTTCGGCTTCTGTTGCAACGACTGCTACAACTATGTCAGGTCTCTTCATGGTGGCCGGGCGTCTGCTTGGTGGCGTCGCAATGGATCGCTTTGTCAAGGAAAAAGTTGCAGCATTCTTTTTTGCTCTTCCGTTGGGGACGTGCGCATTGCTGTCTACGTCGTCTGGCGCCATCGGCGGAATAGCAGCAGCTGCCATCCTGGGTCTTTGTAACGGCGCTGAGGTGGCTGTCGCGAGTGTTCTCGTGGCCGAACTCTTCGGACTCCGCGCCTACGGCCAGATTTTTTCGTGGATATTTGTGGGTTTCATCGCTGGCGCGGGTGTTGGTCCATCGCTAATGGCTCAGTCTTTCGTCCGGTCTGGTTCCTATGAGAACGGACTGCTTTTGCTGAGCGTGTTTTCGGTCACTGCGAGTATTCTGACGTATTCGCTCGGCCGCTTTAGCGTGTCGGTTGCACGGCGCTCAGTTACGACGTAGGCAGATATTCGACACACGTCTTATCAACATGTGTTGATGCGCGATGAGCGCTGATCGAGCGGCAAACAAAAACAGGAGGGAAATCAGCCCTCCTGTTTTTTTCGACCCATGATTGAGGCGCTAGTACCGATCATCCTCGTCGGCGTGCGTTTCACTTTCAATTTCTTCGGTTGCGTCCTTGCTTCTCTCACCAGAACTGCTCGTCCGCGGGGATCCGTAAATTAATATGGCGGTCAGTAGGACAGCGACTGCCACTATGCCGAAGACCAGGTCGTAGGAGCCCGAGAGTTGCCTTGTGATGCCGGCAACGACTGGTCCAAGCATCGCGCCAATTCGCCCAATTCCGAGAAACATGCCAACGCCTGTACCGCGAATTTCGGTGGGGTAGGAAGATGCCACCAAATTGTTCAAAACAATTTGCGAGCCGACGACAAAGGCTCCCGCAGCTGCGACGGCCACGACGGTCGAAAGAGGCGTATGGGCGCGTGCAAGCGCGCCAATGGCGATGGTGCCGAGTACAAAGCTCGATGCGATGACACGACGACGGTCGCCGATGCGGTCGGCGACCGCAGCAGTTAGCAGGCCGCCGCCGACCGCGCAGGCGGCGAGAAGCGAGCCATAGGCGAAGCTTGCCGAGAGCTTTTCCCCGCGCGCAAGTATGATCGTGGGCAGCCACGTTGACAGACTGTAGGCAGAAAACAGACTAAGCATGCCTGCGCCCCAAAAGCAAATCGTCCGTGCCATGTATGTTCGCGACAGCAAGAGCCGAAACGAGGCGCTTTTTTCCTTACGCGGAGAGGAAAACTGTGCTGATGCATACGTCGTTGCGCGCTCAGGCTGAATGTTCGTCAGGAGTGTAGCGAGCGCTGCCCAACGAGAACGGCTTGCGAGGAAATGCGGCGATTCGGGAAGCCGATGCAACCACACACTGACGGGTAACATTAACGCACCCGCGAAGTAGAGACTTTCCCAGCCATAGCGCGGAGCAAGCCAGGCTGCAACGAGTCCCGCCGCGGACGCTCCGCCTAGCCAGCCCAGGGAGAAAAACCACGCTGTGAACAGGTTCGATGCACGGGAAGGGGCAATCTCGTTGATGTAGGTAATGGCAACCGGCATGAGCAGCCCCAACGAGAGGCCCATGACGAAGCGAAGCACGATATACGAATGCAGATCGCGTGCGAAGCACGCTATCGCAAGACTCATCGCACTTGATGTCCAGCAGCCCAGGAGTAGAGCCGTTCTGCGTCCGAACCTGTCGGCGAAGAATCCAGAAATTGTCGAACCGGCGGCGAATCCGGCGAGCCCGCTTGAGAGCAGTGCGCCGATCTGTTGTGCGTTGAGCCGCCAGTCCGCAGCAACGTAGTGGACAATGTATGCTGTGTTGTACAGGTCGTACCCGTCAAACAAGAGAATCAGTGAAATCAGTAGACCGAGCTTGATGTGGAACGGTCGGAGGGGCGCGGACTCTATCTCATGGGAGACGTCGATTATCTTTTCGGAAGTAGCCGCTTGCCGAATCCCGACTCCGCCGGGGTGATTTTTGCGTTGTTTGGCAGGGTGTGCAGCGCTTGGGCTGATGCTCACGTTTCGTCTCCGTAATGTCATTCTGCGAGGGGCGCAGCTTGCGGAGTGTTCGGTAACGGGCAGTCTTGAGCTGCGCCCCTGTTTTGTTCGTTGAGGCCGTCAGGAAAGTCGCGGAGGGATACGAACCGGTGTGGGTAGCTCGATTCCTGCTCCGGCACGAGTGGCGCGTGCGAGAATCTCGACCCCAAGTGCGAGGTCGGACACACCCATGCCCATTGCCTTGAACACGGTGATGTCGTCGTTGGCACTGCGAGCCCGCTCGCCTGCTACGACGTCACACAACGACGATACCTCTTCCCATCGTTGCGATTTGCCGTACGTGCGGATCAGCTCGGTTGACAGCTTTTGAGCCGCTGACAGGTCGTCTACGACGGCGCGGGTGCACCGTGAAAGCACTTCGTCATCGAGTTCGATGCGCTCCTCGGTGATTGCGCCGACTGCGTTGATATGGGTACCCGGTGCGACCATCGAAGCATTGAGGAACGGCTGTTTTGCGCGCGTCACGGTTGTGATAATGGGCGCGTCGTTTGCTGCCTCTTGAACAGACTTCGACTCTTCAATTTCGATTCCGGGGAATGACTGGCGGGCACGCTCGATGAATGCAAGACGCTTCTCCGGTGTCGGGCTGAATACTCTTACTTGGCGAAGCGGGCGAACGGCTGCGACAGCAGCAAGTTGTGCGAGCGCCTGCTTGCCGGTGCCGATCAACGCCAGTAAGTCTGCATCGGGCCGCGCTAGCCAGCGTGTCGCCACCCCTGAAATGCTACCGGTGCGCATTTGACCGAGGGCGAAAGCTTCGATAATCGCTTTTAGTTGTCCGGTACCCGAATCGAAGAGGATGAGCAAAGGACAAGTGCCGCCGGTGGTATGCGCCCAAGTTTTCGTTCCCACGAGACCGCTGTCCGGAACGCTCGCGCCAATTGCATGCAGATTGTTTTCACCCCATGCGACGTGAGTCTTGACCATGTTTCGCGCGTCTCCGCTTGCCTGAAGCGCGAGCCCCCGTTCGAGCGCTCCAATCGCGTCGGGCAAACTCATCAGGTCCACAACGTTCTGTTCGGAAATCCAGATCGGTGAAGTCATGGGACTATCATTCCTCAAAAATCGAAGGCACCGGCGGTGCCAGTTGCAACGTGTTGACCACGATGGCGTGGGTGATATAGCGGCCGATCAGCAGAGCGAAAGCCATCGCTTCCGATGCGGGGACAAGGCTGGCGAATGCTTCAAACTCCTGCTCTACGCCGATGCCGCGCTTCTCGAGCACAGCAAGTGCATAGACTTGCGCGGCGGCCTCGACCTCTGTGAATGTGCCGGCACCAGCCGGGTCGAGTTTGGTAACCTGGGCAATCCACTCGCGCGGAAAGCCCAGCTTGACGCTCAGGCGTTCGTGTTGATGGCGCTCGTACCGATTTTCCATATAGCTGGCAACCGTCAGTGCGCCTAGCTCAGTGAGACGGTCGGGTAGGGCATCTTTCAGTGCATCGGTGAAGTGCATGAACTGAAGGATCACGTCGGGGGCGTTACCTGCACATTTGAAGAGTTCGCCCAGATAGCCCAGTCGTCTGACCCGAGGTTCGAGATAGGCCGCGAGGTCGGGGCGTAGCGATTCCATTTCGAGGCGCGGAATCTGTGTGCTCATGTCTGTCTCCAATAACTGTCTTCTGAGCTCTCGTCCATGGTCCCTAGATCAAGCCTGCACGCTCGAGGACGCCATCAAGACGCTTTTCGAGTTCAGGTGTTGCAGGCACCATCGGGAGGCGGTGTTCATTGCCTGGCAGCAGGCCCATCCGCTTCATCATGTACTTGATGGGAATCGGGTTCGTATCGAAGAAAACAGAAAGATTCAGATCGAACAGGTCGAAATGCAGCTTTCGGCCAGCTTCGAGGTCACCGCGCTCGACGACCTCATAGAGCTCTGCGACCTTGCGCGGTGCGAGGTTTCCCACCGCGTTCATCAGGCCGCACGCCCCAACCGCGAGCATCGGGAAGCTCAGTTCCTCGAGCCCGACGAAAACACGCCAGTCAGGACCGAATACGTCGAGCATGTGGGTGACGAAACCCATGTCGTTGACCGCGTGCTTCATACCCACGAGGTTCGGCGCGCGTTCCTTGATGGCCTTGACAGTGGCCAGGTCCATGCTGACTGCAGCACGGCCAGGGATGTGATAAATCAGAACGGGCCGGTCGGTCCGACCCGCAACTTCAACGTAGTACTCGACGAGGCCACGTTGAGGCGGTCGGATGTAATAGGGCGTCACGACGAGCAGACCGTCGACGCCAGCCTTGTCTGCGTGTGCGGTCAGTTCGAGCGTCTCGGCAAGTGACTGCGAGCCGGTGGCGGCGAGAACCGGAACGCGACCAGCGGCGGCCTCGATTGCAACCTCCACGAGCCGATTGCGCTCGCTAACGGTAAGCGTGCCAGGTTCTGCAGTGGTGCCGTTGACGAGCACACCATGACCGCCGTTAGCGATTTGCCAGTCGACGAGGCGTGCGTATGTTTCATAGTCCACCACGCCATTGCGGAACGGCGTGACGAGCGGGGTAATCGATCCTTGCAGTACATTCAGTTGGTTCATGGTTATTCTCTTCAGGCGCCAGCTGCGCTACGGTTGGTCTGGAATCCGGTCTCCGTCCCCAGCAATGCGGGGGCTTCCTTCATGCTTTCCTGCCAAAGCAGCGATTCCATGTAGATGTTGAGTGGTTGATCCTGGATAGTCAGCTCGTAGACCGATTCGTCGTGCGATGCATGGTTGTGGACTGCCCAGCCCGGAGCCGACAGCATCAGGTCGCCCGCCTTCCATTCGTAACGATTGCCGGCAACCATGCTGTGCCCGGAACCCGAGAAGTAATAGTTGATTGCAGCCGAGACATGGCGGTGCGGGCGATCAACGATCTTCGGCGGACGAACCGTCATCGTCGCGAAGAAGTTCGGCGTAATGCCGTTCGTGCGGCCAGTAGACGGGTTGTACATCATGTACAGGCGTCGGCCGATGTAGTCACTGCCGAGTGCCGAAAGCTTGTCGAGTTCCGCCTTGACGTTTTCCCAAGGGAAGTGAAGCGGCTTCGATTCGATTACCGTTGGGTTGATCAGCGTCTCATACGGCATCAGAAGACCCCCTTCGGTGCCAATCGGGAAGGTACCGAACGGATTCTTGCGGCGGGGGTCGTCATCCTTATGCATAATCGCAGCCCCGCTTGCGACGTCGAGTGCAACATCGAAATCCGGCACGTAGATTTCCATGTGCTGCAGCAGAGGAATGTTCGAGTAGGTCAGCCGAACCTGGATTTCGTCGGTATCGTTGATGTGTTGATATGCAACGTACGAGGGGTGATTCCAGACGTCGTATTGGCGGAACGAGATCGAGCGGCCTGCAACGATAGTGCGACCGCCGCCACGGATGCAGAAGTTCACTTCGGTCGCGTTATGGCGCATCGGTCGCGTCGATTCGCCTGGAAGCAGCACTTGAAGTGCTACCTGGATACCGGGCGCGAGACCAGGGCTCGTGCGGTCTGCCGCCGGGTGGACGATCAGCGACTGGCGACGGCCATCTTCAGGTGCCGGCAGCGCCGCAAGCCGTGCCACTTCGGCTTCGATTTCCTCGCGCGTGATGACGACGGGTTCCCAATAGTGGTTGTCGCGTGGACTTCCGCCTGTCTGGTCGATAAACATGGCTTGGCGAGTTGCGAACTCGCGTTTTAGTTCTTGCATGGTGTCCTCTTGCTCCTGGGTTGGCCGTGGCGTGTCCGTGGCGATTGCTGCGTTGCTTCGGCGATGTGCGCAAACGATAGGCTTCGTGCGGTTAATTATCAAGATTGATAATTAAAATCAATATAATCATGCTGATCCTTATACTAAGGGAGCGAGACGTACATTCATTGAGGTTCAACGCGGTACAATTGGTTGATTACATCCAGGGGCGAAGGCGCAAGTAAATGCTCAAAGATCTGTTGACTCGTGCGGAAGTGCTCGAACTGCTCAGCATTAAACCCAGTACGCTCTATGCGTACGTGAGTCGGGGAATGATCAAGACTGCGCCGCACGCTGACGGGCGTAGGAGCCTTTATTACCGCACTGATGTCGAGCGCGTCCGTAGCCGCAAGCGCGGACGGCCACCTGCAGTAGCCGCAGCCGAATCGACGATGCATTGGGGCGCTCCCGTAGTGGCATCTGCGATCACGCAGGTGACGCCTGGGGGGCCGCTTTATCGAAGCCGGTCCGCTGTCGAGATGGCGCGCGCCGGGGTTGCCTTCGAATCGGTCGTGCAGCTATTGATTACGGGCATGTGGCAGGACAATTTCGCGCCGTGGCCGGCGATTGCGACTCCAGCCGACGTGAGGCAGTTGCTGGATCACTACCGAAAGACTTCTGTTTCTGGTGATATCGGTAACCTGCTTGGCATGATTACCTTTGGGCTTGGCATGCAAGATCGAGGGGCGAAGGAGATTGCGGACGGCGCATCTGTGCCCGCTGCGCGGCTGATCATGCAGACGATGGCCGGATGTCTTGGTTTTCTTCAGGTCGCACGTCGCTATGCTGAACGTCAACCGTATGAGTCGCTCGCGACTTTCTTGTTACGCGCCAACGGAATCGCCCCAGCGCCAGAGGCAGTCCGCGCCGTCAATGGAGCGTTAATCGTTCTTGCCGACAACGAACTTGCGCCGGCTACATTCGCCGCGCGTATTGCGGCCTCGACTAACGCTGACCTGTACAACTGCGTATCGGCAGCCATAGGTGCGCATGTGGGATTCTCCACGGGTACGGCTACGCAAAAGGTGGAGACTGCGTTGCTTCAGACCACTTCTGCAAAAGATCTCTCGCAAAGAGCAGGCCTGGTCAAGGAGTACGGCGCAAGTTTGTTCGGATTCAATCATCCGATGTATCCAGGCGGTGATCCCCGCGCGGACCTCATTCTTGAGTTGACGCGGTCGTTGCCGAAACTCGATGCGGGAACGCGGAATACGCTCGCGTTTCTGGACGATGTCCGAGGGAGTTTTGAATCCAGTCCTGGAGTGGCGGTATCACTGGTCACGCTAACTCGTGCGTTGGGAATGCCAGACGGATCGGCGACGGCCATCTGGATCCTCAGTCGTACGAGCGGGTGGGTCGCGCACGTCTTGGAGCAGCGCACACTCGGGTTTCTGTTGCGGCCGCGCGCAAAATTTGTGGGGAACCCGACTCAGCGGTGATCCAATTGACATAAATATAAAGAGCGAATTTCCGCTTGTTACGGGACCATCGCGTTCTCGAACAAGCCCTGGGGATTGGGCGGGCAGCGGACGGCTAGATCTCGATTTCGCCGCCGATCTTGGACCAGCTGTACCCGCCCGCTAGCGTTTCCCGAACTGAAGGCTATTTCGAAAAGTCATCTTGATAGCTGGAATCCAGAAGAATTCGGGCGCGTTCGAGAAAGATCAACCGGCGATTCGAAAAAGCGCATTCGCATTCCACTGATTGCCTTCTTATCATTACGGAGCACGTGGCCCGGGGCCGCGCTCATCCGACACGACGGGGGTGGCGCGGTTCGGTCGAATTCGCGCATCTGACGGACAACAAAACCGGAGGCATGGAGGCAATGCAAGGGCTGGTTTTTCAAGGCGACTGCAAGGTAGATCTGGTTGATTTCGACGACCCGGTGCCCGGTCCCGGCGAGGCAATCGTCGAGATAAAAGCATCGGGCATGTGCGGAACCGACCTGCATTATTACCGCAACGGAATGAGCGAATCTTTGCGCATGCTGGGTCTCGCGCATCGGATCGAATCGGATCGCATCATCGGCGGCCACGAGCCCTGTGGGGTCGTAGCGGCGGTAGGCGCGGGCGTGGACGCGAAGTCCATCAAGGTGGGCGACCGCGTCATGGTCTTTCACTACGCGGGCTGTAACTTTTGTGAGCATTGTCGTACGGGCTGGACGCAGTTGTGCGATCACGGTGCCCGCATCTACGGGGTGCTAAGTCATGGCGGCCACGCGCATTTCATGAAGGTGCCCGCTTCGTCGCTCGTGCATCTGCCTCAGGAGATGTCGTTCAAGGGAGGTGCGGCTGTCGCGTGCGGGACCGGTACGGCCTGGGGGGCATTGCTGCGTCTGAACATCAGCGCGCGCGACACGCTCGCCGTTTTTGGCCTCGGCCCCGTGGGTCTGTCTGCTGCCCAGTTGGCCTCGGCCATGGGCGTCGAGGTGATTGGCGTGGACATCAGTGCCACGCGCGTCGAGCAGGCCCGCGCATTCGGCGTTGCCCATGCCATCGACGCAAGCGTGCTCGATCCGGTCGAGGAAATTCACAGGCTTACCGGGGGCAAGGGCGTGTCTTGTGCGGCCGAGTGCGCGGGCGGTGAGACGGCGCGACGCCAGGCTATCCGCAGCACCAGGATGTGGGGGCGAATTGCGCTCGTGGCTGTTGGCGGCGAGGTCACCGTCGACGTCATGCAGGACATGATCGGCAAGCAGCGGACGCTGATCGGCTCGTTCACGTTCTCGCAGGTTGCGATGCAAGACTGCGCCCACTTCATCGCCGACCATGGCGTCGAGGTGGACCGGCTCTTTACCCGCGAGTGGACGCTCGCTCAGGGTCGTGAAGCTTACGCCGAATTCAACCGTCAGTCCGGCGGCAAAGGCGTATTCGTGTTCTGACACCGTGCGCCGGGTATCACGCCGGAATTCGAAGTTTGCTGCCGGGTACGGCAGCGGAGAATGCAATGACAAGGACCATCGAACTGAAACACCCGCGCCATCTGTTCATTGGTGGCGCCTGGGTTGACCCTGCCACACCGGAGACGGTCGACGTGATCGATTGCTCGACCGAAGAGGTCGTCGCGACCGTCGCGAAAGCGGTGTCCGGGGACATGCAGCGGGCGGTTGCCGCCGCGCGGCACGCTTTCGACGTCGGCCCGTGGCCACGCATGACGCCACAGGAGCGAGCGGCCTACCTTGAACGGCTCGCGGCACGCCTCGAGGCGCTGAATGACGAATTCGCACGTATCTGGGCAATCGAGACCGGGATCGTCTACAAGGTCGCCCAACCACGTATCGGGTTGTTCATCGGCGGAGCGTTTCGCCAGTATGCGGCGATGGCGTCGACTTTCGCTTTCAGCGAAGCGTGCCGGTCGGTCACGGGAAATCCGGCCTGGCGCGTTTTCGAGCCGGTCGGCGTGGTTGCGGAAATTCTCCCGTGGAACGGGCCTGCCGGCTTGCTGGCTTATAAAACGGCTCCGGCGCTGCTGGCAGGCTGCACGCTAGTCATCAAGTCCCCTGTGGAGGCGCCGTGCTCGGCTTACCGGTTCGCGGAAATCTGCGAAGAGATCGGTTTGCCTCCTGGCGTGATCAACGTGGTGACAGCGGATCGCGATGTTTCCGAAGAACTCGTGCGTCACCCCGGCGTGGACAAGATCACGTTTACCGGATCTACCGCCGCCGGGCGCAGGATCGCCTCGATCGCGGGAGAACGGGTAGCACGTGTGACGCTGGAACTCGGCGGCAAGTCGCCCGCCATCATTCTCGACGACTACGATGTAGAGGCCGCCGCGAACGCGCTGGGCAATGCCTACTTCGGCTACAACACCGGCCAGATCTGTCATAGCCTGACGCGCGTGATCGTACCGCGAGCGAAACACGACTCGATGGTCGAAGCGCTCTCGGGCATTGCGCGCGCGATCGTTCTCGGCGATCCGTTTGCAGAGCAGACCACCTCGGGCCCCCTGGCCAGCGCCCGGCAACGGAACACTGTGGAGCGTTACGTCGCAAGAGGTATAGCGGAGGGCGCAAGGCTTGCGACCGGCGGCAAGCGGCCTGTGCATCTTGAGCGTGGCTTTTTCTTCGAGCCCACCGTTTTTGGCCGCGTCGACAACCGTTCGGCGATCGCGCAGGAGGAGATTTTCGGACCGGTCCTCTGCGTCATTCCCGCCGACGACGAAGCCGGTGCGATCAAGATGGCGAACGACAGCCTCTTTGGCCTGAACGCCGCGGTGTTCACGCACGACCGGGATCGTGCCATGCAGGTCGCGCGGCAGCTCCGGTCGGGCACGGTCGGCCACAATGGACCACGTACCGACTTTTCGATTGGCTTTGGTGGTTTCAAACAGTCGGGCATCGGCCGCGAAGGCGGCGTGGAGGGACTCACCGCATTCATGGAATCGAAAACGATCATCATGGCGTGATGGACATTCATCACGTCAGCTTGTTCATATAGAGGTCAATCGTATGAAGACTGTATCCATCAAGACTCCTTACTGGGACATCGCCGCCGACGTTCATTTGCCGCCGGATTTCAGCGAGTCGAAAACGTATCCAGCGATCATCAGCGCGCATCCGATCGGCAGTTGCAAGGAGCAGACTTCCGGCAACGTTTATGGCGAAGCGCTCGCGAAAGAGGGTTTCGTCGTGGTTGCGTTCGATGCGAGCTTCCAGGGTGCGAGCGGCGGTGAGCCGCGCTACATCGAAGACCCGACACTGCGAGTGGAGGACTTCCGCCACGTCGCCGACTATCTGGTTACGCTGCCGTATGTCGACGAGAACAGCATCGGCGTGCTCGGGATCTGCGGTGGCGGTGGCTACGCCATCAACGCAGCGATGACGGAACGGCGCATCAAGGCAGTGGGTACGGTGACCGGCGCCAATTATGGTCGGCTGATGCGTGAAGGCTTCAGCAACTATGACCCGATTGCCGCTCTGGAAGCGATGGCAAAGCAACGTACCGCGCAGGCGCGCGGTGCCGCGCTACGTGTCGATGATTTACTGCCGTCCTCACCGGAGGCCGCGAAGGCAGCCGGCCTCACCGAAATCGACCTCTGCGGTGCGACGGAGTATTACCGGACCGATCGGGGGCGTACGCCGCATGGTGTCAACCGCGCATTGTTTTCGCACCAGGCCGCTGCCGTCGGCTGGGATGCGTTCCACCTGTGCGAAACGTTACTCACGCAACCGCTGATGGTCGTCGTAGGCGACAAGGTCGGAGCGTTTGGAGCCTATCGCGACGGATGCGAGATCATCGGGCGCGCCGCCTCGAAGAAAAAGGAACTGGTAGTCGTCGAAGGCTGGTCGCATTACGACCTTTACGACAAACCGGAGCCTGTGTCTCAGGCGCTTGTCAGGCTGATTCCCTTCTTCAAGGCGAATCTCGTAGATCACATGGCATCCGAAAGCCCGCCTAGCGCCCGGATTTGAGTTGTGCCCACAGCCTGTTCTCGAGCCGCATGATCTCGGCCGGCAGCGGTGCCTGCAAGGTCAGCGATTTCAGCCGGTCGGCGTCGGGATAGATCGCGGGATTGCCGACTATCGACGGCTTGACTAGCGAGCGTGCAGCCGCATTGGCATTCGGGTAGAACACCTTGTTCGTGATTGCGGCACTGACCTTCGGCTGCAGGATATAGTTGATCCACTGCATCGCCGCGTCCGCGTGCGGTGCGTCTTTCGGTACGGCCATCAGGTCGAACCACAGGATGCCATCGCCTCGAGGAATCGAATAGCGAATCTCGTAAGCACGATGCGCTTCCTCCGCACGCGCTTTCGCGATCGCGACGTCGCCGGACCACGCAAGCGCAACGCAAACGTCGTCGTTGGCGAGATCGTTGATATAGCCGGACGAATTGAACTGTGTAATATACGGACGAATGTTCCGATAGAGCTGGTACACGGCCTGGTAGTCTGCGGGGTTTGTGCTGTTCGGGTTCTTGTGAAGCTGGATCAGGCCGACCGCGAACGCGTCTTCTGGCGAATCGAGCACCGACACGCCGCACTGCTTGAGTTTGGACACGTACTGCGGGTCGAACAACAGTGCCCAGCTGTCGACAGGCGCATCCTTGCCGAGAATTTCGGCGACTTTCGTCGAGTTATAGCCGATGCCATCCGTTCCCCATGACCACGGCACGGTGTACTGGTTGCCGGGATCGGCATTCGACACCATTTTCATGAGCACTGGATCGAGATTGGCGAGATTGGGGATTTTGCTCTTGTCGAGCTTTTGATACACGCCCGCCTGAATCTGTTTGCCCGCGTAGGCTGACGAAGGCACGACGACGTCGTATCCCGACGAGCCAGCGAGCAGCTTGGCCTGCAGGGTCTCATCGCCATCGTAGACGTCGTAGCGCGTATGGATGCCGGTCAGCTTCACGAAGCCAGACACCGTGTCATCGGCAATGTTGTCCGACCAGTTATAGAGGTTGAGTTCCTCCGCGCAGGCACGAGTCGCGGTCGTTGCAAGGGCCACCAGCGAGGCAGCGAAGACAGCGCAGAGAAGGGGCGGAAAACGACGAGTCATCATATTGGGCTCTCGGATCAGGAAGATTCGGTTCGGACTACCAGGGGAGGCGAGCAGCGGCTAATTGCGAGGTGCCCGGTCGGGCTGCCAGCCAGCGGCTTCGAGCGCGCGCAGCAACCGTTGGGCATTGAGAGCGCGGACCTGTCCCACGCGGCCTTCCATGTCGGTGGCCGCAAGAAGCGCATTGAGGATGGCTTCCTCCACGGCATCGGCCGCCGCGACAAACAGTGCCGTCATCCAGTCCGGCGTCACGCTCTGCAGTGTGGCAAGCGGTGCGCTGGTGCGGCTGTAGTCGGCGGGTGGCAGCCCGCGGTTACCGACCGAGAACGCGACAAAGATATCGCCGCTCGAGTACTCGGTGCCGCCCCCAACGCGCGCCAGGCCGACGCCGGCGCGCCGGGCAATCTGCGCGCACTGGTGGGGCAGCAGCGGGGCGTCGGTGGCGATCGCGACCACGATCGAGCCCATTCCGGGCGTGCCGGCATTGCGCCGCTCAAACGGCGAGGCCACGTCGGCCAATGCGTGGCCGACGGGATAGCCCGCCACGCGCAGCGCGTCTCGCGTGCCGTAATTGGCCTGGACAATCGCGCCGACCGTCCACCCGCCGTCCTGATCGGCGAGACGCCGCGAAGCCGTGCCGATTCCCCCCTTGAATTCATGGCAGATCATGCCGGTGCCACCGCCTGCGCAACCCTCGGCGACTGTCCCGCCGCGCGCATCGGCCAACGCTTCGCGCACGTGGGCAGCGGTCACATGCTGCCCCCAGATGTCGTTAAGCACGCCGTCAAATGTCTCGAGCACGACCGGCATGCACCAGTACTGCTGCGAGCCCACCGACGCACGCTCTGCCTGTACCAGCGCGTCGCGGACCACGCCGACGCTGTGGGTATTCGTGAAGGCGATCGGCGTGGTCAACAGGCCGGACTCACGGATCCATTCGAGGCCCGTGGCGTCGCCGTTACCGTTGAGCACGTGGCACCCCGCATAGCACGGGTCGAGCCGCGCCATGCCCGGACGCGGCTCGATGATCGTTACGCCGGTGCGAATCGACGATTCCCCGTTCTTTTCGATCAATGTACGATGTCCGACCCGAACGCCGGGCACATCGGTGATGCTGTTCAACGGACCGGGCATGCCACGTCCGATCCGGATGCCGATGTCTCTGATGCGCATACCTTTTCTCCGAGGCGCGGGAAGCGCCTTGTGTGTTTCGACTACTCGCGGACGCGTTTCACCTGCGTCGAGGTACGGCGATGGTAGGCGGCTCGCCGCGGGAGGACTATCGTTCCGACGGGTTAGGCGCAGCGGCGGGGCTAAACCTTTGGGATTAGAGGAAGGAGACGGAATGAAGCTTGAGACGACGGACATCGCGTTTCACCAGCGACTCGGGCGCCTGATCGAGCGTCTCGATGACCCGCAGTTCTGGAATGCACTGATCGACCTGCTGCGGGGCGTCGTCCAGTTCGACAACTGGGTGGTGGTGGTCTTCAGCCCGATACGCAAGCCGTGCCTGATAGCGCAAAGCCAGGACAGCAAGCCATACGACGCGCTGTTTGTGGATTATCTGAACAACGTTTATCTGCTCGACCCGTTCTATCAGTTCAGCCTCGGGCAGATCAGTCCAGGCGTATACCGGCTCGATGAGGTCGCTCCCGATCACTTTCGCGAGACGGAATATTTTCGACGCTATTTCTCGGTGAACGTGGTGGAGGACGAAGTGCAATATCTCGCGCCGCTGCCGGGCGGTGAGACTGTTTCGCTGTCGATGGGCGGCGGTCGGCGCATCGGTCACGCGGATATCGGCACGCTCTGTCTTTACGGTGCATGGATCTTGCCGCTGATGCGTCGCGCCGCACGGCTGCCTGCCGACGAAACGGGCGCACCTGAGCGCGTCGCCGCCGAAAGCGAGCGGCGCAGCCACTTCGAGCAAGCGTTGCGGCGGCGCGCGAATCCGCATCTGACCGACCGGGAGATTGAGGTCGCGATGATGATCCTTGGTGGCCATTCGAGCAAGAACATCGCCCGGTTGCTCGACATTTCTCCGGCCACGGCGAAGGTCCACCGCAGCAATCTTTACCGGAAGCTCGAAATTTCATCGCAGGCGGCGTTGTTCCGGCTCTTCATCGATGAGGATGTCTAGACGTTGGCCGAAAGAACGCCATTCGTGATTTGGTTCGGCGCCATACCGGCATCAGTCCGGAGGGCGCCAGTGATTTGAACCGAGGCATCGCGCGCGGTAATCGCATATCGCGCGCCGCCGTGCGCCTGCAGCGAACCGGTAGCACTTGCGCGTTGCGCCGCAAAGTCCGCGAGCGTGCGCAACGCATCTCGTGCCGAGCGCAAATAGAGCGACTGTAACTGGAACACGTGCCAGCGTCCCGCATGGACTTCGAGTGTGCAGCGTACGCCGCAAGCGTTGGCGTGCAAGGCAAGCCGAAGCGAATCGGACAGCAACGTCTCCTGATCGCCCACCTGGACCAGCATCGGCGGAAGTCCGCGCAGATCGGTATCGAGCGGGCCGCCCGCAGCCGCAGGATCCGCGCCGTAATACCAGCGCAGGCCTTGCTCCAGCCAGCCGCGACGGATCATCGGATCATCGGCGCTGCGCGTTGAGAGCGTTTCGCCGCCGAGTGCCGCGTCGGTGACTGGCGAGATCAGCGCGAGTGCCGCCGGCATGGCCTCGCCGCGTTCTCGCAGTGCCATCGCCAGGGCCAGTGCGAGCGCGCCGCCTGCCGAATCGCCGGCAATGACGATGCGCTCCGGCGCATAGCCTTGCGCGCGCAACGTTGCATAGACGCGTAGCGCGTCGTCGAGTGCTGCCGGGCACGGGTGCTCCGGCGCGAGCCGGTAGTCAGGCACCCAAACCGCCATGTGCGACTCACGCGCAAGCCGCGTCGTCACGCTGCGGTGTGTGTTGGGGCCACCGAGGCAGAACGCGCCGCCGTGCAGATAGAGGATCGCGCCGCCCGTATCCGCGTGTCTGGGCGCGACGATCTCCGTAGCGACGCCGCCCGCGGGCGTGCGATAACGGATCACGCCGCCCACGCCGGGCATCAGCAGCGACAGCATCCCGACGATGCTCCGCTGGAAGCCGACGCCGAACGGCGGTCCGATCAGCGTGCGGAATCCGACCCGCAGAAAGCCGCGCAGGACGCTTGCGTTGAGTCTTTCGAGCATGCCGGTGGGCTCTGCGACGGTGACGCCGGCCGCCTGTCCGGCGAGTCCTGGTAGCGCCGTCGAGAACCGGTAGGCGGAGAGCCCGGAGAAGCGTGTGAGCCAGCGGTATGAAAGCGTGAAGCCTGGCCAGTTGGTGCTGTTGTGTCCGGACGCATCGACATACCAGCTCTTGCAGCCATTCCATACCGAAGCGGCGAGCCTCTGCTGCACGTGCAGGTTGAATCGCCGGTAGGGACGCGGATCGATGTCGATGGCGCTTGCACCCGAGCGCTGCATCTCGCGCACGCAGCGCATCACGTGCGCAATCTGGCTTTCGAGCATGTAGACGATCGAATTGTGGCCGAGGTTGGTATTGGGGCCGTACAGCATGAAGAAGTTAGGAAAGCCTGGCACGCTCATGCCGAGCCAGGCCTGCGCGCCGCGCCGCCAGACCTCGTTAAGGTCGAGTCCGCTGCACCCCGTAATACGCATTGGCGAGAGGAATTCGGTGGCAGCAAAGCCGGTGCCATAGATGATCGCGTCGACCTCATGCAGCGTGCCATCGGCGGTCTTGACCCCGTGCCCGGTCACGCGCCGGATACCCTGGGTGACGAGTTCGACGTTGTTCCGGGTCATTGCCGTGAGATAGTCGCTCGACAGCAGGATGCGCTTGCATCCGATGGGATAGTCGGGCGCAAGCCGTTCGCGCAGCGCCGCGTCATGAACTTGTTGTGCGAGCAACTTTCTGAATGGCCGACCGACCACGAATTTCATCAGCCCGTTCAAACGTGTGAATGCAATCGCACGCGACTCGTAGCGCAGATAGATCGCAGCGCGATGCAGTTTCATCGCCCACGGCAATTTGCGGAACAGCGCGCGTCGCCACGGGCTGTACTCGCGGTCCGGGCGCGGCATCAGGTAAGCGGGCGAACGCTGGAATACCGTGAGCGACTTAACGGTATCGGCAATGGCGGGTACGAACTGGATCGCCGAGGCACCGGTGCCAATCACGGCGACGCGTTTTCCCTCGAGCCGGTAATCGTGATCCCAGTGGGCGGAATGAAACGCGCGGCCACGGAATTCTTCCTTCTCGTTGGACGGCAAGGCCTGGTGATGGCGCCCGCGTGGTATATCGCTGCGCTCTGTGTGCTCGGCCTCCTGATCGGGCTCGTGTGGAAAGCCCCGAACTACGTCGAGCCCGATTCGCGCCACCGGCAGTGACGACGCCTGGGCGATGACACCAATCGGGCGCACCGGTTCCACTGGGCCGCGGGCGCCGTCATCAGCCCGCGCACCACCTTGCGATCCCCCATGCTACTGACGCTCGGGATGACGCAGTCGCGAATGATGCCGGCCATATAGCATGTAGATCAGCATGCCGATCAGCAGCCAGACGACGAGCCGCACCCAGGTAATCAACGGCAGCCCCACCATCAGCAACAGGCAAAACGCAATCCCGAGGATGGGGACGATCGGCACACCGGGCGCGCGAAACGGGCGCGCTGCGTCGGAGTCGCTGCGTCGCAGGTAGATGACCGCGCCGCACACGAGCACGAATGCAAACAGCGTGCCGATACTGACCATCTCGCCCAGTATGCCGATCGGCGTGAGGGCCGCCACGATGGCGACGACCGTACCGATCATGAGCTGGCTTCGATGCGGTGTGTGCAGGCGCGGATGAACGCTGGAGAACAGGTGGGGGAGCAGCCCATCCTCCGACATCGTGAAGAAGATACGGCTCTGCCCATAGAGCAGCACGAGGATCACGGTCGTCAGCCCGGTTAGCGCACCAATCTTGATCAGTACGGAGAACCAGGTAAAGCCAATGGCATCCACACCCTTGGCGATCGGATCGGGAACGTTCAGTTGTGCATAGGGTACGAGACCGGTGAGCACCGCGGCCACCAGGATATAGAGCAGCGTGCAGATGACGAGCGACCCGAGAATCCCGATAGGCATGTCGCGCTGTGGCCGCTTCGCCTCCTGCGCGGCCGTCGATACGGCGTCGAAGCCAATGAAGGCGAAGAACACCACCGCGGAGCCGCGCAGAATGCCGCTTGCCCCGAAACTGCCGAATGCGCCCGTGTTGGGCGGAACGAAGGGATGCCAGTTGGCGGGATGCACAAAGGACGCGCCGATGGCGATGAAGGCCACCACCACGGTCAGCTTGATCGCGACCATGATGTTATTGAGGCGTGCGGACTCCCGGGTGCCGAGCACCAGCATCGTCGTGAGAATGGCGACGATCAGCACGGCGGGGAGGTTGATCATGCCGGAGGCGGTCGTGCCATCGGCAAGCTGCACCGTCGTGCCGGGGGCCGCCGCGAGTGTGGGCGGGATGGCGATTCCGATGTTATGCAACAAGCTGACGATATAGCCCGACCATCCGACCGCGACCGTCGCCGCGCCCATGGCGTACTCGAGAATCAGGTCCCAGCCGATGATCCACGCAAACACTTCGCCAAGCGTCGCGTACGTATACGTGTAAGTGCTGCCGCATACGGGAAGCATGGCGGCCAGTTCCGAGTAGCAAAGGCCGACAAACGCACAGGCAATGCCCCCTAGCACGAACGACAGGATGATGCCGGGTCCGGCGAATTGCGCCGCGGCGGTGCCGGTGAGGACGAAAATTCCGGCGCCGATGATGGCGCCGATGCCCATCGCGGTGATGCTGGGCGCCCCCAGGGTCTTCGACAGCGCGCGGCCGCCTTCGGCATCCGCGCTGCGCACAATGTCGGCGACGGATTTCCGCGCCCGGTAACTGATGTCGGCCATGGCAGCTTGTCCCATTCAGATTTAATTCAAAACGAATCGATTCGACTTGCTGGACTTCTTTAGAGTACGCCATGGGCGGCGTAAGGCAACCAGCGTGATACCGCCCATGGAGATTTACGCCAGCACCGGGAAACAGGGCCATTACACGGATCTCGTCGACGGGGACGCCCCGGCACGTTGCGGGTTAGCGTGCGTACTGCTTCAGGAACCGATCCGCAACCTGATTGAACTCGTCGGGCGTTTCGAAATAGGGTGAATGACCGGCGTCCTCGAACGTGTACGTTTGCGCGCCGGGGATCAGCGTCTGCACGTGCAAATGGCTGGTCGGCGTCAGGAAGTCGTCGTGCGTGCCGCCGCCGATGAACGTCGGCACGCTGAAATCGGCGAAGTCTTCGGGATGCAGCTTGACGCTATCGTCCTGCATCGTGCGAGCGTCGAAGGGACCGTTGAGCTGCTTGATCTGGCTGTACAGGAAGAACAGTTCCGGACGCTCCTTCACCGTCCTCCGGTTCCAGCCGACGCCATCGCCGCGACCCGCACCGCCGAGGCGCCCGCTATTGAAGGTGTCGCCGGCCGTCTTCAACACATGCCAGTTTTCCTCCGACCACGCGGGCGTGGGAGAGCCGGTGATGAAGAGGCATGACACACGCTCAGGATGACGCACGGCGAGCGGAAGGCCGGCCCACGCACCCAGCGACTGGCACACGAACGCTGCACGATCGATGCCTTCGGCGTCCATGATCGCCAGCATGTCGTCCGGGAAATAGCGAGGGTGCACGAGTTCCGGTGCGCAGTGCGACTGCTTGAAGCCGCGCATGTCGACCGTGATGGTTTTGTAGCGGCTCTGGAAGAAGGGCACTTGCTGAAACCAGCACATCGTGTTTCCTCCGCCGCCGTGCACGAAGAAGACCGGGTGGCCTTCGCCATGAATTTCGTAGTACAGATTGACGTCGGTGGTTTTTACAGTGGGCATTGCTCTTTCTCCTTGGGTAGGGTTCGGCCCGAACGGCGGCCTGGAATGCGTCAGAACTTGTTGCGGAGGCCCGCGGTGATGACGATCTGGTGATTGTTGCTCGATGGCGCGCCGAGATTCGTGAACCAGGCGTTGGCGCCCGATGCCCGCTGGATGCCCGCGCTCAAATAGACATCGGTGCGCTTCGACAGGAAATAGTTGGTGCCCAGCGTCAACTGGTGATAGTGGGCGTTCGTGTAGCTGGCAGACGTGCTGTCCTGGCTTGTGTAGATGTAGCCGGCCGCTACCTGCCAGGCGGGCGTGACCAGCCAGCGGCCGTTGATCTGGTAGTTCGCGAAATGCAGACTGCCGCCAGTGAGGATATCGAACTGGGCGTTGGTGTAGAGGACTGCGAGCGTCGCGGGGCCGAACGTCCAGGAACCGCCCGCACCGAACACGCGGTTGTCCTTCACGTTCGCAATGATCGAGCTGGCGGTGGAATAGTAGTTGTCCGATGCAATGGCGCCACCCGCTGTGCTTCCCGGCGCACTGAGGTGCGCATACGCAGCGTCGAGCCGCAGCGGGCCGTTGCTATAGTCGGCGCCCACGCTCCACGTCCGGTTTTGCGCGAACGCACCGGGTTGATTCGAGAACCCGTAAAGCCCCTCGACCGTCAATCCGCGCAAGGTCGGGCTCGTATACTTGACCGAATTCTGGCTCCGGTACGTGTTATTGAGGTCGTCGTTGTCGTAGACCGAGTTGGCGAATGCGCCCAGTGCGCCGTTCGATGCGGCTTGCTCGAACGTCAGATAGTCTTCGACGCTGTTGTACTGTCGACCGAACGTGAGCGAACCGTAGGTTTCATTGGCAAGACCGACCCACGCCGAACGCCCGAATAGTCGGCCCGCCTGCAGGGCAGCGCCATTCGACGGATTGAAGCCGTTCTCGAGTGTGAAGATGGCACGCGTGCCGCCGCCGAGATCCTCGGAGCCTTTGAAACCCCAACGCGATCCGGCATAGTTTCCTTGTGTGACCTGCCATGTGCTGCCGCCTTTCTGATTGTTGGTGTAGGTCACGCCTTCGTCGATGATGCCGTAGAGGGTGACGGAACTCTGCGCATGCGCACCGGCGGTGCAGGCGAGCAGAGGAATACAGGCAAGTTTTCGAATGTTTCTCATGAGGTAGCGTCTCGGGTCAAAGTGGGGCGGTAGACAGTCAGTCCATGCGTCGTTCGCGAACGCAAAGCACGGCCGCGAGCGAGATCAGATCGCAGGCGGCCACATACCAGGCCGCGGAGAACGGTTGTCCCGTCCTCGCGATCATTGCGGTGACGATGAACTGGGCCGTGCCGCCGAACAGCGTATTGGCGAGCGCATAGGTGGTCGAGAAAGCGGTCGCTCGCACGTTCGCCGGGAACAGTTCCATCATCAGCAGCAGCGTGGCGACGACGCTGAAGCCGAGTAGCGCGGTGACGACCATCACGGTCGTCACGACGGCGGCGGCGTGGGTGGTGCGCGTCACGATCCACAGCGCCGGCAGGCAGGCCGCCGTGCTCAGGATGAACGCAGGCCGCACGAGCGCCTTGCGGCTGGCGCACCGGTCGGCGACGAAACCGCCGATGAACGCGAAGATCGTGAATGCGATCGACGCGCCGAGCGCCGTCGCAAAACCCGTGGACGCGGGAAGATGAACGATCCGGGTCAGATAGCTCGGCATGTAGAACACCATTACGTACATGGTCACGGTCTGCCCCGTGGTGAGCCCGATGGCGGCCAGCATGTCGTTGCGGTGCCCGGCCCAAAGCTCGCCCAGCGGATGACGATGCGCGTCGTGTGCGCCACCCTGAGGCGATTCGGGGAGATGTCGGCGGATATAGAAGCCGATCGGCGCGATCAGCGTGCCGATCGCGAACGGCACGCGCCAGCCCCAGGCAGCGAGGGCATCGGGCGCGAGCGCATGGCTCAGCACATAGCCGCATAGCGCGCCGATGACGGAAGAGACGCCCTGGCTCACCATTTGCCAGCCGACCATGAAGCCCCGCCGATGTTGGCTGCCCGATTCCATCAGATAGGTCGTCGCGGTGCCGATTTCGCCGCCCGCCGCGAAGCCCTGCAGGATGCGGCCGCCGACAATCAGGACCGGTGCGGCCCAGCCGATTTGTCCATAGGTCGGGCACAGCGAGATCAGGCAGGTGCCGATGGCCATCAGCAGAATGCTCAACGTCATGGCGTCACGGCGGCCGACCCGGTCGGCGTAGCTGCCGAGCAGCAACGCGCCGACCGGCCGCGCGAAAAAGCCCACGCCGAACGTGCCAACCGCGAGCAGCAGTGAGGAAATCGGATCGTGAGTGGGGAAAAAGGCACTGCCGATATACGCGGCGAAAAAGCTGTAGACGGTGAAATCGAAAATCTCGAGGCCGTTCCCAAGTGCGGTCGCCACGATGATTTTTCTGGTCGTCGCGCGCGTGCCCGTATCCGCACGATCGGGCGAAGGTTGTACCGATGAAATTTGCACTGGCGTCTCCGTGAGCGTTTTTGGGTTCTGACGAGATGTTTTCCTGCCAAAATATCGAAAACAAAGCAGGAATTTTTTGAGCTATGCTGAATCGTTATAGCTCTGCGCCGGATGCCCATCATGAAGCTCAAACAACTCACTGCGTTGCTGGCCGTGCAGGAGACGGGAAGCTTGCTTGCCGCTGCCGAGCAGTTGAACGTGACCCAGCCGGGCGTCAGCCGCGCGATCATCGAACTCGAAAACGAGCTTGGCGTGGCGCTGCTCGTGCGTTCCGCACGAGGCGCGACGCTGACTGAATTCGGGCTTGCGGTATTGGCGCGGGCACGCTTGATCGATCGTGAGGTGCGCCGGATTGTAGAGGATGCCGAAGCAACTCGCGGTGTGTTCAACGGCTCTCTCACGATCGCGATTACGCCGCCCGCGGCGACGGCGGATTTCGCCGAAACCATCACGGCTTTCTCGGACGCGCATCCCGAGGTGCAACTGCGCGTGCTCGAACTGCGTCCGCATCTGATGGCGAGCGGTCTGCGCGACGGCACGCTCGACGTCGCGCTCTTTGCGCAATACAACGAGCCCGAACGCTCGCCGCATTTCGACGTTACGCCGCTCTACACGCTCGGAATCACGCTTGCGGTCAGCTCACGCTATCGAGGCCCCGGCGAAGTCGGCATCCGCGAGTTGCGGGAGATGTCGTGGCTGGTACTGGATCCCGTGATCGACACCCATAGCCTCGTTTCGACGCTGTTCGGGCAGCACGGGCTGGCGCCGCCGGCACGGATCATTCAGTGTTCGTCGCTCGCGATGTACATCGAGCTGGCCGGGCGTCTCGACGTCGTCTCCGCATGGACGGATGCCGGCATGAACGCACTGTGCAAGCGCGAGGAAGAGGGGGCGATGAAGCGCCTGCGGGTCACGGGGCCCATGCCGACGGCAACGATGTGCATCGCGTATCCGGCGATCGACATGATGACCGCGACGACACGTGAATTCGTCGTGTGGTTTCAGTCGACGTTGCGCAAGTCCGGTTCCGGGGTGCGTTCTTCGGTGCGGAGTACGTAATAATTTGCGGGTGGGCGCAGCGCCGCCGCGCGCTGGCCTGCGCGTCGTCTAGAACGGCAACGCGCCCGGCGGCGCGTTGCGAACCACCGCGAGCGTCGCACCGATATGGTCTTCGAGCGCCAGCGCCGCGCGCGCATCGGCGCGCCGCATCGCGGCTTCGAACAAACAGGTGTGTTCCGCATGCACGTCGCGCGTGGAATTGCCGAGGCCGATGCACACGCGCCGGTAACGCTCGCTCTGCTGCGACAGCATGCGCAGGATCAGATAGGTCCACGACGACGCGGCCGCCGAGATCAGTGCTTCGTGAAAGCGCCGGTTACAGGCTTCCCACGCGGCCCGGTGCGCGATCGACACCGGCTGCTCCCACGCCGAGAGCATCTCGAAGCTTTGCCGCACGCGCTGCTCCCACGCGGCGTCCCCGTATCGCACGGATTCGCGCAGCGCGTCGACCTCGATGTGAATGCGCAACCGCGTGATCGCCTCCAGGTCCGCAACCGACATCGGCGTGACGCGAAACCCGCGCTGCCCTTCGGCGACCACGAGCGCATCGCTGACGAGCCGCGTGAGCGCCTCGCGCAGCGTGGCCGCGCCCACGCCGTACACCGTCTTCAGATGCTCGACGCGCAGTTTCGCGCCCGGCGGGTAGTGTCCTTCGACGATATGTTGCCGAAGCTGGTGGTAGGCATGCTCGCTGAGGGTGCGCGCATGCGGTTCGATTGCATCGTCGGCGGCCGGGTCGGTCGCGGGTAGCGCGTCGCCGGTCAGCAGGGCGGCCGACGGATGCGCGGGCAGGATGGTGTTCATGTCACACGTCCTCCTGGTCCTGATTGCGGTTGAGGCGATAGCTGAGTTGCGCGCGCGTGAGCCCGAGCAGGCGCGCGGCGGCCGACAGGTTGCCCTTCGCGCGCTCGACGGCTTCATGCAGCAGCGCCCGTTCGAGCCCTTCGAGGCCGCCGCCTTGCAACTGGTCGAGCAGGCTCGCGCAGTCGATCGTCATCGCGGACGGCGGCCGGATCTGCCCCGCATGGTCGACCGTGGCGCCGCCGGGCGAACCGACGCCGGGGAACAGGTCCTTCGCGTCGACTGGACGGTTCGGGCGCGACAGGATCACCGCGCGCTCGATCAGGTTCTCGAGCTCGCGCACGTTGCCAGGCCAGCGGTAGCCGCGCAGCGCGTCGTACGCGTAGTCGGTCAGCGTCGGCGCCGGCTTGCCGTGCAGCGACGCGAAGCGCGCGAGCATCGCGTCGGCGAGCAGCGCGATGTCGTCCTGACGCTCGCGCAGCGGCGGGATCAGCACCGGGTAGACGTTGATACGGTAGTAGAGATCGGCGCGGAAGCTGCCGTCGCGCACCGCCTGTTCGAGATCGCGGTTGGTCGCCGCGACCACGCGCACGTCGACCTTCCGGCTTTGCGTCGCGCCGAGCCGTTCGACCTCGCCTTCCTGGAGCACGCGCAACAGTTTGGCCTGCACGTCGAGCGGCAGCTCGCCGATCTCGTCGAGGAACAGCGTGCCGCCGTCCGCGCGTTCGAAGCGCCCGGCACGCGCGGCCTGCGAGCCGGTAAACGCGCCTTTCTCCGCGCCGAACAGTTCGGATTCGATCAGCGCATGCGGGATCGCCGCGCAGTTGATCGCGACGAACGGCTTCGCGGCACGCGGGCTGAGGCTGTGCAGCGCCCGCGCGAAGCGCTCCTTGCCGACGCCCGTTTCGCCGGTCAGCAGCACGGCGACCTTGGTCGGCGCGGCCGTTTCGAGCAGCCCGTAGGCCGCGCGGAAGGCTTCGGAGCGGCCGACGAGCCGGGTCCGGTCGTCGTCGGGCGCGATCTCGAGGCGCAGCGATTCGACTTCGGTCTGCAGGTCGCGGATCGTATTGATCAGCGAGTCGGGCTTGAACCACGACGAGATTTCTTCCGCATCGGGCCAGTCCTCGGCCGGCTTGCCGACGATCGTGCAATGCGAGTCGTGCATGCCGACGCAGGCCGTCTCCTTGAACAGGATCTGGCGGCCAAAGAACGCGCTCGTATAGCCGGTCGCATAGCCGATCAGCATCCAGCACACGGGTTCGGACTGCGGGCCGAACGTGCGGCGGTGCACGTCGGCCTCCCACGAATGTTCCCAACGGTATTCGAAGTGGAACGCGCCCGTCACCGGATCGGCGTCGAAGCGCACCGGCGTGACCTGCACCGCGCCTTCGAGCATGTGCAGTTGCGGGCCGACATGGAAGATGTCGAACAGCGAGGCGCCGCTGCGGATCTCGCGCGCGAGCGCCGCGTCGCGCTCGCCGGCCGCGAAGCCCACGCGCGTGAGGAAGCGCCGCGTCTGCGCCGGCCCGACGCTTTCCATCAGTTCCCGGCGCAGCGTGGCCAGCGCGCCGGCATGCAGCAGCACCATCCGCTGGCCGGCGAGCCAGATGCGGCCGTCGCTCGCTGAAAAGTGAATCAGCTTGCGCAGGTCGGTGTCCGGCGGCAAAGGGGGCAGGCTGGACCGCGTCATGTCGTCTCCGTCGAATATCTCGTGATTTTCTGGAATTCAGCTGCCGGCTGCGCCGCCGGACGGCGATTTGCTCATTTGATCAAATGCATCTTGCCCGGTTGCTCAAATGATGAAAAGGCGCCAATGGATCGGGGTTTGGTGCGGCGATCCGGAGCAGGTTTCCATTCTGGTTAACCGGCATTGTGCTTCGCGAATACGAATTTTGTTTCAGGGCTTTCCCTGAATTATCGAGATTTTTTGCGGGGACGGACGAAGGTGGCATGGATGCTGCATTGAAGTGCGGCATGGAGGCGACACCGATCATGAATCAAACGACAACCGATCAACCCCCGTTCGATCCGGGCTGCAAGTACGTCCGGGTGACCGGCACCAACAGCCGCGGCTTCGTCGAATTCGAGCTTTCGATCGGCGGCGCACCGGAGCTCGCCGTCGAGCTGACGTTGCCTCCTGCCGCGTTCGACGCGTTCTGCGTGGAGCAGCGCGTGACGCGGCTGGACCAAGCGAACCCATGACCTTGAGGAGCAAGAAGTGACCATCGAGCTGAAGACTGTCGACATCAAGCCGCTGCGGCACACCTTCGCGCACGTGGCGCGGCATATCGGCGGCGACAAGACGGCGACACGCTACCAGGAAGGGATGATGGGCGCGCAGCCCCAGGCGAACTTCCATTACCGCCCGACCTGGGACCCCGATCACGAGATCTTCGACGCGTCGCGCACCGCGATCCGCATGGAGAACTGGTATGCGCTGAAGGATCCGCGCCAGTTCTACTACGCATCGTGGGCGACCGCTCGGGCGCGCCAGCAGGACACGATGGAGTCGAACTTCGAGTTCGTCGAGTCGCGCCGGATGATCGACCTGATGCCCGACGAGGTTGCCGCGCACGCACTCGAGATCCTGGTGCCGCTGCGCCATGCGGCATGGGGCGCGAACATGAACAACGCGCAGATCTGCGCGCTCGGCTACGGCACCGTATTCACCGCGGCCGCGATGTTCCATGCGATGGACAACCTGGGCGTCGCGCAATACCTGACGCGTCTCGCGCTGTCGATGTCCGGGCCCGATGCGCTCGACGCGGCAAAGGCCGCATGGGAGACCGACGCCGCGTGGCAGCCGCTGCGCCGCTATGTCGAGGACACCTTCGTCGTCGCCGACCCGGTCGAGCTGTTTATCGCGCAGAACCTCGCGCTCGACGGCCTGCTGTATCCGCTCGTCTATGACCGTTTCGTCGATGAACGGATCGCGCTCGCCGGCGGCTCGGCCGTCGCGATGCTGACCGCGTTCATGCCCGAATGGCACACGGAATCGAACCGCTGGGTCGATGCGGTCGTGAAGACGATGGCGGCCGAATCGGACGACAACCGCGCGTTGCTCGCGCGCTGGACGCGCGACTGGTCGGCGCGTGCACACGACGCGCTGGCGCCGCTGGCCGGGCGCGCACTGCGTGACGCCGGCGCCGCGGCGCTCGACGAAGCGGGCGAGCAGTTCCGCGCCCGCGTCGGCAAACTCGGCATCGCGCTCTGAGCCGACGCCCCTCCCTTATTCGAGGAAACCCGCATGTCAAACGTATTCATCGCCTTTCAGGCCAATGAGGAGTCCAGACCAATCGTCGAGGCGATCGTGGCGGACAACCCGAACGCGGTGGTCGTCGAATCGCCCGGCATGGTGAAGATCGATTCGCCGGACCGCTTGACGATCCGCCGCGACACGATCGAGGAACTCACCGGCACGTGCTTCGACCTGCAGCAGATCCAGGTGAACCTGATCACGCTGTCGGGCCACATCGACGAGGACGACGACGAGTTCACGCTGAGCTGGTCGCACTGAAACGAACATCGCGCCACGCGCGCCGACAACACCGGAGACACGAATGGACACGCCAACGCTCAAGAAAAAGCTCGGCCTGAAAGAACGCTACGCGGCGATGACGCGCGGCCTCGGCTGGGAGACCACCTACCAGCCGATGGACAAGGTCTTTCCGTACGACCGCTACGAGGGCATCAAGATTCACGACTGGGACAAGTGGGTCGACCCGTTCCGCCTGACGATGGACGCGTACTGGAAATACCAGGGCGAGAAGGAAAAGAAGCTGTACGCGGTGATCGACGCGTTCACGCAGAACAACGCGTTTCTCGGCGTGACCGACGCGCGCTACATCAACGCGCTGAAGCTGTTCATCCAGGGCGTGACGCCGCTCGAATACCTCGCGCATCGCGGCTTCGCGCACGTGGGCCGGCACTTCACGGGCGAGGGCGCGCGCATCGCGTGCCAGATGCAGTCGATCGACGAGCTGCGGCACTACCAGACCGAAACGCACGCGATGTCGACCTACAACAAGTTCTTCAACGGCTTCCATCACTCGAACCACTGGTTCGATCGCGTGTGGTACCTGTCGGTGCCGAAGTCGTTCTTCGAGGATGCGTATTCGGCCGGACCGTTCGAGTTCCTGACCGCGGTCAGCTTCTCGTTCGAGTACGTGCTGACGAACCTGCTGTTCGTGCCGTTCATGTCGGGTGCCGCGTACAACGGCGACATGTCGACCGTGACGTTCGGCTTCTCCGCGCAGTCGGACGAGTCGCGCCACATGACGCTCGGCATCGAGTGCATCAAGTTCATGCTCGAACAGGACCCGGGCAACGTGCCGATCGTGCAGCGCTGGATCGACAAATGGTTCTGGCGCGGCTACCGGCTGCTCACGCTCGTCGCGATGATGATGGACTACATGCAGCCCAAGCGCGTGATGAGCTGGCGCGAATCGTGGGAGATGTACGCGGAGCAGAACGGCGGCGCGCTGTTCAAGGATCTCGCGCGCTACGGCATTCGCGAGCCGAAGGGCTGGCAGGACGCGTGCGAAGGCAAGGACCACATCAGCCACCAGGCGTGGTCGACGTTCTACGGGTTCAACGCGGCTTCCGCCTTCCACACGTGGGTGCCGACCGAAGACGAGATGGCGTGGCTGTCCGCGAAGTATCCGGATTCGTTCGACCGTTACTACCGGCCGCGCTTCGACTACTGGGGCGAGCAGGCGAAGGCGGACAACCGCTTCTACATGAAGACGCTGCCGATGCTGTGCCAGACCTGCCAGATTCCAATGCTGTTCTCCGAGCCCGGCAACCCCCGAAAGATTGGCGCGCGCGAGTCGGACTACCTCGGCAACAAGTTCCATTTCTGCAGCGACCACTGCAAGGAAATCTTCGATCACGAGCCGCAGAAATACGTGCAGGCGTGGCTGCCCGTGCATCAGATCTATCAGGGGAACTGTTTCCCGCCTGATGCGGATCCGGCTGCCGAAGGCTTCGATCCGCTCGCCGCGGTGCTCGACTACTACGAGTTGGGCATGGGCCGCGACAACCTCGATTTCGAAGGCTCGGAAGACCAGAAGAACTTCGCGGCATGGCGCGGCCAGGCCACGAGCAACTGATCCATACGCAATCAATACGCAACCTCGAACGAGACCGGCGCACGCGCGGAAACACGCACGCGCGAACGCCGGCCGACAGGAGACAAGCATGGCCGTTATCGCGCTCAAACCCTACGACTTCCCGATCAAGGACGCGGTCGGGAAGTTTCCGGCGCCGCTCTTGTACGTGTGCTGGGAAGACCATCTGATGTTCCCGGCGCCGTTCTGCCTGCCGCTGCCGCCGGACTTGCCGTTCGGCGCGCTCGCCAGCGATGTGCTGCCGTCCGTCTACGGCTACCACCCGGACTTCGCGAAGATCGACTGGGACCGCGTCGAGTGGTTCCGCTCCGGCGAGCCGTGGACGCCGGACGCGGCGCAGAGCCTGGCCGGCAACGGCCTCGGGCACAAGGACCTGATCAGCTTCCGCACGCCGGGCCTCGACGGCCTCGGCGGCGCGAGTTTCTGATCGTCACGTGGACGGGCGAACCATCATGAGCCACCAACTTACCATCGAGCCGCTGGGCGTCACGATCGAGGTCGAGGAAGGGCAGACGATGCTCGACGCGGCGCTGCGCCAGGGCATCTATATTCCGCATGCGTGCTGTCACGGGCTGTGCGGGACCTGCAAGGTCGCCGTGCTCGACGGCGAGACCGATCTCGGCGACGCGAACCCGTTCGCGCTGATGGACTTCGAGCGCGAGGAAGGCAAGGCGCTCGCGTGCTGCGCGACGCTGCAGGCCGACACCGTGATCGAGGCCGACGTCGACGAGGATCCGGACGCGGAGATCATCCCGGTCAAGGATTTCGCGGCCGACGTTACGCACATCGAACAATTGACGCCGACCATCAAGTCGATCCGGCTGAAGCTCTCGCAGCCGATCCATTTCCAGGCGGGCCAGTACGTGCAGCTCGAGATTCCCGGCCTCGGGCAGAGCCGCGCGTTTTCGATTGCGAATTCGCCGGCCGATGTCGCGGCGACCGGCGAGATCGAACTGAACGTGCGGCAAGTCCCAGGCGGGCTCGGCACCGGCTATCTGCACGAGCAGCTTGCGACTGGCGAGCGCGTGCGCCTCTCGGGTCCGTATGGCCGCTTCTTCGTGCGCCGTTCGGCGGCTCTGCCGATGATCTTCATGGCCGGCGGCTCGGGCCTGTCGAGCCCGCGCTCGATGATCGCGGACCTGCTCGCCGCCGGCGTGACTGCGCCGATCACGCTGGTCTACGGGCAGCGCAACGCGAAAGAGCTCTATTACCACGACGAATTCCGCGCGCTCGCCGAACATTACCCGAACTTCACCTATGTGCCCGCGCTGTCCGAAGGCGCATCGGGCGAGGGCGTCGCGCAAGGGTTCGTGCACGACGTCGCGAAGGCGCACTTCGACGGCGACTTCTCGGGCCACCAGGCCTACCTGTGCGGGCCGCCCGCGATGATCGACGCGTGCATCACCGCGCTAATGCAGGGCCGCCTGTTCGAGCGCGACATCTATCACGAGAAGTTCATCTCGGCGGCCGACGCGCAGCAGACGCGCAGCCCGCTGTTCCGCCGGGTGTGACATGGACGCGAGCCGCGTATGCGGGACGGTCACGATCGCGCAGACCGACGAGCGCTATGCGTGCGCGAGCGGCGAGTCGCTGCTGGCCGGGATGGCAAGGCTCGGGCGGCGCGGCATTCCGGTCGGCTGCCTGAACGGCGGCTGCGGCATGTGCAAGGTGCGCGTGCTGCGCGGCGCGGTGCGCAAGCTCGGGCCGATCAGCCGCGCACACGTGAGCGCCGATGAGGAGAGCGAAGGTTATGCGCTCGCGTGCCGCGTGGCGCCGGACGGCGACGTCGAGCTGGAAGTGGCCGGCCGGCTGAAGAAGCCTTTCTTTTGCGGCTCGGCCTGTGCCGGGGCGCCGGTTCTTAAAAAGTAATCTGGAGGAGACTCACCATGGGTGTGATGCGTATTGGTCATGTCAATCTGAAGGTGATGGACATGGAAGCGGCGTTGCGGCATTACCTGCGCGTGCTCGGCATGCAGGAAACGATGCGCGACGCGGCCGGCAACGTCTACCTGAAATGCTGGGACGAATGGGACAAGTATTCGCTGATCCTCTCGCCGTCCGACCAGGCGGGGCTCAAGCATGCCGCGTACAAGGTCGAGCATGACGCGGACCTCGACGCGCTCAGGCAGCGTATCGAGGCCTACGGGATCGCGACCGAGATGCTGCCCGAAGGCGCGCTGCCGGGCGTGGGCCGCCAGTTGCGCTTCCTGCTGCCGAGCGGGCACGAGCTGCGCCTGTTCGCGAAGAAGGAACTGGTCGGCACCGCGGTGGGCTCGCTGAATCCCGATCCGTGGCCCGACGACATTCCGGGCTCGGCCGTGCACTGGCTCGATCACTGCCTGCTGATGTGCGAGCTGAATCCGGAGGCGGCCGTGAACCGCGTCGAGGAGAACACGCGCTTCATGGCCGAGTGCCTCGATTTCCACCTCGCCGAGCAGGTGATGGTCGGCCCCGGCAACACGATCCAGGCCGCGACGTGGATGTTCCGCAGCACGACGCCGCACGACATTGCGTTTGTCGGCGGCCCGCGCAACGGGCTGCATCACATCGCGTTCTTCCTCGACGACTGGGCCGACGTGCTGAAGTCGGCCGACGTGATGGCGAAGAACAAGGTGAAGATCGACGTCGCGCCGACGCGCCACGGCATCACGCGCGGCACCACCATCTACTTCTTCGATCCGAGCGGCAACCGCAACGAGACCTTTGCGGGGCTCGGCTATCTCGCGCAGCCCGATCGCCCGGTCACGACGTGGACCGAGGACCAGCTCGGGCGCGGAATCTTCTTCCACTCCGGTGAACTGAACGAAGCGTTCACGACCGTCTATACCTGACCCCCCGCACAGGAGCGCAGCGTCATGGCTCGCAATGATTCGACCCACAGCGTGGGCACGCGCGTGATCGACTGGCCCGCCGCGTCGCGCGCCGCGCAGGCGGCGGCGCAGGCCGCCGAGCGGCTCGGCGTGCGCGTGAACGTCGCCGTCGTCGATGCGGGCGGCTTGCTGGCGGCATTCGTGCGGATGCCCGGCGCGCCGCTGCATTCGATCGACATCGCGATCGACAAGGCGTACACGGCCGCGAGCTTCGGCTTGCCGACCGGTGCGTGGCACGACGCGCTGGCCACACATTCGGAGGCCGTGCGCCAGGGGCTCGTGCTGCGCGCGCGCTTCGTTGCGTTCGGCGGCGGGCTGCCAGTCGTCGAGGACGGCGTGCTGATCGGCGGCATCGGCGTGTCGGGCGGCAGCGAGGCGCAGGACGAGCAATGCGCGCACGCGGGTCTCGAAGCAGCCGGCTTTGGCGGTCCGTGAGGCGCGGCACACGGAACGCGAACGCCTCACGAACTCAACGGATCACGGATTCACGACTCTCGGCAGACACATCATGTACGACACAGAATCGAAAGCCGCGACACGCGGCCCCGCCGGCGGGCAGCCGGAACCGCGGCTCGTCCGCAACTTCATCGACGGCGACTATCGCGCGGGCGAGCGCTGGTTCGACAAGCGCTCGCCGCTCGATAACGCATTGATCGCGCGCGTGGCCGAAGCGAGCCGCGCCGATGTCGACGCGGCCGTGCAGGCGGCGCGCGCGGCGCTGGCGGGGCCGTGGGGCGGCCTCACCGTCGCGCAGCGCGTCGAGATCCTGTACGCGGTCGCCGACGGCATCACGCGCCGCTTCGACGACTTCCTCGAAGCCGAGGTGGCCGACACCGGCAAGCCGGTAAGCCTCGCGAGCCATATCGACATCCCGCGCGGCGCCGCGAACTTCAAGGTGTTCGCCGACGTCGTGAAGAACGTGCCCGGCGAAACCTTCGAAATGGCGACGCCGGACGGCGCGGGCGCGCTCAATTACGCGATCCGGCGGCCGGTCGGCGTGGTCGGCGTGATCTGCCCGTGGAACCTGCCGCTGCTGCTGATGACGTGGAAGGTCGGGCCCGCGCTCGCGTGCGGCAACACGGTGGTCGTCAAGCCGTCCGAAGAAACGCCGCAGACGGCCGCGCTGCTCGGCGAGGTGATGAACGCGGCGGGCGTGCCGCGCGGCGTCTACAACGTCGTGCACGGCTTCGGGCCCGGTTCGGCCGGCGAATTCCTGACGACGCATCCGGGCGTGAACGCGATCACATTCACCGGCGAGACGCGCACGGGCGCGGCGATCATGAAGGCCGCGGCCGACGGCGCGCGGCCCGTGAGCCTCGAGATGGGCGGCAAGAATGCGGCGATCGTGTTCGCCGATTGCGATTTCGACGCGGCCGTCGAAGGCACGCTGCGCTCGTGCTTCGCGAACGCGGGGCAGGTCTGCCTCGGCACCGAGCGCGTCTATGTCGAGCGTCCGCTGTTCGAGCGTTTCGTCGCCGCGCTGAAGGCCGGCGCCGAGCAGTTGCAGCCGGGCCGGCCGGAAGCGGAGACGACCGGCATCGGGCCGCTCATCAGCCAGGAACATCGCGACAAGGTGCTGTCGTATTACCGCAAGGCCGTCGAACTCGGCGCGACGGTCGTGACGGGCGGCGGCATACCCCACATGCCGGACGACCTGCGCGACGGCGCGTGGGTGCAGCCGACCCTCTGGACCGGCCTCGGCGACGATTCTCCAATCGCACGCGACGAGATCTTCGGGCCGTGCGCGCTCGTGATGCCGTTCGACACCGAAGCCGAGGTGATCGGCCGCGCGAATGCGAATGCGTACGGGCTGTCGACCGCGATCTGGACGAGCAACCTGTCGCGCGCGCATCGCGTCGCGGCGTCGATCGACGTCGGCATCGCGTGGGTCAACTCGTGGTTCCTGCGCGACCTGCGCACTGCATTCGGCGGCGCGAAGCAATCGGGCATCGGCCGCGAGGGCGGCGTGCATTCGCTCGAGTTCTACACGGAACTGCGCAACGTCTGCATCAAGCTCTGATCCCATTTTTTTCGACCGGACGATTCATATGGACTCCACATTGATCACCGCACTGGGCGACCGGCTGTACGACGCGATGACGTCGCGCACGCCCATCGCGCCGCTGAGCTCGCAGCACGAGGACCTGTCGGTCGACGACGCCTACCGGATCCAGCAGCGCTTCGTGCAGCGCCGACTCGATGCGGGCGAGACCGTCATCGGCAAGAAGATCGGCGTGACGTCGAAGGCCGTGATGGACATGCTCGGCGTGTACCAGCCCGACTTCGGCTACCTGCTCTCGGGGATGGTGTACGGCGAAGGCGAGTGCATCGCGCTCGACACGCTGATCCAGCCGAAGGCCGAAGGCGAGATCGCGTTCGTGCTCAAGCGCGATTTGCTCGGCCCCGGCGTGACGAATGCGATGGTGCTGGCCGCGACCGAATGCGTGATGCCGTGCTTCGAGATCGTCGATTCGCGCATCCGCGACTGGAAGATCCGCATCGGCGACACCGTGGCGGACAACGCGTCGTGTGGCGTGTTCGTGCTCGGCGACAAGGCAGTGAGCACGCGCAGCGTCGATCTCGCGACCTGCGGGATGGTGTTCGAGAAGAACGGCGACGTGATCGGCACCGGCGCGGGCGCGGCCGCGCTCGGCTCGCCGGTGAACGCCGTCGCCTGGCTCGCCAATACGCTCGGCCGCCTCGGCATTGCGCTGAAGGCCGGCGAAGTGATCCTGTCCGGCGCGCTCGCTGCCATGGCGCCGGTCGGACCTGGCGACAACTTCCGCGTGTCGATCGGCGGGATCGGCGCGTGTTCGGTGCGCTTCGCGTGAGCGGCGCCGTTCTCAACCATTTATTGAATAACAAGGACTTCCCCATGACCCGGAAAATCCGTTGCGCGCTGATCGGCCCCGGCAATATCGGCACCGATCTGCTCGCCAAGCTCATGCGCAGCCCCGTGCTCGAACCCGTGTGGATGGTCGGCATCGATCCCGACTCCGACGGCCTCAAACGCGCGCGCGAACTCGGCCTGAAGACCACCGCGGAGGGTGTCGACGGCCTCGTGCCGCACGTGCTCGCCGACGGCGTGCAGATCGCGTTCGACGCGACGAGCGCCTACGTGCACGCGGAAAACAGCCGCAAGCTCAACGCGCTCGGCGTGCTGATGATCGACCTGACGCCGGCCGCGGTCGGCCCGTACTGCGTGCCGCCCGTGAATCTGAAGGACCACATCGGCTCCGGCGAGATGAACGTGAACATGGTCACGTGCGGCGGCCAGGCGACGATTCCGATGGTGCGCGCGATCTCGCGCGTGCAGCCGGTTGCGTACGGCGAGATCGTCGCGACCGTGTCGTCGCGCTCGGTTGGCCCCGGCACGCGCAAGAACATCGACGAATTCACGCGCACCACGGCTGCGGCCGTCGCGCGGGTGGGTGGCGCGAAGGAGGGCAAGGCGATCATCGTGATCAACCCGGCCGAGCCGCCGCTGATCATGCGCGACACCGTGCACTGCCTGACCGAGGACACGCCCGACGAGGCGCGCATCGTCGAATCGGTGCACGCGATGATCGCCGACGTGCAGCGCTATGTGCCGGGCTACCGGCTCGTCAACGGGCCGGTGTTCGACGGCAAGCGCGTATCGGTCTATCTCGAGGTCGAAGGTCTCGGCGACTACCTGCCGAAATACGCGGGCAACCTCGACATCATGACGGCCGCCGCCGCGCGCACCGCCGAGATGTTCGCCGAGGAGATGCTCGCGGGCCGTCTCGCGCTCGCGCCGGCCGTGCCGGTGGCTCCGGAAGCGGCGTGATGCGGGCCATGGCGCACCCGCGCATTTCGAACGAACCGACGAACAAGGAACGGCAATGAATCTCAAAGGCAAGCGAATCACCGTCCACGACATGACGCTGCGTGACGGCATGCACCCGAAGCGTCACCAGATGACGCTCGACCAGATGCGCTCGATCGCGAGCGGGCTCGACGCGGCCGGCGTGCCGCTGATCGAGGTCACGCACGGCGACGGCCTCGGCGGCTCGTCGGTCAACTACGGTTTTCCCGCGCACACCGACGCCGAATATCTCGGCGCCGTGATCCCGCTGCTCAAGCGCGCGAAGGTGTCGGCGCTGCTGCTGCCCGGCATCGGCACCGTTGATCACCTGAAGGAGGCGCACGCGCTCGGCGTGCACACGATCCGCGTGGCGACGCACTGCACCGAGGCCGACGTCTCCGAACAGCACATCGCAATGGCGCGCAAGCTCGACATGGATACCGTCGGCTTCCTGATGATGAGTCACATGAACAGCCCGGAAGGACTCGTGAAGCAGGCGAAGCTGATGGAGTCGTACGGCGCGAACTGCATCTACATCACCGATTCAGCTGGCTACATGCTGCCCGACGACGTGAATGCGCGGCTGGGCGCGGTGCGCGACGCGTTGCAGCCCGAGACCGAGCTGGGCTTTCACGGTCACCACAACCTCGCGATGGGCGTCGCGAACTCGATCGCTGCGATCGAGGCCGGCGCGAACCGGATCGACGGTGCGTCGGCCGGGCTCGGCGCCGGCGCGGGCAACACGCCGCTCGAAGTATTTGTTGCGGTATGCGAACGAATGGGCATCGAGACCGGCGTCGACGTATGGAAGATCCAGGACGTCGCCGAGGATCTCGTCGTCCCGATGATGGATTTCCCGATCCGCATCGATCGCGACGCGCTGACGCTCGGCTATGCGGGTGTGTACGGTTCGTTCCTGCTGTTCGCGAAGCGTGCGGGCGACAAGTACGGGATTCCCGCGCGCGACATCCTCGTCGAGCTGGGCCGGCGCGGCATGGTCGGCGGCCAGGAGGACATGATCGAAGACACCGCGCTGACGCTCGCGAAGGCGCGCGTGGCGCAGGCGAAGCGGGAGGCCGCATGAACCTCTCGACCGATATCGTCGAATCGCTGGCCGCGCATCTCGACGACTGCATGCGCGAAGCGCGCGACACGACGAAGATCACCGACCGTCATCCGGAGATGGACTGGGACGACGCGTATGCGGTGCAGGATGCGATCCGCCGCCGGCAGCTCGGGCGCGGCGCGCGGATCGTCGGCTACAAGGCCGGTTTGACCTCCCACGCGAAGATGCGGCAGATGGGTGTCGACACGCCAGTGTTCGGATTCCTCACTGATCTCTACGACTTGCCAGAAGGCGGCGAGTGCGATACGTCCGCGCTGATCCATCCGAAGGTGGAGCCGGAGATCGCGTTCGTCACGAAGGCGGAGCTGAAGGGGCCGGGCTGCCATATCGGCGCGGTGCTGGCCGCGACCGACTTCGTGGTGGCCGGCATCGAAGTGATCGACAGCCGCTACCGCGACTTCAAGTTCGACCTGAAGAGCGTGGTGGCCGACAACACCTCGGCCGCGCGCTTCGTCGCGGGCGGCCGACCGCTCGCGGTGGACGGCGTGGATCTGCGCACGCTCGGCGTCGTGCTCGAGAAGAACGGGCAGCCGGTCGCGTTCGGCGCGGGCGCGGCCGTGCTCGGGCATCCGGCCGCCGCGATCGCGATGCTCGCGAACCATCTCGGCGCGCGCGGCGAATCGATTCCCGCGGGCAGCCTGATCCTCTCGGGCGGCATCACCGAGGCGGTGGCCGTCGCGGCCGGCGACAGCGTGACGCTGCGCGTGCAGGACATCGGCTCGATCGGCCTGCGCTTCGTCTGAACGAAAACAAGGAGACCATCATGCCGGTAGCCCATCTCTACATCCTCGAAGGCCGCGACGACGACAGGAAGGAACGCCTGATCGCCGAGGTTACTGAGGCCATTCATCGCTCGCTCGATGCGCCGGTCGAATCGGTGCGCGTGATCATCACCGAGATGCCAAAGGGGCATTTCGGGATCGGCGGGCAGAGCGCAAAAAAGCGCGGGCGCTGATGCGCGCCGCGTCCGACAATCGACTGGGGAACGTCATGTCAAGCAATCCTGAATTTGGGCGCCGGATCGTCGCCGGCGGCATCGACACGAACTATCACGACGTCGGCGACGGACCGCCCGTGCTGCTGATCCATGGATCGGGGCCGGGTGTCACGGCCTGGGCGAACTGGCGCCTCACGATGCCCGCGCTCGCACAGCAGTTCCGCGTGATCGCGCCGGACATGGCGGGATTCGGCGAGACCGAGCGCACGGCCGGATATCAGTATTCGATGGACAACTGGGTCGACCATGCGCTCGGCCTGCTCGATGCGCTCGGCGTCGAGCGCGCGCACGTGATCGGCAATTCGTTCGGCGGCGCACTGGCGCTCGCGCTCGCGATTCGCGCTCCGCAACGCGTCGGCCGACTCGTGCTGATGGGCGCGGCGGGCACGCGCTTCACGCTGACCGAAGGGCTCGATGCGGTGTGGGGCTATACGCCGTCGATCGCGAATATGCGCGCGCTGCTCGACGTGTTCGCATACGACCGCACGCTCGTGAACGACGAGCTCGCGAAGCTGCGTTACGAAGCTAGCGTGCGGCCCGGCTACCAGGAGGCGTTCGCGAACATGTTTCCGGCGCCGCGGCAGCGCTGGGTCGATGCGCTCGCGAGCGACGAAGCGAAGCTGCGCGCACTGACGCACGACACGCTGATCGTGCACGGGCGCGAGGACCGCGTCATTCCGCTCGCGAGTTCAATGAGGTTGCTCGAACTGCTGCCCAATGCGCAACTGCACGTGTTCGGCCGGTGCGGGCACTGGACGCAGATCGAGCACGCGGCGCGTTTCAACCGTCTCGTCGCCGACCATTTCACCGAGTAGCGCAGCGGCGGGGCGCATTGCCGTTACGCATCGGATGCCACGGTGCGCGGCGGCAGCGTGGAAAGGCCAGCCTGAATCAACATAAGAAAGACATTCAGTAGAACCAATCATGGAGACATCGATGAAACGTAAGGCGGCATTCGGATTGATCTCGCTCGCGGCGTGCGTGGGCATCACGTTGAGCACCGGCGCGTCGGCGACGGAGGGCGGCAGCGATACGATCGGCGAGGGCGCCGAGGCGTTCTTCGCGGGCGCGCTGCCGCCGGCCGGACTGTATGGCCTGCTGTACTACACGCATTACCATGCGTCGCGCTTCAACGATTCGCATGGCAACAGCTCGGTACCGGGTTTCGGGCTCGACGCGGACGCGCTGATTCCGCGCGTCGTCTGGATGTCGAACTTGTCGGTGCTCGGCGGACGCTACGGCGCGTATGCGGTGCTGCCGATGGAGCATCTCGCGCTGGACGCAGGCGGCGCATCGTTCGACCGCACCAACCTCGGCGACCTGATCGTGAGCCCTGCGCTGATCGCGTGGGGCTCGGGTGCGCTGCGAACGGTGGCCGCGATCGAGTTCGTGTTTCCGACCGGCCAGTACGACGTGCATGCGACCTTGAACACGGGCAAGAACTACTACACCGCGCGGCCGGTGTTCGGCGTGTCCTGGTTGCCGAACGACAAGGTCGAGGTGTCCGCGAAGTTCACATACAGCTTCAATTCGCCGAACGACGACACGCATTACCACTCGGGAAATCTGTTCCACTTTGACTACTCGGCGAGTTATGCGATGACGCCGAAGGCGCGCGTCGGGCTATCGGGCTACTTCATCGAGCAGACGACCGACGACATGCAGAATGGGCAGCCTGTCAACGGCGACGGTTTTCGCGGCCAGACGTTCGCGATCGGGCCGGGGTTTCGCTATCAGTTCAGCAAGATCAGCGTGGAGGCGCGCGTCGTGAAGGAGTTTTTCGTGCGCAACCGGCCGGCCGGAGAGGCCGTGTGGGCGAAGGCGGTCATCCCGTTCTGACTCGAAGTGACGCCAGGCAGCGGTCTTGTCGCGTGCATGCGCCTGGCGCTTCGTCTGATTGGGCCGCCTGGGTGCAGCGAGTGAACCATGCCGTTCACGAAATCGATCTCGCCTGATCGATTGCGGCGGTCATCATAAAGTGCCTTGGAAATAGCGGGCCATTTTCTATACTTCGCAACGTGAGCAGTATCGAAGTGATATTCATCGCGTCGCACGCGGCGTCAACCCGGACACGGCTTCGCGAAGGCCGCCCATCTTCCCCCGCGCGACAGCAGCACCTTGTACCCAGGTGTACGGGCTCGGTGCGTTCGTCATGCATCAAACGTCTACTATCGTCTTCACATCGATTGATGGATCGCCCTGCGGCGGCTGGCGCATGAGACTACGACGTCGAAGCGCCGGCATGCCTCGACCGAACTGAAAGCGGAGATCAGTGATGAATGCAACTGCAAAGAACGGCGCGCCGCCCGACCAGCCACTTGTCGACACCACGCCATACGGATATGGGCCCGACGATTCGATCAGCGATGTCAGCGAAAACGCGGCCATCACGCATCACACGTTGAAGCTCGACGGGAAGTCGATTGCCTATACGGCACGAGCGGGTCATCTCGTCACGACCGACAGCTACAGCTCGCGGCCAGGCGCCAAACTGTTCTACGTGGCGTTCACCGCCGACGATGCGACGCCGTCTTCGAGACCCGTTACCTTTTTCTATAACGGCGGTCCCGGCTCTTCGTCGGTTTTCCTGCTGCTCGGTTCATTCGGACCGCGGCGCATCAAGACGAGCATGCCGAACTTTACGCCCCCCGCGCCCTATGAACTCGAAGACAACGCGGATAGTCTGCTGGATCAGACGGACCTTGTGTTTATCGACCCGGTCGGCACCGGTTACTCGACCGCGGTCGAGCCTCGCACCAATAAGGACTTCTGGGGCGTGGACGAGGACGCCGGCTGCATCAAGCAGTTCGTCAAGCGTTATCTGACCGTGTTCAACCGCTGGAATTCTCCCAAGTATCTGTTTGGCGAATCTTATGGAACGCCGCGCACCTGTGTGCTCACGTGGCTGTTGCACGAGGACGGTGTCGATCTGAACGGCGTGGTCCTGCAGTCTTCGATTCTCGATTATTCGCAGACGGGCAACCCGATCGGCATCCTCCCGACTTTCGCGGCCGACGCGTGGTTCCACAAGAAAGTCTCGTTGTCTCCGGTGCCCCCCGATTTGCCCAAGTTCATGGACGAGGTATGCGTGTTCGCGAGCGGTCCGTATGCGAATGCAATCAATGCGTTTCCCGACGTCGACGAAGGCGTGCTGCAGCATCTGAGCGACATACTGGGCATCCCGCCCATGGTCCTCAAATACTGGCAGCTCGATCCTTCCATGGGAAACGGCTCGGCTTTCCTGACGAGCCTGTTGCTCGATGCCGGGCTGGCCGTGGGCGCCTACGATGGCCGCGTGACGGGAGTCGACACGGGCATTGCCGAATTCGTCGCGCCGGACTCGGGCAGTAACGATCCCACGATGGCCGCCGTCGATGGCGTGTATACGGCCATGTGGAATATGTACCTCAACGACGAATTGCAATACACGTCGATATCGCCCTTCATGGACCTGAACGACCTGGCCTTCGAGAATTGGGACTTCGGCCATATCGACCCGACGGGTGCGCAGAAGGGGGGAGCGGGGACGCTGTACACGGCAGGCGATCTTGCTGCCGCCATGTCCGTCAATCCCTACCTGAGGGTGTTTTCGGCCAACGGGTATTACGATGCCGTGACGCCGTTCTTCCAGACATTCATCACTTTCCAGACCATGCCCCTGGGCAGCGAGCAGATCGAACATAACCTGTCGGTCCACAACTATCCCTCGGGGCATATGGTCTATCTCGACAACGCATCGAGAACCGCGATGAAGACCGACCTCTCGTCTTTCTTCGGAGAGGCGCAAGCCCATGTCGCCGCCATCAGGGCCGCGATTCAGCCGGAGCAGACGGCTGCCGAAGGCGTTGCACGATATCGCAGGCGATTGAATCGCACTCCGTATTAAGGCGCCGCATCGGGATGGGGGAGGCCTCAAGGCCAAAACCTGCTGGCTGCGGTTCAGGCGGCGTTGGGATAGACGGTCTTGCGCGCGCGGAGCGATGATGAATCCGGCGTCGCGGTTTCACCTCGCTGGCGCGGTTTTAGACGGCGCATGCACGAGGCATCATGGTGCGTTGTCGCTGAGCAGCGCCACCAGCCGCTTGATGTCGGCACGGTCCGACTTTGCGCCCGAAACGAAAGCGCAGTAGGGATGCCCGAGTCGAAGCGACGTCGACGACAAGGCAATCAAACGACCCGCCTCCAGGTCCGCTCGCGCCATGACTCTTTGCCCGAGCGCCACGCCCAGCCCCAACTTCGCCGACGCAATCGCCAGGCTGGAAAGCCCGACACGGCGCCCGCGTGAAGGATCGGGATGGGTGCGGGTGCCGGACTGCTCGAACCAGTCGCTCCACGTGGGATGAGACGCATAATTCGGCCCCCAGTTGGTGTGGATAAACAGGCTCTCGTGAAGCTGCGCGAGGTCGAATTCATTGTTGCCATGCTTGTACCAGAAGTCCGGCGCGCAAACCGGCAGAACCTCGTCGTGAACCAGCGGGATAGCGGCAAGTGTGGGGTAGTGATAGTCGCCGTAGCTGATCCGGAGATCGATATCCTGGCGCACCACGTCGACAGGATCGTCCTCCACGCGAACATCGATCGCCATCTGCGGGAAAAGCTGGAGCAGCTCGGCAAGCCTGGGCGCGAGCCATGTTTCCGCGAGAGATATCGGTACGCTGACCACGAGTCGCATGCGCATCTCGCCCTCCAGAATACGCACGGTCATGGCGGCGATATCATTCAACGCGCGCGCGGTCTGCGGGTAAATCGCGAGACCGGCATCGGTTAGCGTGATGCGATTGCCGGTTCGCACGAAGAGCTGCTTGCCCAAATAGTCCTCGAGATTTCGAACCTGTTGACTCACGGCTGCTGCCGACACGCCGAGTTCAGTTGCCGCCAAAGCGAACGCACCCATTCGCGCTGCCACCTCGAACGCCTTGACCGCATTCAGCGGGGGAAGTCTCGACATCTCGCGTCTCAAGCAAAAGTTTTTCTATCGCTAGACTAACAATTTGTGCCGTTGAAAGAAAGATTTTTCCAAGATATCTTCTCTTCTCACTACCTGAGGAGGCGAAGATGCATGACATTTTGAATCTCGAGCGGTACCCGTTGGATCAAATTGGCAGCGCCGAATGGCAAGATCTGGTTAATCGTTCGATTGCCGATCTGGCGCAGAGTGGCATGTTCAATCTGGAAGGACTGCTTTTACCCGGCGTGGCGGAAAAAGCGGTTGCCGAGATTCGGCCTGTGATGGACACACAATCCCATACCCACAAGCGCTTGCACAACATCTACTTCAAGCCTGAGATTCCGGAGCTCTATGCGGGCCACCCGGCACTTCGCGAGGTCGAAACCGTGAGCCACACCGTGTGCGCCGATCAGATTCCCGGGAGCATCGTGTTGGCGATCTACGAATATGAGCCTCTGGTGCATTTCCTGGCTGCGACAATGGGCAAGCGTTCGCTTCACGTGATGCAGGATCCGCTGGCGCGTGTGAACGTCATGTCGTACCGCGAGGGCGAGACCCTGAACTGGCATTTCGACCGGGCGGAATTCACCACCACGTTGTTGTTGCAGGAGCCGGAAGCGGGCGGGGAATTCGAATACCGGTCTGATCTGCGGGCGGACGACGATCCGAACTATGATGGCGTCGCAAGACTGCTGGAGGGACGCGACGCGAATGTCAAAAGCCTCGGGCTCAAGGCCGGCAATCTGAACGTGTTCAGGGGCAAGAATACGGCACACCGTGTCACCAGCGTGCGCGGAAACCGCGAGAGGATGATTGCCGTCTTCTCCTATTATGAAAAATCGGGTGTCGTGTTCAGCGACGAAGAGAAACTCGGGTTTTACGGACGGGCGGCGTAGCCATTGCCCGATAATGCAATCTGATGATCTGAAAAAATTAATATGCATAACGAAGTTAATGAATGAAAATCATGAGCGGAGACTGATGATGCTTATCAAGCGTGGAGTGTTGGGCCGGCTTGTCGCGTTAGCCGTATGCGGTGCGTCGATGACATTGGCCGCGTCGGCACAGGCGAAAGACTGGACGTCGGTCACCATCGCCACCGAAGGGTCGTATGAACCGTGGAATATCACTTTGCCCGGCGGCAAGCTCGGCGGCTTCGAGCCCGAACTGATGCAGAATCTGTGTACGCGCATCAAGATCGAATGCAAGCTGGTCGCGCAGGACTGGGATGCGATGATTCCGGGCCTGCGAGCGGGCAAATTCGATGTACTGATGGACGCCATCATGGTTACGCCGGAGCGCGAGAAAGTGATCGCGTTTTCGCGGCCCTACGCACTGACGCCGGGCGCTTTCGTTTCGGCCGATCCGAAAATGCTGTCGGCGCTTGGCGGTCCCGCTGAAGTGCTCAAGCTGACCGGTGACCCGAAGGCGGACAAAGCCGCCGTTGACCGACTGCGCGCAGCCTTGAAGGGGCGCACGATCGGTATTCAGATTGGTACGGCGTACACCGATTTCATCAACAAGAACTTCAAGGACATCGCGACTATTCGCGAGTACAAGAAGTCCCCGGAGCGCGATCTTGATCTCGCGTCTGGGCGCATCGACGTCGCATTCGATGACGTGAGCTATTTCACAGCGGTCCTTAAGCAGCCGGAGAATAAGTCCCTTGCCTTTGTTGGGCCGAAGATCGGCGGGACGATCTGGGGGCCAGGGGAGGCGCTCGCGTTCCGTCAAGAAGACGGCGAATTGAAGGCGAAATTTGATGCCGCGCTTACCGCCGCGCTCGCCGATGGCACGGTGAAAAGACTGTCCCAGAAATGGTTCAGCATCAATATCACGCCGTGATGGCAGGAGCATCAGTTGATGACAGCGGTTCTGAACGAGCAACTGCGCTTGTGCTTCGAGCGATGGCATCCAGCGCTTGTTCTTAACGGTCATCCTCAACGTTTGCAAATGCATACGGCGAACGATATCTATCGAAACTTGTTTAATTGACGAGTACCTGGAACGCGCTCGTTAGATGTATTGAGCATGATCGGCCAGAGGAAACGGCTGTCGCTCCGTGCTAATCCCACACGGCAGGAGTGCGCCCAGGTGACTCAGTGGTTGCAGCCATGGGCCGCGTTTTATATAAGTGGAGGCAACCATAAATGTCCACGCCACCTGAAGTTCTCACCATTCGCCAGGCCGTGAAGGGTATCCTGGATGATATGAGGTCTCCCAAGCTCGACCCTGACAAGACGCTAAATGAGTTGAAGGGCAAGTTAAAAACCGCGCGCCTGACGAATAACGCGCTCAAGAATGTCACCGATAGTTCCGGTGTGCCCTTGGAAAAATATGGTGGATCCGAGACCCTCGAAGAGCTCGTCGAAAAGAATTGCGCGAAACCGGCCGGATTCTTCAAGAAGCAAAGAAGCGACGCGGAATCAAAGAAGATAGCGTTGAGCGTCACCGCGCCGTCCTTCGCCACGATGCTGATGTCGCCCGCTTCGATCTCTTTGTGCTTGACGATGGCGGCATACACGTTCCTGCGCAACGCGCGATTGGCCGCGCGAATTTCCTTGGCCGTCATACCGTGCGATGCCGCAGCGGCCGTGGCGGGGAGTGATGCTCGCGCGAACGACCCCGTCAAATTACGGCGCCGCCGCGTGGCGTCGAGGGCCGCGGTGTCGACGTCTCAGATCGCGAGGTCGGCGCCAGCCTGAGCCAGCGGCCGCTCGCCCGACCGGGATTGCTCGATGGTGCTTCTCACGGTTGGCACTCCTTCAGTTCTGCGGTTGTTGCCGGGGCGAATCGGTACTGAAGTGCTTCAGATTCGCATCGCCATGCTGATCCCGCAAGCGGGAGCATTGCGCCAGTGCGACGAAGCAGGGCAGCGAGGCAATGGCGCACAGGTCGGTTCCGAGCAGAACCAGCGTCAGCGGCCCATGGACGCCCGCTGCGGCGAGCCGGCCGCTCAGGGCGCCGGCGACAAAATTCCCGAGTGCGATGGCAAAGACGTTAATGAGCGTCATCGTCAGGCCCGTGATCGTCGATCGCATATGCGTCGGCACCTGACCCTGGATGACGGCGATGGCCGGACCATACAGCGCGAGCGGCAGGAAGGCGCCTGCGCACATGCCCGCGTAGAACAACGGCGAGCCTGCTGCCGCAAAGCGGTAACAGACCATCAACGGCGCGCAGAGGCCCATGAGCAGCGCCATGAATCCCGCATGCCCGCCGGCGCAGCGCCGCGCGAAACGATCGCCCGCCGTGCCGCCCACGATGGCGCCGAGCGTGCCAAAGACGATCTGCACGCCGCCGATGATGCGGGCGATGCCGCCCGGCTCGAGCCCGCGTTCGCGCACGAGCCAAAGCTGCGCGAACGAGAGCCCGACGAAGACCATATGGGCGAGAACGAATCCCGCGATCGCCAGTTGCAGTGCGGGACTGCTGCGCACGGTGCCCACGACTTCGCGCAACTGCGCGGCGAAAGGGGCGCCGCGCGAAGCACCGGCGTCGTGTACGCGATCATCCTTCAGGAGTGCGAGGCATAGCGCGATCGCGGCGCCGATTGCCCCGAGCGCATGGCCGAAACGCGCCGGGCATCGAACCTCGGTCCGCTTGCTCTTGCCGTGCGCGACGAGCCAACGCTTCGCCATGCGCTGAGCGCCGCGGCACGCTACAACCATCTGCAGAACGAGGCGCTGTTCATCAGCGTCGAGGAGGAGGCGAACGTTGCCATCGTTCGCGAGGAGCGTGTGTTCACGCGATGGTTCAGGTCGCGCTTCGGATGCAGTCCGGGTCAGTACAAGGCGAAGGAGCTGAGTCCGCGCGCGGGGCGGCAGAGGAAGCCGGCCGCCGCCGCGCCGGCGAAACGCAAGAACACCGGCTGATGATCACGAGGGATCACGAGGGATCACGAGGCGCCTGTCTGCGGGGGAGAGGGCGGGGGCCAGATGCCCTCACAGAGCTGCCCGACCGTTGCCAGAAAGAGATCGACCGGCGCGGGCTTGCGCAGGCAGGCACAGTGTCCGTGCTCCGGCTGCACCGAAATCGATGTCGCCGTGTGGATCAGCAGCGGGACATGGGCCAGTTCGGGGCGTGCCCGGATGCGCCGGCACAGTTCCGCGCCGTCCATGACCGGCATCGTCCAGTCCGTGATGATCAGATCCGGCACATGCTGCTCGATACATTCGAGCGCCTCGAGGCCATGGCTAGCGCACCTGACCTCATATCCGGCGTTGCTCAGGATGAGATGGCATGCTGTCAAAATCTCAGGTTCGTCGTCCACCAGCAGGATGAAATACATGAGAGACGGCCCGCAATCTTGCGTCCCTGACAGTCGAGCAATCCCTGTTCCGCGCGATCCGCGACCGGTAATAAGATAGGGTCCGTCGTGTGCCGGTTGTGTAAATTTTGCCGCCTGTCCACGACCGGCATGAACTGCATGAGCGGGCGGTGCTGCACCGCGGCATTTCAAATTGTCAGGAGAACGGGGATGATGAACGAACCGGGGGGCGCGCTGCATCGGGAGTTTGCCCATTACCTGCGGCAGGAACGCGAACGCCTGACCGGGGTCTGGATGGCCGCCGTTTCCGCCGACGAGTCGCTCGTCGATGCGGACCGGTTGACGTACGAGCAGCTTGCCGACCATCTGCCCGAAATCTTCGAGGGCATTTGCGTGGCGCTCGAGGCCCGCGATCTGGAGCGAATCGAAGCGTCGATCGAACAGGATGCCCGCAGGCATGGCAAGGTGCGCTGGCGGCAGGGCTATCGCATCGAGGAACTGGTCCGGGAACTGGATCTGTTTCGCCAGGTGCTGATCGACGCCGGCGAGGAGTTTGCCACGGTGAACGGTGCATTTACGCGGCTGTATGAGCGGCAGGCGCGCCGGATGGTCGATGAAGCCATCAGCTTCGTGACGGTGAACTCGATCCAGGAGGCCGTTGGCGAGCGTGATCGCCGGATCGAAGAGTACACGGGCGTGCTGGAGCGGGCCAATCACGAGTTGATGCTCAGGCAGCAACTGGTCAGCGACCTGCACGAATCGCGCATGCAGATTACGCGCAGCGTGGTCCACGATCTGCGCAATTTTTTGAACGCGTTTTCGGTGGCGCTGCAGCTCATTTCCCGTGTGCCGGCGAAGGCGGAGGCCGGACTGACACTGGCCATGCGGCAGGCGGCCGACATGAAGCAACTGGTGGACGACATGGTCGAATATTCCGTCGTCCTGGGCGACAGCGCGCCGCTCGCGGTCGAGCCGGTCCAGCTACGCGAGCTGTTTGACGAACTGGCTACGGCGTGCCGGCCCGCGATCGAGGCCAAGGGGCTGCGCCTGCGAGTGCGGTTCGACGCGGGCGACGAGCCCGTTTTCTCGAATCGCCTGAAACTCAAGCAGGTCGCACTGAACCTGCTGACGAACGCAACCAAATACACCGACGCCGGGGACATCGAGCTGGCGATGGGGCGCGACGGCGAGCATCACTGGTACATGCGGGTCACCGATACGGGAGCGGGCATTGCCGCGGCGGACAGGGAGCGCGTGTTCGAGGAGTTCGAGCGAGCCGCAGGCGACGATATTCCCGGCATGGGGCTCGGACTGGCGATCGTGAAGGAGCTCTGCCGGGTGCTGGGCGGCGAGATCCATTTCGAATCTCGTGAAGGCTGCGGTACGCGGTTTGAAATCCGCTTCCCGGTCGCGCTTTGCGGGGAGGCGTAACGCCTTGTCCCGGGACAGGCTGGGGTCGCCAGCCCGTCCATCGCAGATCGATGGACGGACAATTGAATACGTAATCAAGAATGTTTACTTTGTGTGGAAACACCGCTACATTTACGTCCAGCAAGGTTGTTCGCCCGTGTGCATACGTATTCATACTTTCCGCTTATAAGGGATTGCCAGCAGTTTCTCCGCGGGTGATCCCAGAAAACGACCGATCTGATGAAAACTCCTGTTACTTCCGTCGACGTCGCACGTCTTGCGCAGGTATCGCAGTCCGCGGTCAGTCGGACCTTTACGCCTGGAGCCAGTGTCGCCGAGGCCACGCGGGCGAAGGTCCTGGCGGCGGCACGCAAGCTTGGATACCGTCCGAACGCCCATGCGCGAAGCCTGATCACAGGCCGTTCCCGGATCATCGGGCTTGTCCTGAGCTACTTCGAAAACCTGTTCATCTCGGTGGCGATGGAGCAGCTCGCGAGGCGCCTGCAACGTGATGGATACCACATCCTGATGTTCGTTGCGGACCTGCACAATGCCGATGAATTGATCGGGGAAGTCCTGCAGTACAACGTCGACGGCATCGTTCTCGCCGATGCGACGCTCTCGTCGACCCTTGCAGGACTGTGCGCCGACTCCGACATTCCCGTCGTGCTGTTTAACCGGGTGATGTCGTCGAGCATCGACAGCACAGTGAGCTCGGTGCGCTCGGACAACGTCGAGGGCGGGCGCCTCGTGGCCGCCCATTTCGTCGGACAGGGCAAACGGCGTATCGCCTACATTGCCGGCCAGGAGGAGTCCTCAACAAATCTGGAGCGCGAACGCGGATTTCGCGAGGAGCTGGCCCGACACGGCCAGCGGATCTTTGCGCGCGCGGTCGGGAACTATAACCAGTCGGAAGCGCGCCACGCGACGCACGAGTTGTTTGGTCTGTCGGGAGAGCGTCCGGACGCTGTGTTCGTGGCGAGCGACCACATGGCTTTCTCGGTGATGGACGTGCTGCGCCATGAGCTCGGCTTGCGCGTACCGGAAGAGGTCTGTGTCGTCGGCTACGACGACGTCCCGCAGGCGCAATGGCAATCGTATCAGCTGAGCACCGTGCGGCAATCGGTGCCGGACATGGTGGAAGCGGCCGTCGGCCTCCTGCATGGCTACCTGCGCGATGCCGATCAGCCTCAACCGGCGAAGGACGTTGTCGTCCCGGTCGAACTGATATTGCGCGCTTCTTCGCCCGCGTAACGGCATGAGTGCTGTCGATGCTGTTTCGATGCCGGGTAATTAGTTCGGACTACAAATTTATGTGACGGAGTCAATAGAGTGACAATCAGGCGAACACGGATCGCTCGCCGGTCTTCAGACCGAGCCGGAAATCCGCAAGCCGTGCAGCCTCCTGGAAGCTCGCACAGTCCGGTCGCGCCGGCACGCTCCGCGCTCGTCCTGATACCGGGCACGTTGTGCGATGAACGCATCTTCGAGCGGCAGGTCCGGATTCTGAGGACGATGTCTGCGGTGCATATCGTTGACATGGCCTCGCTGAAGTGTCGCGAGCAGTGGCTCGATGCGCTCATTGAGCGCCTGCCGGAGCGATTTTCCGTGGCCGGTTTTTCTCTTGGCGGCATGTTCGCGCTTGAACTGTTGCGACGCATTCCCGAACGCATCGAGCGCGTCGCGCTGATTGCGAGTAACGCGCAGCCCGGCACGCCAGCGATACGCAGGCGCAATCGCCGGCTCGCGCGCCTCTGGCGAGCCGGCGGCGCAGGGGCTGTGATTGGCGCGCTCGAACCGCGCTATTTTCATCGCCAGCGCGTGCGGCGGGAGCAAGGCGCGCTGCTTCACGCCATGGCCGCGCGCACGCCATCGAAGTCAGCCACGGCACAGTTTCAATGGGCCGCCGAGCGCCCGGCCGGATATCGGGCGCTGAGCGGGTTTGGCGGGCCTGCCCTGATTGTCAGCGGTGCGCGCGATGCAATCTGTACGCGTGCACAGCAGCGCCTGATGGTCGCTGCGAATCGCCAGTCGCACTGGATTGAATTCTCCCGGTGCGGTCATTTTCTGATGCTGGAAGAGCCAGCGAAACTCGGTCGGGCGCTCGCCGGATGGATGCGCGAGCCCGTTGTTTGTCAACAAGGAGTCTGAATTGACCACCGCTCATGCCATCAGGCAGCGATTTATTCCGTTTTCGAGCCTCCGGTATTGTACCGACGCCTTCATCGACTACCGGATTCCAGGCTGCGCGCCGAAGTACAACTATGCGCTCATCGGCCCCGGCGTCTCGCAGAACCCGAACCAGCCGGTCAGCCTGCGCGAACCGCACGGCTTCCAGGTCGGCGGGGTGGCCATGCCGCCCGGCGTGACCAATCCGCCGCACATGCACTTCACGTGCGAGGTATTCATCTGCACGCGCGGTCAGTGGGAGCTGCATTGGGGCTTCAATCCGGAAAAACTGACGGCGCAACTGGATTCCGGCGACATCTGCTCGGTGCCGACCTGGATCTATCGCGGATTCAGAAACACGGGGAAGGAAGACGGCTTCATGTTCACCGCGCTCGGCGGGAACGATACCGGTGGCATCCTGTGGGGGCCGTCGACGCTCGAGGCGGCTGCGCGTGAAGGCGTGTACCTGACCGAAAGATACGAGATCATCGATGAAAGCCGGGGGCAGACGTTCGCCGACGGCGTACGCCCTTTGCAGCCGATGACGCCGGACGAGATGAAGACGCTGCGCCATTGGTCGGCGCAGGACATGCAACAGCGCATCGTGCGTTTCGCCGATCTGGCCTGGTCGCGTCAGGCGCTGCTGGACTCGGCGCTCGACGGCTGCGGCGCTTCGCTTGCCCCGGTCATCGGGCTCGGCATGACGCAGGACCGCGATCATCAGGCGCCCGTCGCGAACGCCCATGGCTTCTCGCTGGAGTGGCTCAAAATCCCGGCGGGCGGGCGCGTATCCACGCACCGGGTGAAGGAAAAGCAGGTGCTCATTGTCCGGTCCGGGCAGATCGACCTCAATGTCGAATCCGCTGAGGGTCCGGTTACGCAGACGCTCAAGGGCGAACACGATGCCTGGGACAGTTTCTCGATCCCGGGCGACTGCTGGCGCACCCTGCGCAATACGGGCAGCGCCGACGCATTGGCGGTCGTGATCACCGAAGGTGATCATCGCAAGGCCATCCAGTGGCATGACGAGGTTGTCGAGGCAGCGGCGGGGCGTGATCGCGCGCTCGATGCCAGTGGCTTTGTCGCGCCCAAGCGCTTCATCGACCGGTCGCAACGTTAAGCGGAGCCAACCCATCGTGCTCGAACATAACCGTCCGCTTGATACCCGGCTGCCTGCCATGCTCAAGAGCGGGGAAAGGCTGCGCGGAATTTTCAATGGCCTGCCGTCGCCCGCGATTGTTGAAATGTGCGGCTATGCCGGCTTTGATTTCGTCGTACTCGACAATGAGCATGGCTCGGCTGATCTCCAGTTGACCGAGCATATGCTGCGTGCCGCGCGCGCGAGCGCGATACCGGCGATCGTGCGCTGTTTCGAGGCGGATATTGCGCGAATTCTCGACATGGGTGCGAGCGGCGTAAAGGTCCCCATGGTCAACACGGCTGCTCAGGCGCGCGCCCTGGTGCAGCGGGTCCGTTATCCGTGGCCCACGGGACAATCCGGCGGTGGCCAGCGTGGCGTCGCGTTCAGCAGTCGCGCGGCCGGCTACGGCGCGTTCGGCGGATCATCGCATACGGCCCGCAGTAACGAAGGCGTTGCCCTGGTCGTGATGCTGGAGACTCCGCAGGCGCTGGAAAACGCGGCGGAAATTGCCGGCGTGCCTGGGGTGGATGCGGTGTTCATCGGCCCGAACGATCTGTCGCACAGCATGGGCTATGGGCCGGATTGGTCAGCCCCAGCGGTTCAGAGCCTGATCGAGCGCGGCCTGCGTGCGATCAGCGGTGCGGGTGGCTGCGGGGGAATGCTTGCCATGAGCGAGGAAGAGGAGGAGCGCTACGCGGCGTGGGGCGCACGTTATTTCGCGACCGTCAGTACTGCGTTGATTACGCGTGCGTTCGGCGAAGCCGCCTCGCACGCATGCCGGAAACTCGCGTATTGAAGGGTGTCGGCCCCGCATTGACAAACGAAATTGGCTGATGCAATCTGCAATGAAACTCGATTGCATACGAATGCATCGATGCCGCCAGCACCGACTGGTTGCGTTCCGGTAAGCAAAACAAAACCCAAGCAGCAGTATCACAAGTTAGCGCGGCGCGGCTCGAAGAGGCCGGCTTCACAAGCGATATTGCATACGAATGCATTTTTACATCTGGATAACGATTCAAGGAGACGAAATGATCCGGTATCTCAAGCGTGGCAAGGATGCCCAATTGCGTGCGCAGGACGACACGCAGGTGCGACAGACCGTCGAGTCCATCCTCGGGGACATCGGGCAGCGCGGCGACGAGGCCGTGCGCGAATACAGCCGCCGCTTCGACAACTGGGACCCGCGCGATTTCCGGCTCTCGCCGGCCGAGATCGAAAAGGCTGTGCGCACGCTGTCGGCGCGCGAAACGGAAGACATCCTCTTTGCGCAGACGCAGATCCGGCGCTTTGCGCAGATCCAGCGCGACAGCATGCGTGATGTCGAGGTGGAAACCCTGCCCGGGGTCATTCTCGGTCACCGGAACATTCCCGTGAACGCAGTCGGCTGCTATGTGCCGGGCGGCAAATATCCGCTCATTGCATCGGCGCACATGAGCGTGCTCACGGCGAAGGTTGCAGGCGTGCAGCGTGTCATCGCCACGGCGCCTCCTTATCAGGGCGCGCCTCATCCGGCAATCGTCGCGGCCATGCACTTTGCGGGGGCGGACGAAATCCTCGTGCTGGGCGGCGTGCAGGCCGTGGCGGCCATGGCGCTCGGGACCCAGTCGGTCGCCCCGGTCGACATGATCGTCGGGCCGGGCAACATGTTCGTGGCGGAGGCCAAGCGTCAGCTGTTCGGGCGCGTGGGTATCGATCTGTTCGCCGGTCCCACGGAAACCCTGGTGATCGCCGACGAGAGCGTGGATGGCGAAATGTGCGCAGTCGACCTGCTCGGGCAGGCCGAGCACGGACCGACGTCGCCCGCCGTGCTGCTCACGAACAGCGAAAAGCTTGCGCAGGACACGTTGAAAGAAGTCGAGCGTCAACTGACGAAGCTGCCGACTGCCTCCATTGCAGCGGCCAGCTGGGCGACCTACGGCGAGATCATCGTCTGCGACACCTATGAGGAGATGGTGCAGAAGGCAGACGAGCTCGCCTCCGAGCACGTGCAGGTCATGACCTCGAATCCCGACTACTTCCTCGAGCACATGACGAACTACGGCGCGCTGTTCCTCGGTCCGCGCACCAATGTGAGCTTTGGCGACAAGGTGATCGGCACCAACCATACGCTGCCGACGAACAAAAGCGCGCGTTACACGGGCGGCCTGTGGGTCGGCAAGTTTCTCAAGACCTGCACGTATCAGAAAGTCACGAGCGACGCCGCTTCGGCCATGATCGGCGAGTACTGTTCCCGCCTGTGCCACATGGAAAATTTCGCCGGACACGGCGAGCAGGCCAATATCCGCGTGCGCCGGTATGGCGATCGCGCTGACGTGCCGTGGTACGAGCCGGTCGCGGCGCGCGAAGCGCTGGAGCCGGCAAGCGTGACGGGCCGCCGTGGCAAGGGGGCGCGTCCCGAACAGGGCTATCTGACGCGCGATAACGACCTCTCGCGCACGGCGGAGACGCAGCGCGTGATCGAGTCCATGGTCGACGGCCTGAACGACCATACGATCGATGGCATCGAAGCGTTCTTCGCTCGCGATTTCCGCTGGATGGGCAACGCGGGATGCGGCACGAAGCAGGGGGTGAGCGAGTTCAAGGACAACTGGCAACGCCCCTTCCAGGCGGCGTTCTCGGACAAGGTCTGCGTTGACGAGGCGCGTCTCGTCCAGGGCCAGTGGATGGCCGCGTTCGGTGCCCAGCACGCCGTGCACTCCGGCAACTTCATGGGTGTTGCGCCGACGGGCAAGCGCGTCGAGATCCGTTACATGGACTTCTGGAAAGTGGTCGATGGCAAGATCGTCGACAACTGGGTGATGGTCGACTTCCCGCACGTCATGCAGCAGCTGGGCAAGGACCCGTTCGGCGGCCACGGCTGGGAGAAGCTTGACGGCGGTCCGCGTATTGCCGCGACGAACCCCGACGAAGCGTCGTCCTTCGCGGCCGGAGGCAAGGGCGCGCGTCCGCAGCAGGGCTACCTGACGCGTGACAACGACCTGTCGCGCACGGCGGAGACACAGCGCGTGATCGAGTCCATGGTCGACGGCCTGAACGATCACACGATCGAAGGCATCGAAGCGTTTTTTGCCCGTGACTTCCGCTGGATGGGCAATGCGGGGTGTGGCACGAAGCGGGGCGTGAGCGAGTTCAAGAACAACTGGCAGCGCCCCTTCCAGGCGGCATTCTCGGACAAGGTTTGTATCGACGAGGCGCGCCTGGTGCAGGGGCAATGGATGGCGGCCTTCGGGGCGCAGCATGCGGTGCATTCCGGCGAATTCATGGGCATCGCGCCGACGGGCCGCAACGTCGAGATCCGCTACATGGACTTCTGGAAAGTGGTCGACGGCAAGATCGTCGACAACTGGGTGATGGTCGACTTCGCGCACGTCATGCAGCAACTGGGCGTGGATCCGTTCCAGGGCGAGGGATGGGAAGCGTTCGACCGGGGCGAGAAGGTGCCGCCCGTTCCCCGGAAGGCAGCATGAGCACCGCTTCATCCCCGCTGAGCCTGCCGGCGTTGCCGTCCTTCAGCCTCGACGGGCGCCGGGCGCTGGTGACGGGGGCCGGCCGCGGCATTGGGGCGGCCGCGGCTGCGGCCCTTGCGCAGGCCGGAGCGATGGTGACGCTCGCCGCGCGGTCGGAAGACGAGCTCCAGGCCGTGGCCGCGGCGATCGAGGAGCGTGGCGGGCGGGCAACCGTTCTGCCGCTCGATGTGACGGATGCCGGGGCCGTGCACGCCCGGCTCGCGCAGGGCGAACCGTTCGACATTCTGGTGAACAGCGCCGGCACCAACCGTCCTGCGCTGCTTGCCGACACAGCGGACGAGGACATCGACGCGGTAACGGCGCTCAACCTCAAGGCGACGCTCTATGTCACGCGGGAAGTATCGCGACGCATGATTGCTGCGGGCCGCGCGGGATCGATCGTCACGGTTTCAAGCCAGATGGGTCACGTTGGCGGTCCTCGCCGTACGCTTTACTGCGCGACGAAACACGCGGTGGAGGGCATGACGAAGGCGCTCGCATGGGAGCTCGGCCCGCAGGGGATCAGGGTCAACACGTTGTGCCCGACCTTTATCGAAACAGCGATGACGGCGGACATGTTCGGCGACCCGTGTTTCAGGGAGTTCGTGACGTCCCGGATCGCGCTCGGCCGCCTGGGGCAACTGAGCGACATCATGGGCGCCGTGGTATTCCTGGCATCGGACGCGTCGGCCATGGTGACGGGTTCCGCCCTGATGGTCGACGGCGGCTGGACCGCCGTCTGAATAACGTTGTACAGGGAGCTAGCGGGCGTGAGGCGTGTCGGGCAACTGCGCACGGGTTGCCATCTACCGCGTCAAGCGCCCAGTCTGGAACGGCAAAGCACCGGTCAGCTATGGAGACAGGACATCATGGCCGCGATTGAACTGAAAGAGATAGTCAAGAAGTGGGGCGATACGGTGGGCGTGAAGCGCATGTCGCTCAGCATCGCCGACGGCGAGTTTCTCGTGTTTCTCGGTCCTTCGGGCTGCGGAAAGACGACCACCATGCGCATGGTGGCGGGCCTTGAAAGCCCGACGGACGGTGAGATCTGGATTGGCGACCGGTGCGTCAACCAGCTGGAACCGAAGGACCGGGATGTGGCGATGGTGTTCCAGAGCTACGGCCTGTATCCGAACATGACGGTCTACGAAAACGTCAGCTTTCCGCTGCGCATCCGCGGAACGCCCTCCGCCCAGATTCATCCCGCCGTCATGCAGGCTTGCGCGAAGGTTGAACTGAACGAGCTGCTCAAGCGCCGCCCGCGGGAACTCTCTGGCGGCCAGCGGCAACGCGTGGCCCTGGCACGGGCGATCGTGCGCAAACCCAAGGTCTTCCTGATGGACGAACCGCTCTCGAACCTCGATGCAAAGCTCCGGGTGAGCATGCGGGCGCACATCAAGCACCTTCATCACGAACTTGGCGTGACCACCATCTATGTGACGCACGATCAGGTCGAAGCGATGACACTTGCCGACCGCGTGGTGGTGATGAGCAAGGCCGAGATCCAGCAGATCGGTACACCCGAGCAGATCTATAACGACCCCGACAATGTATTTGTCGCGAGCTTTATTGGTTCTCCGGCCATGAACCTGATGAACGGTGAACTGCGCGATGGCGTATTCGAGAGCCGCTCGTCGGGCTGTGAGATCGCCATACCGGGATTCGGCGCGTTGACGTGCAAGAACGTCGTGCTCGGCGTGCGGGCGGAAGACCTGTCGGTCGTGGAGCACGGCAGCGGTGACATTCGCGGCGACGTGTTCTCGTTTGAGCTGCTGGGGGACGCCACCACGGTGACAGTCAAGCTCGGACACCAGTTCATTACCGCGCGTGCGGACAAAAGTTTCCGGACCGACATCGAAAAGCCCGTCGGGTTCGCTGCGCAGGCAAAGCGCTGTTTCCTCTTCGACGGAGAAACCACACAGCGTATCCGCTTCACACATTGAATTCGTACAACTACATATATCGGAGACAGCATGAATATTCGCACACTGCACGGTTGCCGGTCGCTTGCGACGCTGGGCCTGACCGCGGCCCTGGCGGCACAGCCGGCTTTCGCGGACTGCACCGACATCCAGGGCTCGGGCAACATCAGCATCATTTCGAGCGCCATGCCGTCGGCGCTGCATATTGCAAAGGTCATCGAGCAGTGCAACAACGGTGCGATCAAGGCATCGGTGAAGGTCGTCCCGGACGACAGCTCAGAGGTCGAGCTTGCATTTGCGTCGAACGGCAAGTCCGTTTTCGATGCGGCGATCATCTCCAGCGAGGTGTATTCCAGCCTTGCTGCAAAGGACCAGCTTCAGCCCATCACCGATCTGGTCAATAAATACCGCGACAAGTACCGGATCGAAGACGGCATGCTGGTGAAATCGGGCGGCAAGGTTCTCGCGATCGCCTTCCAGCAGAATGCGCAGAATCTCTTCTACCGCAAAGACCTCTTCGACAAGTATCACATCAAGGTCCCGACAACCTATCAGGAGATGCTTCAGGCCGCGGCGATCATCAAGGCCAAAGATCCGTCGATTCCCTATCCGATTGCGCAGACGTTCTCCAAGGGATGGGACATTTCCACCGAGTTCGTCAACATGTACGAGGGCTTCGGCGGCAAGCTGTTCCAGCCCGGTTCGGCGGCGCCGGCGTTCAACGGCGAGGCCGGCGTGAAGACGATCGAGTTGATGAAGTCGATGCTGCCGTACATGACGCCCAACTATCTCGCATCGAATTCCGACGATGTGATGAACCAGTTCCAGCAGGGCAAGGCCGCGATGGGCGTGCTGTGGGCGAGCCGTGCGCAGCGCATGGATGATCCCGCCGCCTCCAGAGTGGTCGGCAAGATGGCGTTTGCCGCCGCGCCGGCCGTCATGCCCGGCGGCAAGAGCGCGACCCATCTGTGGTGGGACGGCGTCGCGCTGCCGGTGAGCATGTCCGCCAATCGCGACACCGTCTTCCAGGTGCTGATGAACGCGCTGGACGAGAGCAATACGAAGGCGGGCAACGACGCAACGATCTGGATCCGTTCCGTGTACAAGCCAACACGTTTCGGAACCGGCGTGCTGATGTCGGAGAAGGCCGGTGCGCCCATCTGGCCGACCGAGCCGTATCTCGGCCTCGCAACGGGTGCGCTGGGCCGCTTCATTCCCGACGCGCTGGTCGGCACCAGGACACCGCAGCAGGCACTCGATGCAGCCGCCGCAGCCTACAGGGAGGCAGCGATGGAAAAGGGATACCTGAAGTAATTAGTCAGGACATTCCTCAACGCCTCGCGAAAATTGAGATGAAAGCGAAAACCTTCCTCCAGTTTGTCGGTCCCTCCGTCGCCATCATGGTGTTGCTGCTGGCCGCCCCGCTCGTCATTACGTTTTACCTGTCGGTGCGCAACTGCACGCTGGTGATGGAGCCGGTCAGGATCGAAGAAGTCACACCGTTCGGCAAGCAGGAGTCGTGGTCGCAGCGGGTGAAGCTCGACGAAAGCGGACGCGCTGTCCAGATGTGCCGCTTTGTCGGGCTCGACTACTATCGCCGCGTGCTGGGCTTGTCCAGCGGTGAGGCGTCCAGCACAGGCGGCGGCATGCAGGCCGTTGCCGCCACGACGTCGGCTCCGTCGGCACAGAACGAAGGCCGTGACAACGAGTTCATCGACGCATTGCGTTTTACGATGTTCTACACGTTCGCCACTCTGCCGTTCGTTCTGGTTATCGGCCTGCTTCTGGCGCTGGGCGTCAATGGTGCAGCGAAACGCCTGAAGGGCGTATTCATCACCGCGTCGCTGCTGCCATTTGTCATCACGCCGCTCATTGCGGCGCTGTCGATCAAGTGGCTGTTCCGGGATGGCGGTCTCGTTCCGGACCTCCTGGCGCATTTTGGCGTTCACGTATTCTGGATGGCGCATGCCTGGTCGGCGCGGCTGCTGATCGTCCTGTATGGAATCTGGCAGGTGGTGCCATTCGCCTTCATCATCCTGTACGCGGGCCTGCAATCCGTGCCGGTCGATGCACTCGAAGCGGCCACGATCGATGGCGCGTCACGCCTTCAGAAGTTCCGGTACGTAACGCTGCCCCATCTGATGCCGCTGATCGTTTTTATCACGCTGATTCACGTGATGGACGCCTATCGCGTCTTCGAACCGGTCGTGGTGCTCACGCAAGGCGCATTCACCACCAGCGTCCAGTACCTGACTTACTACACGCTGCTGGTCGAACGCAATCCGTTCAAGGCCAGTGCATCGGCCATGCTGACGCTGGTCGGAATACTTGTTCTGCTTACGCCGCTGCTTGTGCGAACGTGGCGCGAACAGCGGAGGGCTATCTGACATGAAAAAACGCAACCTGGCTCTGGCGATCGTGCTCTACACGGGGCTCGTACTGTGGGCACTGATCGCAGCACTGCCCATCCTGTGGACCGCCATCATTTCGTTCCGGCACTACGTCGACGCCTTCAGCACACCGGTCAGATGGATCGCGCCATTTACGTTCGATAATTACCGGGACCTGTGGATCGGCAAGGAGTTTTACCGGAATTTCCTGAACACGGCACTTGTCACGGCTTGCACGGTCACGATTTCACTGGTGGTCGGATGTCTGGCGGGCTATGGGCTGTCGCGCTACCGAGGTGTATCGGGCTTCTGGCTGCTGATCCTTGCGCTGCTGTTCCGGGCGGTTCCCCAGTCGAGCCTGCTGCCCGCGTTCTACACCGTTTTCGACGCGCTCGGTATCCGCAACACGTACCTCACATTGATCTTCGTGCTGGTCGCGACCAATCAGCCGTTCACGATCTGGATGCTGCGCTCGTTCTTCGTGAATATTCCTAACGAACTCGACGAGGCGGCTCTCGTCGACGGATGTACCCGGTTTCAGGCCTTTTACCGGGTAATCATGCCGGTTATGTGGCCCGGCATTGTCACAACCGGCCTTTTCAGTTTTTTGCTGGCGTACAACGATTTTCTGTTCAGTTCTTCGCTGACCAACGCCGACAAGATGACCATGCCTGCCGCAATCGCCAACGTCATTTCGACGGAAAGCACTTCCTTGCTGATGCAGGGGGTCGCGGGCGCGGTGAGCATTACGTTGCCGCTCATTGTGCTCGTGCTCGTTTTCCAGAAGCAGATTGTCGGCGGATTAACGCAGGGCGCCGTGAAAGGTTGAGAGCAGATAAACCGATACAAGAGGAAGAGAATGAAGTACGAGTCAGGAAAGTACACGAGCGTGCCTGATTACATCTATGGGATCACGCGCGAGATCTGGGAAGATCGCGGCATTGGCCGGAAGCTGCAGGAATACTATGCGGCGGATATTCTTCTTCGCGCGCCAACCGGCTTTACAGGCAGCAACGAAGGCGTGGTATCGCAGACGCTGCAGACGCTGCATCAGTTTCCCGACCGCCAACTGATCGGCGAAGACGTGATCTGGACCGGCTATGACGATGGATCGTTCCTGTCGTCGCACCGGCTGACGTCCGTGATGCGGCACACCGGCGATGGGATTCTAGGCCCGGCGACCGGGCGGCTCGTGCGCAGCCGCATCATTGCCGACTGCTGGGTAAAGGGCGGCAAGGTCGTGGAGGAGTGGCTGGTGCGCGACCAGGCCGCGTTCGCACGTTGCCTTGGCATCGAGCCTTCTGCGCTTGCGCGGCAGATGGTCGAACGGGAGTTGCAGAACGGTCAGGCGGTGACATTTTTCCTGCCCGAACATGACCAGCTGAGTGCCCTCGAGGATCCGGTTCCGGAAGACGGAACCGTGCTTGCAATCACTGAGCATCTGCACCGGATCTGGGGCGAAAAGGATACGTCGGGCGTCCGTGACCTGTACTTCTCCGGTGCATTGTTGCATGCGCCCGGCGGTGACGTCCGGTATGGCCATGACGATATCGATACGTTCGTTGTCGGATATCTGGCATCGTTCCCGGATGCCGTGTTTCAGATTGATGCTGCGCGAGTCAACCGCGATATTGAGAGACCGGTTCGAATCGCATTGCGCTGGAGCCTTAGAGGGACTCATTCAGGATTCGGTCACTTCGGCGAGCCCACCGGCGCAGCCGTGTACGTCATGGGGATGACCCATCTCGACGTCACGCAAGGACGCGTGGTCAGCGAATACACGGTCACGGATGAAGTGTCCATCTGGAAGCAGATTCATGCGCACCGTCTGGGGTGCGCCAAAGGCTGAGTGACATCCGGGGCTAACGATGTCCCGGTTTTATCCGTGACCAGAATAATAAGCATTACATATTGATTTATTGAAGTCGCACACCGAAGTCAACGCAATTTAATAATTTAGTAATGCAAACTAAGGAGGAGATCTTGAAAATCAACCTGAAAATCGTGGCCGCAGCGTGTCTGGCGGCAGCAGGAGCGAACGCGCATGCCCAAAGCTCGGTGACGCTGTATGGCATCGTCGATACCGGGCTGATGTATGTGCATAACAGTGCAGGACACAGCACCCAGCTGGCCATGACCAACGGTGGCGAGCAGCCATCCAGATGGGGACTGAGGACGAGCGAGGACATCGGCGGTGGACTCAAGGTGGTCGCCACGCTTGAGAACGGCTTCGATCCGAATACCGGCAAGCTCGGGCAGGGCGGTCTGATGTTCGGACGTCAGGCCTTTGTGGGGCTCTCGAGCGACCAATGGGGGGCCGTTACTTTCGGGCGGCAGTACGAGCCACTTACCTTTATCGTTCAGCCCATTCAGGGGGACTATTATCTCGGCGGGATCTTCACGAGTCCGGGCGACATCGATAACGCAGACAGCAGCATTCGCATCAATAACGGCGTGCAATGGCTAAGTCCAAACTGGGCCGGCTTGCAGCTCGGTGCGATGTATTCCTTCGGTGGTGTTGCCGGCTCGGTGGGGTCCGGTCAGACCTATAGCGGTGCTGCGTCGTACACCTTCGGATCGGTGACGGCGGCAGCAGGTTACCTGCATATCGACAACGGCAATCCAGACCTCTCCATACGGGGCACATCTTCGGCGAGCTCGCTGTTCAACAGCTCGGTGAACAGCGCGTACAAGACTGCCCGGTCGATCAACATCGCACGTGCCGGTGGCGCCTGGACGATCGGCCCCGTGGTGCTGGGCGGCTACTACAGCTTTTCGGAGTACAGCCCCGATGCCGAATCCGCATTCACGCGCACGGAAAAATACCATATCGGGTCGGTCTATGCGGTCTGGAACGTGACGCCGGCGTTTCAAACTGAAATCGGCTACACGTACATGAAATCACTGGGTGACTCGTCAGCGAAGCAGAATCAGCTAGGCCTGGCAGTCGACTATCTGGTGAGCAAGCGTACCGATGTCTACGCGTTCGGCGGCTACGCGCATGCCAGTGGCACCAATGGCAGTGGTCCGGCGCAGGCGGTCATCGGGTCATGGGATATCGACTCTGGCGCGGGCACGCAAGAGCTTGTGATGGTGGGAATCCGGCACAAGTTCTAGCGCGGCAAGCGCCTCCACGGCGAGGCTCGCATACATCCTGCGAGCCTCGATGAGACTCAACGTTGCCAACTTACTATCCATGTCCAGCATGTTTTCATTTTTCAGGAACGGCCTCGCCGATCGCGACGCAGCCGTGAGCCAGTCGGTGGTCAGAGAACTCGAACGC